>JAAXXZ010000017.1 GCA_013334245.1 Candidatus Moraniibacteriota bacterium
TATACATCGTCTTCCCGTCGAATATCGACACCACAGAACCCGTCGGCAGATCCATTTCGGTCTTGTAGCGGTCCTTGTCGGCATACATCTTCATCGTGAGCGACGCCTTCCCTTCCCCGGCCGGGATAACGTATTGACAAGCCATCTGTTTCCCCGACGCCAGTCCGGCAATCCATTCCGCAGCACCTCCAAGCTTCTCCCCTGCGCCGCCGGACGCTTTCGTCGGTTCCGACACCGGGGACGCTTCCTGTGTCGGCGTTCCATCACCGGATTGCGACTGATCCGCGATCGGCGCGGACTGTTTGGAACAACCCGCCAACATTACGGCGGCAAGCGCGATCACACCGGCACCGACCATTTTCGATTTCATAGGCCATGATATTACGGATTCGATTTCATCATACCTCTTCGTTCACGTTTTCGAAAGACCTTCGTCAATGGTATACTTCGGACATATCCGTCAAAAATATCCCATGAATCAGGTCGAATCCACCAATGAGTCCCCTGAACAGATGCCGGGCCCACTCGAAGATTTCGCATTCGCTGCGATTCGTTCCGTCGGATCCATCCCCTCACTCGTCGTCCACACAATCCTCTTCGTAGGAATATTCGCGCTGCAATTCTTCGGATTCGGATTCGACCAAATCATGCTTATCCTGACGACCATCGTTTCGCTCGAGGCGATCTATCTCTCCATATTCATCCAGATGTCCGTTAACCGGCAAGCCGCCCGTATCGAAGCGGTCAGCGAAGATGTCGAAGACATTTCCGAGGATGTGGAAGAGATATCCAAGGACATCGACACCATTCAAGAAGAGGTCAAGGAAATTGGCGAGGAGGTCGAGGATATTTCCGAGGATGTGGAAGATATCGGCGAGGAAATCGAAAAGGACGACAAGGAAGACAGTGCCGAACGCACCGAAGACCTTGCCCGACTTGCCAAGATCGAAACCACCCTTGAAGAACTCCTTCGACAAGTCCGCGACATGGAGAAAAAGTAGATACCGAAATCCGTATTGGGAGTTGAACTCCTTAGAAGATCCGCTACCCAGTCCCAGCCTGTTCCATACCACCGACTACCCTAAGCATGATTGTTGTAAGTTGTGTGTTGTAGGTTGTAGGTTTCAAGTTGTCAGTTCTTACGAAGCGCCTGTTTCAGATACTCCCCGGTATACGAGCCGGGGGTCTTGGCGACGTCCTCCGGCGTGCCCGCCGCGACGATCTTCCCTCCGCCCACGCCGCCCTCCGGGCCGATGTCGATGATCCAGTCGGCGGACTTTACGAAGTCCATATTGTGCTCGATGACGAGAACGGAGTGTCCCTTGTCGACAAGCCGATTCAGTATTTCCAAGAGTTTCTTCACGTCGTCATAGTGGAGACCGATGGTCGGCTCATCAAGGAGATAGATGGTCCGCTCCAGATGCGGACGGTACAGTTCACTCGCGATTTTCACCCGCTGCGCTTCGCCTCCTGAGAGGGTCGTCGCCGCCTGACCGAGCTGTAAATAGCCGAGACCCACTTCCTCAAGCGTGCGCAGCCGGTCCGCGATCGCGGGAATGTCCTTGAAAAAGACATGCGCCTCCTCGATCGTCATCGCGAGCACGTCCGCGATATTCTTGTGCTTGTATTCGATTTCAAGCGTTTCCTTCGTGAAGCGTTTACCGTTACAGACATCGCACGGCACGTAGACCGTCGGCAGGAAGTGCATCTCGACGGCAATGAACCCGTTTCCTTCGCAAGTCTCACATCGCCCACCGGGACGATTGAACGAGAAGCGTCCCGCCTTCCATCCGCGAACGCGCGCTTCCTCCGTCGAGGCGAACATGTCGCGTATATGCGTCCATGCACCGGTATACGTCGCCGGATTCGACCGCGGCGTACGGCCGATCGGACTCTGATCGATCAGTACCGCTCGGGACAGGTATTCCGTCCCGAGAAACGAATCGCAGTTCGTGACCTTGTTCGAACGGTACCGCCGATCGAAACGTTTCTGCAGATTCGTCCATAAAATCTCATACAGAAATGACGATTTTCCTGATCCGGAAACCCCGGTAATCGCAATGAACCGTCCGAGCGGCACATCGGCGGATAAGTTTCTTATATTGAAAATATTCCCACCGCGGACTCGGAGCGTCCCCTTATCGCGGGTTCGGCGAATCTTTGGAATCTCTATACGCTCCTCGTCGCGGAGATACGAAAGCGTCAGCGAACCGGAAACGTTCTTTTCCGCCAACAAGAGTTCATCGAGCCATCCCGAAACGACGACCTCGCCGCCATGCACGCCCGCCTTCGGACCGAGGTCCACGAGATAGTCGGACGCGAAGATCGTGTCCTCGTCGTGTTCGACGACGATGATGGTATTGCCGAGATCGCGGAGGCTTTGCAGCGTCTTTATGAGCCGATCATTATCCCGGCTGTGCAGGCCGATCGTCGGTTCGTCAAGCACATAGAGCGCGCCGACCAGACGGCTTCCAAGCTGCGACGCGAGCCGGATCCGTTGTGCCTCGCCACCGGAAAGCGTGTTCGCACGACGGTCGAGCGTCAGATAATCGAGTCCCACGTCAAGGAGAAATTCGAGCCGATTGCCGATTTCGCGGAACACGACCGCGGCGATCTGCCGTTCGCGTTCGGTAAGCACGATACCGTCGAAGAACGCCTTCGCATCGGTGATGGTCATCGACGTAAGTTCGACGATGTTCTTCCCGCCCACATATACATACATGGCCTCCTCGCGAAGACGCGTCCCATGACAGACGTCGCACGGCTCGTTTCCGAAGAAGTGCTTCGTCCCGAGACCGTTGCATGCCGGACACGCGCCATACGGCGAATTGAACGAAAACAGTCTCGGCTCGATCTCCGGATACGAGAACCCGTCATAGGGACAGGAATACTTCGACGACAGCACCCGGTCCTTCCCGCCTATCGTTACGCCGATCACCCCCTCGGCTTCCTCCAGCGCACGGTCAACGGCCTCGCGCAGGCGCTCTTCGGACGATTGCGGGAACTTTTCGAATTCACGGAGCGGAATCTCGTCCACGACCAGACTGATATCGTGCTTCTTGTTCTTGGACATGACGATCTGCTCGCGCAGGCTGTGCCGCACGCCGTCGACGACCGCCTCTGCGAAGCCTTTCCCGAGTGCATCGTACAGGAGCTGGTAGTATTCCCCCTTGCGCCCATGGACGACCGGAGCGGTCAACATGATGGTATCCGATCTAGAAAGAGTCATCTTCGAGGAAATTTCGGTTTTCGCCATCTCGCCGACCAGACCCAGGATCTCGTCCGGCGCAAGCTTCTCGATTTCGCGTCCACACACGAGACATCGCGGCCGACCGAGCCGCGCAAAGAGCACGCGCAGATAATCGTAGATCTCGGTGATCGTCGCCACCGTCGAGCGCGGATTGCGTCCCGCGGATTTCTGGTCGATCGAGATCGCCGGCGAGAGCCCGGTGATCTCGTCCACGTCCGGCTTCTGCATGGTGTTCAAAAACTGTCGCGCATACGCGGACAGGCTTTCCACGTATCGTCGCTGCCCCTCCGCAAAAATCGTATCGAACGCGAGCGAAGATTTTCCGGAACCGGAAAGCCCGGTAAAGGCGATCATCCGGTTGCGCGGCATCGAAACGGAAATATTTTTCAAATTATGCGTCCGCGCGCCCTTGACCGTGATCCACTCGCTCGGCTTCCCCGCCTCCGGCCTGATATGGTCCGAATCCTTCTCTCTCTTGTTGTGAGATTTGTGAATCTGGGCTTCGTGTTTTGTTTGGTTTCTGGATTCTGTGTTTTGTGTTTTCGGATTCCTCAAAACAGCCGGCCTCGCCTCCGGTTTCATCGCCTTCTTCGCTCGCTTTTCCGCCGTTTTATCCGCGGCCGTCTTCTTCTTGGTCATCGGGACATGATACCACAGATTCGGGAAAGGGGCAACCGGAAAGGACGGTTCACCGCCAATTCGAACCAGAAAACATATATCCCCGAATCAACGGGAAAAACGTTTGCATAACCCCCTAGAATTCGCTACGCTGAAGGCAGAACTGAAATCATACTCTCCTTCCTTTATTATGGGTATCAAAGTCGAATTCAATCCCGACCTCGCATTGCGCAATATTTCGGAGTTTATAAATGGCAACCGTAAAATCGAGGAATGTATCCCCGAAACGCTTGAAGCAGGGAGAACATATCCTTTCCTCAAACGAGACCAACGCCTGTATTGGCTGCACGGACAAATACCGTTGATCGAAACGAAAGGTGGCGAAGTCCTGTCCCGCCCCAAGGCCGTCATCGTTATTACGGAAGTAACGCATTTCGTCAAAAACGGCGAGATATACACCAGGGGTCTCTACAGGGTCGACGAAGTGATCGACGACGGCGCCATACATTTCGAATGCTTCGACCCGGTAGGAACGAGAAAGTAAATATCATTTACTCCACTCCCGAAAGAAAAATTCAATGCCCTTGTTGCGTTAGATTTTAGGAAGTAAGAAGTAAGACTATGAAAAACTGGTTAGATATGAATATGTCGATGACCAAAGAAAAACAAATCTTGAATCCTCTCGAAGTGCATAAAATAGTTTCGGAAAACGTAAAAAATATTTTAGAAGAAGCTGGAATACCAACCGGTAGGGAAATTGACGCTAAGGAAGTAAGGGGCGAAGACTCAAATTCTGTTTTTCGTATTGATTGTGGTAGTTCATCCTATGCTTTAAAAGTTTTTTCCGATTCAAATGATACTGGTCAATTTTATACAAACATAATATTTAATCAATTATTACTGGAAAACAACATTCCAACTCCGAATATAATCCAATCAAGTGACAATCTCGATATGCTTCCCGCCCCATATATTGTGTGGGAGTGGTTTGATGGCAAACCTTCTTGCGACATAGGGTCGGAAAAAGAAAGGCATGATATTGCCGTTCAAACGGGAAGGCAATTGCGAAAAATTCATGAAATAAAAATACCTGGATACGGACACCCAGACATAAAAAACGACTGGTCTGGAGAAAATATAAAGTCAGTAATTCATTTTTTCGTAAAAAGAATACAAAATTTGATTAAAAAAGAAGGCACTGCATTTTCAAATGATGAATTTCTGGATATATTAAGAGTAACGGCGGAAAGTGAGAAACTTCTGTCTTTTACTGAGCCTCGCCTGTTACATGGAGATATCACTGGTGGAAACATTATTGTTTCCGACTCAAAAGATATTTCTTTTATTGATCCTGGTGAGATTATTGCAGGAGACCCAATGTCAGACCTAGGATATTCTCAAACCACCAGACTAAGTCCTATCTTTCGAAAGGGGTTGTGGGAAGGATATACCAAGGATAATCCGCTTACAGACAAGGAGTATGATCGATTTTTACGATGGCGGCTTTTGAGACAATGCGTAATTGTCTGCAGAGCGTTTTTAAATAAAGATAAAAATACGGAAACTTATTTTAATGATGCACTTTCTTTTTTAGCAGAATTAAAAAAATAAAATTTTCCCGAATAGTGATCGCTATCGCTTGCGCATTCATTTACATCAGCTAACAGCGTATATCAGGTTTGCGCTTGCCTTCGGCAAATGCTTACCCAAATTGCCTTCACTTTGTTTCGGCAACTTCTGATATACGCAAACGTTATTCGCAATTCCACTCCACTCTGAATAATGCCTGCGGATGGTCATCTCTCTGTTCTCCTCCATGTTCTCCTCCACTGCGCTCCGCGGAACTCCGTATAACAGCGAGGTGCGAAATTTCACTCCGCTCATCCCCCTCCGATAGGTTTTCGGGTGTCGATACATTCCCTCGCGACGCGGATGAGTTCGTGAACCGGGCCGTCCTCCGGAAGATGCGCGTCGTCGTTCGCATAGCGTTCGACGGAGCCGATCACCTCCGCGAAGAACGCCCATTCGGCCTCGGACGGATTCCCGGAACCGGAAGCGAGATCAATATTCTCCGTAAAGAGCCGCTCCAGCGTCTTGGGTGTCGCCGCGGCGTAAACGCCGGACAGTCCGCAATATTCCCCGAGCGAAAGCGCACCGTCTTTCGACTCGATGCCGTATCGGAGCGTCATGCCGCCCTCGCGACGTAACCGCTCCTTCTTCTTGGCGATCCGATTCCTCGTCTGGGAGTCGGCCTCCTCCTCGTCACCGATGAACTCGTCGACCGCGCAGATCGGCTTCCCGTCCCGCGCAAGGTCCACGATCATGAAGTCGACCAGATGCTCGTAGTCGTCGTATTCCGCCGTCCTCGTAGCCAGAAATCGAGCCCCGAGGATGCGGTTCACGACACAGAAGAGCGCCATCTCGCCGATCTCCCCGGGCCGAAGCGACTCCGATCCCTTCCCATATTCCGTACGTTTCCCATCGACCTGCCGACGGTCCGATTCGACCGTCCCGTCCGCATGCGGACCGCCGTTCTCTTTCCGGAACGCTTCCATATCGATCCGTCCGTCCGAAAGCAGGACCTGACGCTCACCGAGCGATGACAGCTTCTCGCGGATCGTTTCGTTCAGTCGTTCGACGGTCGCGACAAGGGCCGCCGGCAACACCTCTGCCGCCCGTTTCCTCGATTCGAGACTCATCGTCTTCGGTATTTTCCTCTCCTGAATAGATATCTCGCCGAGTATCTTCAGTCCGGGTCCTTCGCTCATATGACGTACGAAACGGATAATCTTCCTTCCATGATATCAGATACGAAGAAATTCAGCCTTAAGCTGTACATACGCGCCCTCTGTCATCAAACAATACCCCTTCTTTTTCCAAAAGCTTCCGCTTCACATCCTCCCCGCCGCGGTTATACTCCCCGAGGCGGCCATCGGAACGGATCACGCGGTGGCACGGAACCATGGAATCGAAGTTCTTCCGCATGAGCGATCCGACGGCGCGCGCCGCCCTGGGAAACCCCGCCCGTCGGGCGACCTCGCCGTAACTCATCGTCCCGCCGTGAGGAATATCCCGCACGACTGACAGGACGCTTTTCCGAAACGACATGTTACCTGATCCGGCATCCATACAGCCTGTATTTCGATCTCCTCGGGCGGACACGGGGACCCGCCACTACACCCGTAGATTTTCGACCTTCGACTTTATGAACTTGATTGGCTTTCGACTTTTCACTTCGGACTTTTCACTGTTATATGTTCCTCGATCCATCGTTTCTCTTCCGGCCGCTCGGGATGAAACACCAACTCCACGGTTCCGCGAGGTGCGCGAACGAACAGCTCATCCTCCCGCCCGGAGAACCAGTCGAAACTCGCCATGTAGTCGGTCGTCGGCGCAGGATGTCGCGCGAACGCCGGGCGACAAAAAAACCACAGTATCCCAAGAATGAGCGAAGTGAACGTCCATCGCTTTCCGGAAAAAATTCCACGTTTTCCGAAACGGACGAAGCCGTCGCCGTGCCGTTCGACGAACCCAACCAAAACCCGGAAAAAAATCGGGAAATATTGATAGTGCTCGTGGACATTCCACCCGTCCGGCTTCCTCCCGAACAGCTCCTCGAACCGCTCCAACTGCCGTTCCCATTCCCCGCCGACCCTTCGCGGCGACAGCCGTCCGGACAGGAATCGGGACGCGAAGTTCACGACCGTACGTATTCCCTGCGCGGAATCGCATTCGCCACTCCCGACCAACCTGGTCAGCTCGAGATGGATATCGATTGCGACACCGGTCGCCATAAGCGCATCGGCATCCGCTTGCGAAACCCGGCCTGCCATCACGGCGACCCGGTCAAGTTTCCCGGAACGTGCCAAAGGCAAAATCGCCGCGGATGCGTCGCGGATCCCATAATCATCGGCGGAGACAATGAAACCGCCCCTATCGAGATATGTGCTCCTGTTCTCCATACTGACCAGTATAATCCCAGGAGACCGGAAATCAAAAACGGAGCCGAAACCCCGTTCCGAACGGAAGACGCCCCATTATCCGTTATCGGAAAACGCCGTCTTCAGTTTTTCCGTCGCCGCCTTGAGCGAGGCATCGAATGCCTCCACCGCTTTCCGGATCGATTCGTTCCGGACCTTGGCAAGCGCATCGACCTGACCTCCGATACCTTCGACCGACTTTCGGGAAGCCGTCAGTTCCGTCTTTGCCTTCTTCAACGAAGCGCGGAACGTGTTTCGTATGGTTTCGGGATCCTTTCCGGCCTCACAATCCGCCTTTGCCCTGGCTACCGCCGCGTCGACCGCGCCCTGGAAAACGTCAGCCGCGGTTTCGGCGGAATTTTTCTTTCCGGAAACCAGCGAATCGACCCCGGAGCGGAATGCGGCGATGGCCGCGTCGACAGCGTCGCGCCTCGTCTCAACGGACGTGTCAACCGTCTTTTCGAACTCCCGTACCGCGTCCTTCTGCCTGTCCGTCGTTGCGCGGGCCTCGAGCTTGGCGTACCACTCCACCCGTCGCGCATCCTGCGTCGAGCGGATACCGTTCAGGTTCTCATCGCGCGTATCACGGCGGTCCTCCATCGTCGCCTCCCTGTTCCCCTTCAATTCATCGATCTTGGTCCGGACACCGGACATCTTTTCCGCGATGTTTCCGGTCGTCTCGGCGAACCGCCCACAGAACTCCCCCTGGACCTGGATCTTGATCTCCTCTTTTTTCGCTTCGACCTTCTGACGGACATCGCCGATGATCCTTCGGGCATTCGTCACCTGGTCGAACATCTGCGCCGACGCGGTCGACACCGTAACGACAGAAACGACGGAAACGAGCGCGATGGTAACGATCCTAGATGTTGTTTTCCTCATATGCGTTTTCATATTCGTTCAGTACCTTCGCGCCCGCGGTTGCCGCTTCCTTTTCGGCGGCAGCCTCGGACTCGGTTCCGTTCTCTTCTTTCAGGAGGTCGTCACCGATACCTTTCGCGACGTCATCGGGGGAAATATCGCCGCCCGGAATAGCCTCTTCGACAACCGCATCCGACGTTCCCGCGTTCCCCTGCGATACGGATCCGAGCACTCCGCTCCGGAACGTCGAGCCCGGCGTCACCGAAGCGTATTGCCGGTATATGACCGAACCGATCGCGAACGCGGCAAGTACCGCTATCGCCCCGACGATCCACTGTTGCCGTTTGTCCATATGATATCCGTGTTACGTTTCCGTTTCGGGTACCATTATACCACGAAAAAACGTACCGGATCGACCGTTCCGTCATTCGGTTCCGATCCTTGCCTCAAGCGCGCGGATCTCGTCGCGCAGTATGGCGGCGGTCTCGAAGTCGAGTATCTTTACCGCGTCCTTCATCTCCTTTTCCTTCCGCCGTATCGTCTTTCGCGGATTCCTGTCGAAACCCGCCTCATCTATCGCGAGTATCGTGCGGACCGCCTTGTCATGATCGCTCTCGAGATCCTCGGTGATATCGTGAACGGTCTTCAATATGGTTTCCGGCGTGATGCCATGCTCCTCATTATAGGCGACCTGGATCGCCCGGCGACGATTCGTCTCGTCGATCGCATATTTCATCGATCCGGTCACCGAATCGGCATACAGGGTCACCCGCCCCGCCACGTTCCGCGCGGCCCGACCGATGATCTGTATGAGCGACGTCTCGGAACGGAGGAATCCCTCCTTGTCCGCATCCAGAATACCGATGAAGGTCACCTCGGGCAGATCGAGCCCCTCGCGAAGCAGGTTGACTCCGACCAGGCAGTCGAACTCGCCCTTCCGGAACTGCGTCAAAATCTTGATACGGTCGATCGTCTTGATATCGCTATGCAGGTATTCGGCCTTTATTCCCTTTTCCTTCAAATACCGGGAAAGGTCTTCGGCCATCTTTTTCGTCAAGGTCGTCGCGATCACCCTGCCACCACGGCCGACCTCAAGTTCCGTCTCCCGAATGAAATCACTGATCTGCCCGGGATACGCTCCGCCTTCCCGAACCGGACGGACGGAAATCTCGGGATCGACGAGTCCGGTCGGACGGATGACCTGCTCGACGATATTCCCGCTCACCTCCCGCTCATATTCTCCGGGCGTCGCGGAAGTATAGATGACCGCTCCGACTCGTTCGTCGAACTCCTCGTATCGGAGCGGACGGTTATCGAGCGCCGAAGGCAATCGGAATCCGAATTCGACAAGATTCTTCTTGCGAGCCTGATCACCGGCATACATGCCCCGTATCTGCGGCACCGTGACGTGCGACTCGTCGATAACGGTCAGAAAGTCCGGCGTTCCATCGGGAAGTCTCGGGAAATAATCGAGCAGGGTCTCCGGCGGCGCGCCGGCGGGACGGAATGACAGTTGACGGGAATAATTCTCGATTCCGTTGCAGTAGCCGATCTCGGCCATCATCGCGAGGTCGTAGTTCGTCCGCCGCTTGAGCCGTTCGGCCTCGAGCAGTTTCCCTTCTTTCTCGAACTTCGCGAGCTGCCCCGCAAGTTCCTCGCGGATGTTCTCGATCGCGCGTCCCTGCTCGTCCCTGTCGGCGACGAAGTGCTTCGCGGGAAAGAGATACACCGATTTCGGCGACCCTTGAATTTTCTGCGTTACCGGATCGATCTGCATGATACCGGAAATCCGACTTCCGGATATCTCGATCATGTACACCGTCTTCTCGGACACCGGCATAATCTCGATCCGGTTACCGAGCGCCCGAAACGTTCCCGGCAACAGGTCCGCGTTCGTCCGGGTGAAAAATATGGATATCAGTTTTCGCAACAACTCCGGCCGTGAACACGTCTCGCCGACTTCCAGCACGAGATGATTTTTCATGTATTCTTCAGGACTGCCGAGGCCGTATATGGCGGATACCGACGCGACGATGATCGTATCGCGTCGTGTCAGGAGCGACTGTGTGGAGGCATGCCGCAACCGATCGATCTCCGCGTTTATCTGCGCGTCCTTCTCGATATAGGTATCGGTGATCGGCAGGTACGCCTCCGGCTGATAGTAGTCGTAGTAGGAAACGAAATAGTGAACGGCATTGTCCGGAAAGAACGTCTGATACTCCTGCGCGAGCTGTGCCGCGAGCGTCTTGTTGTGTGCGATGACCAAGGTCGGCTTGTCGTACGCCCGTATGACATTCGCCACGGTGAACGTCTTGCCGGACCCGGTCACGCCCAAAAGCGTCTGCTGGGCGATGCCTTCTCGCAGACCGGAAACCAGACCCTCGATGGCCTTGGGCTGATCTCCAGCGGGCTGATACGGTGATTTCAGGGTGAAGACGGACATGGATATTGCGTTCCGTAGAGACGCCCCGTCGGGGCGTCTCTACAGGCGGGTACCATTATGAAAATAACGGGGTTGTACATCTCTACCGACCGACCATCCTAGCATACACCCTTCCTCTTGGAAACAGAAAAAGCAGGGGTCGTTACGACACACCTGCTTTTTCCTTTCGTTCCAATCCGCCGCAGCATCAGACTCGTGCCTTCTTTTTCGACGGCCTCCGGACTCCTCCCGGTTTCCGGATTCCGGGTCCCGTCCGGGTTCCGGAAGATTTACTTCCCTCGTTCCGCCGCTCATACGGCGACTTTTCGTGTCGCGTGCGCGACATTCCGACATACAGTCGGAATCGTTGCAATGGTGTCCGCATGCTCCCCTCCATCGTTTTCATCTTTACCCGACATACCAAACACCCGGGCACGAATAGTATACATCGTCCCCGGAAACGAAAAAAGCAGGGGTCGTTGCGACACACCTGCTCTCTTCAACTTCTTACCTCGTGAGGATCATTTGATCCCGAAGGCGTACACCGTGTCCAGACCCAGGAACAGCTCAGGGTCAACCTTCCCCTGAAGCGGCACCTTGTAACCGGCCTGCGGGATGATATCGACAGCTCCGGTCTTAATCGTCGTCGATGCATCGAGCTTCAGGATACTGGCGAGCTCAGATGCTCCGCCACCATTGAAGCCACTGACGTATCCGCAGAGATCGATCGGCTGGTCCGAAATCTTCACCGAGCCCTTGACGCCCGCCTTGTGCAGGAAGTACCCCGGCATGACCGATGAATCCGTCGAGTACATCTTGCTGACTGCTACGAACGGAGTCACTCCCTCAAACTTCGGGAGGTCGACTGCAAGCGTGATTGCATTGTACCCTACCGGACCCGTCAGGTCATAGTAGGAGTACGAAAGATCAACGCATACCGGGCCAAGTGGAACCGCGATGCCCAGCGTACGATCCGTTTCGTCGGCTCCATCTTCCTCACCGTTGGGTGAGAACGAATGCCACAACTGGGCGTACAGGCCGGTGCCGTTGTGAGTAACGGTGACCGACGAAGGGACGGAAAATCCTTTGTAGAAAGACGTTCCTCCCCACCCATCAAAATAGGTGTTACGAACGCCTGTCTGGAGCTCGATGGTGAACGCATCCTTTTTTTCTTCGGCGCGGACGTTCTGAACTATGCCAAAAAGAATGGCGAATACTGCGACTAATGACACTAACTGTTTCATTTTTATCCTTGATGATCGTCTCCATGACGTGTGAGTCTATGAAGACGAAAGGTTGATGTAAAGAAAACTGTTTCAGGTAAGGATGTTCACTTCGTAGTGGTCCTTAACGCTGAAAGAGTAGTATAGCACTTTTTCGACTTTGTGTCAATGAAAATATCGGGTCTGCGCTTGGGAAAGCCATGAAAATACGGTCGAAATCGCGTACATTCCCCTTCCGCTGACCGGATGCTTGACACCAGATAGTTAATTGGTAAACTATAAGCGAACATGGAATGCATACCTATGAAACAGGCAAAGGAAACCCGCAAGAAAGGATCATTCCCGGCGGACGACATGATTTCGCCGATTCTTCATGCGGCGACACGGATTGAGCGTCTCTCCGATCGGCTGATCTTTGAACCGCTCGACCTTTCCTTCACCGCCTTTAAAATACTGAAGTACCTCGCTATCGCCGGGCCGTCCTCGCCAGGCGCCATACTCGAGTGTCTCGGCGGGACGAAGTCGAACTTGAGTCAGCGCCTCGGCACACTTGAACGAAAGGGCCTCGTAGAGAGACTCCCCTCGAAGTCGGGAAGTGACAGACGATTCGCGGCCTTCGCACTCACGGCCTTCGGGAAGCGGAAACTGAGAACGGTCGAGACACGCGCCGAAAAGGAAGGACTCAGACTTTCCGGATATTTCTCGAAATCGGAAATCACCGCGCATGCCGCCTTCTTCAAAAATCTCCTCTCGCTCCTCGACCAAGCGGAATCGAACAGCTGTACCGAGTGCGATAGCAATGAGAAATCGAAAACGAAACATAAAGCATAGGAAGGAAACATCAATAGCATACCCGAGTTTTCGTTATTGTCTTTAGTCGTTAGTTGCTTGTTGTAAGTTATTAGTTGTAAGTATCTTCCCCTATGAAATCCAAGAAATCCCTCGTCATCGGAATTGCCGTCGTCATCGTCATCGCGGGAACGGTTGCGTACTTTCGTCGTCCGACCGAACCGGCCGCGACGAACGACAGCGTTCACCCCGTCCAGGTTGGCATCCGTCAGGTATCGGAAAATCGGTCCGCCCAGGTCAGCCTCTCATTCCCCGGCACCGTCACGGCCGAAGGCGTCGCGAATGTTTCAGCCGGAAGTGACGGCACGGTCGTTTCCTCGAACATCAGACTCGGTCAGAAGGTCGGCGTCGGCACCGTACTCGCCCGGATCGACGATCCGTCCGGAAGCGTCGCGTCGGATTCGGGATTCCGGAACGCGGATATCCGGAACGCCGAACTTTCCGTCGAACGCGCCAAGCTCTCTTACGCCGAATCGAAGCGGACCGACGGAAACACGTCCACCCACGCCTCCGAGCTTTCGAAGGATCTCGCGAAGAAAAACCTCGAGTCCACCCAGGCGACACTCACCGCATTGCTTGACCGGCACATAATCAAGAGTCCCATCGCCGGAACCGTGACGTCACGAGACGTAGCGCCAGGAGATTCGGTGAAAACCGGCGACCCGCTCTATGTTATCGAGAACGGCTCGGCGACGATGACGGTCACGTTCTATGTGAGCGAATCCGAACGGGCGCTCCTCGTTCCCGGATCGACCATCCGTATCATGCGGACGCCGAACGATACTCAGCCGGTGAGCGGTATGCTGAAGCGCGTTTCTTCCGCTGCCGATCCTGCCAGCCGGCGTTTTCTCGCGGAAGCGACCGTGACCGACAGAAATTCGGTACTTCCCGGCACGTCCGTTTCGGTCTTCGCGGATGCGACCCTGAATCCGTCGGGATCCGGGCACTTCTTCCTCCCGCTCTCGGCCGTGGCCATAGAATCGTCCGGCACGTCCTCGATTTTCACGATTCAAGAGGGAATAGCGAAACGGATTCCGGTCGACGTCGTCCGGATCGAGGGTGAAACCGCCGAGGTCTCAGCCGACCTCCAAGATGACACCCGCATCATCATCGAGAACGCGAAACGGGTAAAGGACGGCGAAGCGGTCGCCAGCAAGTAGCAGGTAGGAAGTAGCAGTCTCTTACTACGCCATTCCCTTCCCTGTCTACGGACTACGTACTACTGTCTTCACTTGGTTCACGATTCCATCTCAAAATTCATAATTCATAATTCGAAATTCTTCTCTCCTTTATACACATACCCCTATGCCCGACGAAGATTTTAAGACACCGACAACGACAAAAGTCGCATCTTCCGATTCCAGCTACCTTTCGAAGCTCGTCTTCGACCCGGAACTCCGAAAGGGATTCCTCAATTTTTTCGTCACGCATACGCGGGTCATCCTCCTCATGATCGCCCTTATTTCCGCGTGGGGCGTCTATTCTTTCATCAAGCTTCCGCGCGAGTCGAACCCGGAGGTAAAGATACCGATCGCCGTCGTCATAACGCCCTATCCGGGTGCCTCCCCGGGCGACGTCGAGGAACTGGTCACCAAAAAGATCGAGACCGAGATAGGCGCGCTCAAAGGCGTCAGTAAACTCACCTCGCGCTCCGAGAACTCGCTGTCCGCGGTCACCGTCGAGTTCGACGCGAAGGAAGACCTGACGGCGGCCATCCGCAGCGTCCGGGATGCCGTGGAGAGCGTGAAAACCAGCCTACCGGACGACGCGAACGATCCAAGTGTCCGGGAAATCTCCATGGACGACCGGCCGATATTCACCGTGGCCCTGACCGGTCCTTATGACGGATTCGTCCTCCGGGAAAGCGCCGACGGCCTCTCGGATACGCTCGAGAAGATTCCTGGGGTACGGGAGGTGTCCGTCTCCGGCGGAGACACGCGCGAGTTTTCCGTCGCATACGATCCGGACCGGCTCGTAGCGCTCGGTATTTCGGTCGATACCGCAAACCGGGCCATCGCGGCGGCGAACGTCGCCATCCCGTCCGGAAACTTCGACGGATCCGTGTTTGCGTATCCAGTCCGGACGGATGGACGCCTTTTCACCGCATCCTCTCTTCGGGATATTCCGGTCGGCACGACGAAGGCAGGCGCCACCATCCGACTTTCCGATCTTGCAAAGGTAGAGGAAACCGCGATCGAACGTACCAGCCTCTCGCGTCTCTCCATAAACGGCTCCGCTCCCGAGGATGCCGTCACGATCAACCTCGTAAAAAAAACCGGCGGATCGATCATCGACATTTCCGACACGGCCCAGGAAACCGTACGAAAAGCCTCGGCGACCTTTCCTTCGGGAATCCGTTCGGAAATCATGCTCGACTACGCGAAATACATCCGCACCGACTTCGACCACCTGAAACGGGATTTCCTCATCACACTCGTTCTCGTCATGGTGACGCTGTTCCTTATCGTCGGACTCAAGGAAGCGGTCATCGCGGGACTCGCGATCCCGTTGGTGTTCTTCTCGACCTTCGGCGTCATGCTGCTTGCCGGCACATCGCTCAACTTCCTTTCACTGTTTTCCCTCCTCCTTTCATTGGGTCTCCTGGTCGACGATGCCATCGTCGTCGTCTCCGCGACCAAACAGTATCTACGCACAGGCAAGTTCACGCCGGAAGAGGCCGTCCTCTTGGTGCTTCGTGATTTCAAAGTCGTCCTCCTCTCGACGACACTCGCTACGACGTTCGCATTCCTGCCATTACTCCTCTCGACCGGCATCATGGGAGAATACATCAAGTCTATCCCAATCACCGTATCGGTAACGCTGGTTTCGTCGCTCATAATCGCACTCACGATCAACCACCCGCTCGCAGCTGCCCTCGAACGCATACGTCTCACGCGCGGATATTTCTGGGCGATGCTGCTTCCCCTGCTCGGATTGACGATATTCTCGCTTCTTTCCCTCCATGGAATTCCCGGATTCGCGGTTTCCGCGCTCGCCGGTTCCGCTACCTTCGCGCTCGGATATTGGCGGTGGAAAGGCGGCGGGAAAATGGCACTGCTCCGAAACGAGGAACAAGTCGAGCTCGAACGGAAAGATGACATGGCGATCCGAAGAAAGCTGCTGAGTCAGGGATCCGATCACGAGGGGTTTCTCTCCCGACTCATTCACGGGATTATCCATTTCGACGCCGCCATCCCGGTATACGAAAAGGCGCTCCGATTCATTCTCGCATCCCGAAAACGCCGGGTCCTCTCGGTCATCTTCGCCGTCTCGCTCCTCGTCCTCTCGGCGCTCCTCCCCGTAACCGGCATCGTAAAGTCCGAATTCTTCCCGGCCTCCGACGAAGAGACGATCACGCTGACCGTGAAAGGGCCGATTGGCCTTACCCTTACGGAGACCGACGACATCGTCAAACGAGTCGAGGAAAATCTCAGAAATTACAAGGAGATAAAGAGCTTCTCCTCGGTCATCGGTTCCGACAGCGCCAGTAACGAGGCAACGATCGACATTCAGCTCGTCTTGCCGGAAGATCGCGATATTCCATCGTACGACCTCGCGACCGAGATACGGAACGGGCTTTCGGATATCGACACGGCGGATATCGCGGTCGAGTCACTCCGTGGAGGCCCGCCATCCGGCTCCGCGTTCGAAGCGCGCGTTTCGGGTGACGACCTCGCCGAACTCTCCCGCATCGCGGCCCGACTCAAGACCATACTCGCGGATATCCCGGGCACGACCGCCGAAGAGATCTCACTGAAAGAAGCGCCCGCGGAATTCACCTTCGCGCTCGACCACGCGCGGCTCGAAGCCGCGGGACTGAGCGCAGCTCAGGTCGGAAGCGTGCTTCGCATGGCCGTTTCGGGAACCAAGATATCGACCGTCCTCCAAAACGGGGACGAGACCGACATCGTCGCGCGGTTCGACGCCGAATCGATCCCGACTTTGGGCTCGCTCCAGAATCTACAGATCGTCTCGGCGTCCGGAACGCCGGTCTTCCTCAAGGACGTGGCAAAAATCGAGTTGCGACCGTCGGTGAACGCCGTCGAACACAAGGACCAGAAGCGCACCGTCACCCTCTCGTCCGATGTCGAGGGAACCGCCAATCCGCAGGAAATACTCAAGGAATTCGAGAAGCGACTCGCCGCGTCCGATCCGCTCCCCGCCGGATATTCGATCTCCTACGGGGGTGAGAACGAGCAGAACACCGAATCCGTGCAGTCGATCCTGCGCGCGATGGTGATCGCCGCGGTTCTCATCCTCGCGACCTTGGTCATCCAGTTCAATTCTTTCCGAAGCGCGTTCATCGTCCTCATCACGCTCCCCTTGGCGCTCATCGGCGTCTTCCCGGGACTCGCGATCATCGGGATCCCGCTCTCGTTTCCGGGACTCATCGGCATCCTTGCGCTCTTCGGCATCGTCGTAAAGAACGCGATCATCCTCGTCGACAAGATCAAGCTCAACGAGCGGAGCGGCATCCCCTTCGGCGAGGCGATCGTCGATGCCGGGAAATCCCGGCTCGAGGCTATCTTCATCACCTCGATCTGCACCATTTTCGGCATCATCCCGATCACCCTCTCGGACGCGACGTGGCGGGCGCTCGGTTCCGTCATCATCTTCGGGCTCGTACTCTCGTCCTTCCTCACGCTCTTCATCGTCCCCCTGCTCTACTTCATGCTCGCCCCACGCCGCGAGCGGGAGTCGGTCAAATAGGTTCGAAGGACGTAAAACACGAAAGTCACCGATAATACAGCGGCTTGCACGTTTACAGACATATCGGAACAGAATATCCCCATTAACGTGACTGACTGCCGTCATGATGCCGGATTGGCACATCATCCTTTGCCGACGAAGTTCGCAGTCCGAAAATCTTCCGATATATTGACACGAGGGCGGAACGGGTCCGCTCCGGCATCCGTATGCCGGAAGCGATCTCCGAAAACGTATCCGGATCGGAACGATATCGGATCGCATCCCGAAGCGTTCCGCTCTCCGGCCCGATCTGTTTTGAGACGAAAAAATAGCAAGACGCAAAGAGATCCTCGCCTTCGGTGATCAACCCCGCCAAACGGAAACGACTTAAAGCATCCGCTATCTCCAGATCCTCTTCCCGAAGTTCACGCCATAGCATTTCAAGAAAGACCGTGTCTTCCGGCTGTATTCCCTTGCCGGAAAGGATTTTTTCGGCAATGTCATCCAGCATGAAATGCGCCTCGGGCCGCACGGTAAGCGGCCGCTCGAGCTCTGATTCCATTCTGATATGTCGTAAACGTCTTTCTTCGAAGTCAGGCTTCATAAAAAGATATTCGTCAATTCACACCTCGACTGCCGTACCCTTCGTAACAGGCATACGCAACAAGACTTCCATCGCCTTATTAAATCGATTCAACAGGATCTGCGACTTGTGAGTTACCATCTCTTCGGATGCTCCCTGGATGCAATAATACCCATCGCGCAGTTTCCCATCCGACCTGTCAAACATCGATTCCTGCGGACGCCCTTCAACGATGTCCAGCGAGCCTTCACATTTCATGGTCATGAGCGCAGATCCGGCATTGACGGAACTTATTGATCCGTGCTGCAGACCCTTAAGGAAGATATTGTTCGTCCGCGTCAACGCGTTCTCGAATTCCGGTTTCGGTTCCTGAAACAACCACTCTGGGTTGATGCGTAGCCGCTCATCAAGCGTTACTGAGCGACGTTCTTCTTCGCTCAAAAGCCGCCGATTGCGCATAACATCGATCTGCTCACCGGTATCTATATACTCCCCATGTGCGTTTATGAAAGAGCCGTCGAATTCACTCTCGAAAAACGAACTGTTATGCTGCTCGACAGCCGCGACGATTTCACGTTGCAATATCAACCATGCGTGAACCATGTCTCGCTCCCGTATATCCGAAAACGGGGTTTCTAACCTACCGGTCGTTTCCATCATCCGTTCGAACACTGCTGGATCATCCGGAATTTCCGAAAGCAGCTCAGGTGGGAAATCCGAGATATACCGATTACAGAGCTGGGTAGCGATACCGGCATGATGTGTCGTGATAACTGCCCGTTCGAATTGCTCAACCGTATCACAGCCGGCCCCCTTCAGCTCAACCCGTGCCCCCTCCTGTTCGTTTCCTTCAAACGCATCGAGCGTGTTACTAAACATCCGGCTTGAACCGCGGACCTCATTACCGGCGACAATCCCGTTCAGCTGGGCCATGGTCATCATGTTCATCATGAACCGCATATCCTTATCAACCCAAAGTCCAGACTCGCCGCCAAGATTGAGATGATATCCACGAGACGCATTGGGATACCGTTCGAAATTGAAATCAATGAATCCGGCATCCTGAAGCAACCTCCGCTCCGCAAGGAGCATGTACGGATTATAGGTCGGCTTCGTGGCGATCTCATATATAGCCCCCGTTCCACCAAACCCCGCACCGATGAACCCCGAGTGACTTGCGAGCTCTATATCTTTCACATATCCAAGCACGCTCCGCGTGTCATATGTCTCACCGATGGAATCCGTCACCTCGTATTCGATGCCGGTCGAAACATGTGCGCCGTCCGGAACGACTTCCTCATAGTATCGGTCCAGTACGCGCTCGATGGGTTCCATGCGCTTGCGGAATATTTCCGGATCGTCGGTGCCGTATGCCGTGATCGCCAAAGCAACCAGATATTTGCCCCTCTTGCCATACCGTCCCTCGAAACGCGATGCGAGTTCGGAAAACTCCCGCGGCAACATCTCCGGATGTTCCAGGACACGAAACGAGTCCCGTAGGTTCCGAAGTCCGGCAACCGCCTTCCCATCCTCTCCTCGCTCCGACTCCTGATCCGATAAAGCCTGGAATACCCCCTCGCGATACTCCGGATATCCGATGATCACCTCCGAAGACTCATCCTTATTACGTGCCTGTCTCACGCCGATCTTGATAAAGTCGTCTTTCAAATCCGGCCGTATCGCGTCCGACACATCCTCTGGACGGACAAAAAAGCCGCTCTCGAGCATTGCCTTAAAATCAGCCAGGTCGAAAGAGGAATAGGCGAGTTTTCGTTCTTCCTCGGAAGCGATGTTTTCGGAAATCATCCGAGCGATTTCCTGAATCATCCGAGCGATTTCCTGACGAAATTGGCGCCGATAGATCTTTGGAATCTTCCCAGGTTTGATGAATAAGTTACCCATCGCGAGAATGTCTCTGATATCCTCCGCAGTGAAAAATTCCATTATTGATTCCTCATCGGTCAACGCTCTCAGAACATCCGCCTTCCGCCGAACGTCAAGACCGGAGAATACCAGTCCCTGTTCACTAAGGACGGCATGAAGTTCGTCTTTCGTCAAACCGAAGCCTTTTTCAAGACGTTTCATGAGGAAATCTCCGACAGCAGCCACTCGGAAACCTCGCCTGGGAACCAATTTCATCAGATTCCCTTCTTCCCGCATGATCCAACGATGCTCATCGAAAAATTCCTGGCTCATTTTTCCCTCAAGGATATCGAAGATGCTCTTCGGGTCCACGCTTGACCAGATTTCCGGGAAAAGTTTCCTGATACTTTCGATCGGAATATGCTGTCCGGACAGTTCCAACATACGTTTGTCGAGTGCGCGCAGTTTTCCGGCTATATCACCGAGTTCCGAAAAGTTTTCCGCATAGAGAAGACGTTCGATCTCCTGACCGATTCCCTCCATGGAATTACCGAGCCCGAGTGGACCGTCTTTCAGCAGCCGTTCATCTGACATGAGCTCCGAGAAAAAATCATCGATCGGAAGCGATTTCAACAGAGATTTCTTTTCGCTCACGATCTGTCGATGTACGCGTGTCTTATATTCGGAAACGTCCAGATCGCATCCATGAGCGGCTTCGAGAAATCTCCGAAGCGGAAACGATTTTTCTCCGCTGAAACCGGCACAATTGTCGATCAATACGGCCTTACTGAAGGGATGCTCCACGGACTCCGCAAGGTCAAGAATGACGTCGGGACCGAGATCCATCAGCATATCCATCCCGACCTTCTGTTCTTCCGAAATCGCGTCGAAAGCCCCGGAAATCTTCGAAAACAGATCGCGGTCTTCCACATCTTCCGAATATTCCAGCGCCCTTATCTTCCGATAGTCATATTTCTTTTCCTCAACCATTTCCGCGATACGGTCGATATTGTCGAGAACCGATCGAACCGGTTCCGGCAGATCGGCCTTTTCTTTCCTCTCCCCCGGCCTCACTTCAGATTCGGACTCGTCCATGTCCATCAACGCCACCCGATTCCGAAGTAGTTCAAGATCGATGACATCCTTCTTCAATCCAAGGTAGGACAACTCTCCTTTTTCAAGGTCATCCATCTCGCGTTTCGAGGAAAATTCCCCTATCCGGGCTTCGACCACTGAGCGTTCCCTCTTGAGCAAAACCCCTTCATCGATCAGGCGATCCAAAAAGACCCTCGACTCCGATTCCAATTCGCCGGCTTCCCGATCGATCTGCCTCAGAGATTCGGGAAGTCCCGCCTCCTGTGCCGCCTCCCATATTTCACTCGGCAACAGACCCGAATCGTTCTTGATCCGTTCCAGTTCGGCGACGGTTTCGGCCCGCAAGGTCCCCACTTCCGATTCAAGGCGACGCATAAACTCCGCCGGAGAAATTTTCCCCGACCATTGCCGCTCCGGATACGAACTATGTTCCTTTCCTCTTTTTTTTTCAGCGCTTCTCTCTGAAGCACGTTCCAAAACAGCCATAGTTACTTATAGAGCAAGGACTTCCGTACCTTGACAGCTTTCCGTTTTTCCAACGCCTTCATAAAACGGAACACCGCCGCGTCACGCCTTTTTCGCAGTTCAGAAAGCCGATTCATAGCCATGTGTTGCCGATTCGATATTCCTGACATATAAATTCCACATATCTGTAATTAGCGTGCGATATCCAGTTCCCCCTTCTTCTGCCAGGAGTTCTCGTCGTACGAGACGATGGCGGTTTCTCCGACCACATAAAGCGTATCACCGATATAGAGTGCGCGACGTATACCCTGACCGGAAACGGCAGACTTGAGGGACAACGAATTCCCATCGTAGGAAAGGACATATCCGCCCTGGCTTCCGGGTATGAAAAACACCTTGTGTGCCGGATCGGCAAGGAACGCGCGACGATCGTCCGTCGCCTCCGACCAATACTCGTCGAGCAGATACTTCGAGATTTCCTGAGGATTCGCCGGATCGGAAACGTCGAAGAGCGAGAGCTTCACTTTGCTCTCTTCCCGCCCGATACCGAGAACGATATGCGGACCCAACGGATGCAGGTACGAGGAATACCCCGGGATCTTCAGTTCTCCGGTCTTCTTCGGATGTTCCGGATCGGAAAGATCCAGGACATAGAAGGGATCCGTTTCCTTGAAGGTCACCAGATACCCGCGATCGCCGATGAATCGCGCCGAGTAGATGCGCTCTCCCTGACCAAGACCGAGGAGCTCGCCTTGCTTCCGCAGGTTCTTGTCGAGTACGTACACATCGTTCTCACTCTGGATACCGTTGGTCGATATGCCCGAAAAATAGAACTCGCCCCGTCCACCGACGGTCGTCGCGATACGAAGATTCCCGTCGGATTCATCGAGGGAAAAATCGTTCAGCGGAGTCCCCGCCACGACGCCGGTCGCGCCCACTTCCAGGCCGTCGAGCGAAATCTTCACGATACCGGTCGATCCGAGCTCGCGCAGGTGCTTCTTCCCGTAATCCGACATGCGGTTCGTCACCTCGTTTTGCAGTCGGAGCTGTTCATCCTGACCTTTCCCGAGAAACTCGTTCCCGATAAGACGGGACAGTTCCGCGAGTTTCGCATCGATGCCGATATCATACCCCGCCAATTTCTCGAGCCGATCAAGGAAACCGATCGAGAACAGGCCGGCGCCGTTCGCTCGGAAAAATCCGAGAAGAAATTCGACCGGATCGGCAGGCTTCGGATAGGTCACATAAAGGGACTCGTCACCCATATACACGACCGACTGCCCCGAAGAACCGACGAAGGAGACCTTGTCCCCGACCGTTCCGCTTGTCGGATCGAGCACGAGCGCGGTGAAAATCGAATCCGCCGGCGACGGCATAGCCGGCCGGTAGATATCCGTACAGGCGACTTCCGGCATACCTTGACCGGCTCCGAACGGCCGGATCGGACACGGAAGCGATTCATTTGTCCACGTCCGCTCGACCAGATACAGTCGGTTTCCGGATTTCCGTGCCTCAAGCAGCATGCTGTCATCCCCGATCGGAACGGTCCATCGCTCCTTCGGATTCTTCCGGTCGGATATGTCGTATCCGGATACCGTCCTGCCGGACGATTCGAACAGCACAAGCGTGTCACCGTACAGAAGCGTCTCTCCCGTCTTTCCGATCGATCCGAGCAAAGAAATATCACCGGATCCGGTCACCCCATAGATATCCGTCTTCGATTCCGACTGATACATCGGCGGCACAATGCCGATCATTTTCTCGGAAACGCCGACACCCGCGGATCCCGACGATACCGTCGCGCCATCCGCCGCGGGCGCCATCATGGGAATCGGCTCCGGACCGCCACGATACAGATACCTCGCCTCACGCGAATAGTAGATATGGTTTCCGTCGGTCTTCACGATATCCGGTTCGTCCACGCCCTCCGTACGGACGTTCGTCTCGGATACGCGAGGGGTCGTTCGTGCCGCCCCGGCGCCCAACGCATCCTTCGCGACGCTCGTAGCCATCGGCGTCGCAAACGATACCGCTTCCATTCCGGCACCAAAACCACCGACAGACACCCCGGCCCCGAGCGACTTCGCCTGGGCCAAATAGTTTCGGAACTCGGCCTCGGACGAGAACGTTCCGACACGTTCCGCAGAACCGCCACGGAGCGTGGACGCGCCTGACCAGGAATCCCCCGTTCCGACTCCGTTTCCGAGCTGCCGTATCGCGGGGATCGACGCGAGAACGCCCGTGAACAACAGCACCAACGCCGCAAGCAGTCCCGTAACGGAAAGCAGTTTTTTCCGGTCCATATGTGTATGTTATCGATGCCTGCAGTATATCACGAAGCAACATGACACGACACGGGAACAACCTTGGAAGGGACGGGGCGGAACCGCTCCGGGGTTCGAGTCAAACGTTCACCTCAACGTATGACTTTTTCAAAGGCGGTTTCCAGAATCTAACGCAACGGATACCCTGTCCGTATGCAAACATCATATACGCGCCTGTCCGATGCTGAGCGCGAGGAGATCAGCCTCGGGTTGGAAAAAGGAGAGTCGATGACCGTC
>JAAXXZ010000034.1 GCA_013334245.1 Candidatus Moraniibacteriota bacterium
ATTCCCATGATACCGTAGCCCCTGTAATATCTCAAGACCCCGACTATGAGCCGAGTGTGTCAGCTGACCGGCCGTGGGACCCGTTCCGGTAACTCCCGAAGCCATTCCAATATCGCCACCAAGCGGAAATTCGCGGTGAACCTCCAGACGAAAGTAGTGGACGGCAAGCGCGTCCGCCTCTCCGCCAAGGCCATCAAGACGCTCGCCAAGCAGGCGGCGACGAAATAGCCAAGCGAGTAAAGGAAATCGATTTGAAGCACCCCGCCCCGCCCTTCGCGAAGGGCGGGGTTTCGTATAGAAAGTTTTAACTCCGGAATGGGGATTCCGGAGTTAAGTTGGTCGCTCGTTGTCAGAGCTCTAAGTTTTTTCGATAACGAAGCGCGTACGGCCCCATCTCTTTTTGCGTCCTTGCGAGATCAGCGATACTGCACATCACGATATTGATGCCCCTCGCTTTCGATCCCCTCAAGTCTCCGCCGTAGATCATGGGTCCGAATCGAAAGTCGACATGCCCGGGCGTCGGCTTCCGAAGGAACAGGTGGAAACCGTCTTTCCCTTTTTTCTGTCCCGGAATCGGAGGGATGATTTTTTCCGGTCCGGAAAGGTATGCGGGAAGAACTGCCGTATTCTCATAGTTCTCACCGCCCAAAGCGCCCACAAGATCCATCGCGTTCGGCTCTCCCTTGGTCAGCCGTCCCATATTGTTCCACGTGCCCTGCGGATACGCGAACCAAAGACTGCGATTTCTCCTCATGAACCGCAACATCGCGAAATTTCTTGCCCTCATCTCCTGAAACTCCGTCGTTCCCTGCGCGGAAGTGACATACTTCATGCCGTACATTGTCAACAGGTCCACACAAAGAGCGAACATACGGAGAAGTACCGACTCCCAGACACGCTTACCCGCGATCCACGTCATCCGATACGTTTCGGACAAAAACCGAAGTAGAATGTAAGCAGCTATCGGTGCGTCCACGACCCCAGTATGGTTGGACATTACGATGACATTTCCACCTGCCTCGAAAAAAGCGAGTGCCTCATGGAGATTCTCGGCTCCTTCAACTTCCCATGAAGTGATGAGTTTCTCCATAAAAAATCCGGTCAACGCCTGTGCATGCGGTGTTGCCGCCATGTACGTCATCGGCACTTCTTTCTTATCGATACGGAATTGAAGCGCCAATTCTTCTTCATAGGCAGCCTTGAACAGTGCTTTCAACTTACTGACTTCGTCAGGCGTCAGATTAAGCAGCCGAACCAATTCCGGTATCTGCCCCGTAACGGCATCGAGGACGCCCTCGTTAAGACTCACAATTTTCATGATATTGATGAGGCTGGTTGTTAAATAAAAACTGAAATTGCCTCCTTTTTATCAGAAAATGAGGCATACGTCAATGGTCAAAACCGTGAAACCAGAAATTCATTCTCAGCAGTACAAAGCCAAGACCTGATACCCGAGCAGGATACGGACATAGTGGACGAGGTATCCGTATACGGAACGAGGAAAGGAGGATACGAGATGGAGGT
>JAAXXZ010000018.1 GCA_013334245.1 Candidatus Moraniibacteriota bacterium
TGACGGTCATCGACTCTCCTTTTTCCAACCCGAGGCTGATCTCCTCGCGCTCAGCATCGGACAGGCGCGTATATGATGTTTGCATACGGACAGGGTATCCGTTGCGTTAGATTCTGGAAACCGCCTTACAAAAGTTGTTATCGAGAACTTCAAGAAGTTTTCTAGGGCGGAAATTGAACTTGGGCGTGAGCCTACAATATTTGTCGGTCAAAACAATGGAGGGAAAACAACAGCATTGCAAGCGATCAACCTTTGGGGATTTTTAGCAAATCGCTGGCACGCTGAAAGAGGAAGTAGTAGGGCCACCAAGAGAACGGGCCTTCCGATTACAAGGAATACTATTTATGCAGCACCAATTGGTGATGTAAGGAAATTATGGAATGGTGCGCGTGTTCAGGACCAAGATTCGCAAAAAATTAAGGTTCGAATTACAGCTTTTGGGATAAATGAGGATGGAGAATGGGAGTATGGAATGGAAGGGACATATCAAAATAGTGAATTATTGCACGCTCGACCAGTGGATGCGTCAAGGTGTATGCCTCGCGAGGTTCGAGAGATATTTCATCTTCCACCCCTATCTGGCGTTCAGACAAATGAACGAAAGTTGGAGGAGGCTGCCAGGAATCAGGCAATTGGAGAGGGACGACCAGGCGAAGTTCTTCGTAACCTCTTATTGGAGGTCCAAACAAGATTTCCTGATGCATGGGAAGAATTAAAGACTGGTGCAAGAAATTTATTTCATGTCGAATTACATGATATCTCATTTAATCCAGTTACCGACCCGTTCATTGAAGTGAATTACACCCCTATTTCTCCGGGGGACTCTCATTCAAGGATTGTATTTGAAATTGTTAGTTCTGGAAGCGGTTTTTTGCAGTATCTTCTGCTCGCGGCATTCATGTATTCTCATAATCGAGGTGCGATTTTATTGTTAGATGAACCAGATAGTCATATGCATACATTCCTGCAAAGGAATATGTATGATTGGCTTCAGGATATCGCCTCGAAGACGGGGGCTCAATTAATTATATCGACTCATTCAGAAATTTTAGTAAATAGTACGGGTAGCATTGATCAGATTGTAACATTTTTTGGAGAAGAACCACGACGCTTTAGTTGTAGTGACAAGAGAATACTAAATAATGCATTGCAGATTGTTTCACCACTTTCGATTGTAAATGCAGAGTGGAGTGGAAAAGTATTGCTTGCGGAAGGCGATACTGATTTTCGTATCCTCGTGGCGTTTTCGGAGGTATTGGATCATCCAGTCCTTCCTTTTTTTCGTGATCAATCTTTGTTATTTCGCCCTTTCAAAACAAGAGAGATTGGAGCTGCTATGAAATATTTTACAACATTACAGAGCGTTGTATCGCGAGAATTGAAAGGCTTTTGTCTTCGTGATTCTTTACTGATTACAGAGCGAACGCAGGAACCTCCTTTTCAAGTCGAATATTGGAATCGGGCTGAAATTGAAAATTATATGATTCATCCTGATGCATTACTGAGATATTACGAAACACGTGGTATTGGTGGCTTGTTTGCTCAGCGAGAAACGGCTCCTGCTTCTGAATATTTAAGTCAGCACTTACCGAGGGCAGTGCTAGAAAACCCATTGATAGAAGATATTGGATACAAGGGGAGTGATTTTTTGGAAAATTTTTTTGCAACTTTAGGTGTCCCGATAAGAAAAGGTTCGTATTGGGAGATAATCAAGTATATGAGGGTCAATGAGGTTCACGCTGATGTTGTTGAGATGTTAGATAAGATTCATGTATTTTTGAGAGATAGTGGATAAGTTTTTATGATGATTGCTGAGGTGAAGAAGGAAATTTTTTTTTCGTATGAGCGGGTCTCGCCGGAGATGGCGCACGAGTGAGCTCATTTTTTCTGTCATTTCGGACTTGATCCAGAACCCGTGCCTGGATCCTGGATCAAGCCCGGGATGACGGGGTTGTATGATTCATATATGTTGTTGGAGTGAAACGAAAAACGTAGAACATATGCTGCTACTGACGACCCTTCTTGAAATATTTCTCCTCGGATTGGTTGGGGGCGCCGTGCCGGGGCCGATGATGACGTCGGTGTTCGCGGAGGTTTTGGGGCGCGGGTTTGTGCGAAGCCTGCGCGTCGTTTTCCATGCGCTCGTCGCGGAGTCGCTCGTCGCGCTCTTCGTACTCCTGGCCTTCTCCTGGCTGTCCGTCCCGGAGTCGGTGTTTCATCTTGTCTCGCTTGTCGGGGCAGTCGTGCTTTTGTGGCTTGCATGGCAGGTCTGGCATATCTCCGCGGTACCGGAGGAAGGCGGCGAAGTTTTTCCGTTCCGGAAGATCATGCTGCTTACGGTGCTCAACGGCGGATTCTGGATCTTCTGGATCACGATTGCCGTACCGCGGGCGTTTTCGCTCGACGTGATGCTCCCCGCGGGGCATTTCCTGTTCCTCCTCGTGTTCGAGTTGGGATGGCTTGCCGCGATGGTCGGGCTCGCGTTCGTCTTCTCGCGGTTTCGCGATCTGCTCCACCGCAAGGGACTCGTTTCGCTCACGTACAAGTTGCTCGCGATTCTGCTGACGCTTTTCGCGCTCCGCTCCGCCATGTCGGGCCTTGGGTATTTTCTCGGATGAACGGTTCCTGTGGCGGACAATAAGAAGAAGCCGTCCCGTTCAGGTGGCTTCTCGTTTTGGTGTGATTTGTGGGAAAGAGGGCAGGCGACTTTCGAGGGTAGGACGTCGCCCCACGCTTGGCGCCTACCGAATACGGTTCCTTGTCGCGGGAATGTGACGGGCTTTTTGTTTTTTGAAAAATGTGACCTGAAAGGTATCCCGTCCGGACGGTCGCGCGAAAAGGCGGAAAATGCTATACTCGGGTTAAATTGCGGAACCGGGAATAATCCGTTCCCGGAGTGTCGTCGTGATACGTTCAATCATCTCGATATGGGAAGGAAACAACAGGAAGAGAGACCGAGGAGGGGTCGACCGAGAAAGGAAACCGAAGAAGAAACGTCTGAGGCGAAATCGGGATGGGGAGACGCGCTCGGAGGGGATGCGAAGCGGAGTATCGCGGCGATTTTTCTGGTGGCGTTCTCCATCCTGTTCCTCTTCGCTTTTTTCGGTGCCGGAGGCAGGCTTGGCGGATGGTTGGATACCGGCGTAGGAGCGCTTTTCGGTTGGGGGAAATGGCTTTTCCCTATCCTGCTCCTCGTCTCCGCGGTCTTTCTCCTCAGACGTCGGACGACGACGCTTTCGGACGTCGTGAAATTCATAGGACTCGGAATCGTATTCCTGTCCGCCCTCGGATTCTTCCACCTGTTTCTTGGCGACTCCACGAAGGAGATGCTCTCCTTCGCGAAGAAGGGATCGGGTGGCGGATACGTCGGGTACGGCATAGCCGCGTTTTTGTTCACGTTCACGGGACGTGCCGCTGCCGCGGTCATTCTCGCCGCCCTACTCTCGTCCGGTGTCGTGGCCGCATTCAATGTGTCGCTGATTCATTTCCTGTCTTTCGTGAAAGGAAAGATTTCCGAGATGCGAACTGCTCATGATGCAGACGAATCGGCTCCGGGTGAAGTGTCCCAGGATCGGATTCCGGAGGCGGAGATTCCTCTTGCGGATCCGGATCCCTCACCGGCCGTCGCGGAGGGATACGGCAATATAGGAACGATAGATTTCCCCGAAGATCGACCGGAAGAGGTCGAGCCGGAGGAGGAGTCTGCCGAAGAAGAACCGGAGGCGCCCGCGCCGAGGAAGCGACGGAAAAATACCGTATCCGTATGGCGCCAGCCCGACCCGGATTTTTTCCGTGGAAAGAGCGGACAGGCCGACTCGGGAGACCTCGAGCGGACGAAGCAGATAATCCAGAGCACGTTGAAATATTTCAACATATCGGGAGAGATGGGGGAGACGACCGTCGGTCCGACGGTGACCCAGTATACGTTCAGTCCGGCGTTCGGGACCAAGCTTTCGAAGATAGTCGGATTGTCGAACGACCTCGCGCTCGCGCTCGCCAAGCACCCGATCCGCATCGAGGCCCCGATTCCGAACAAGTCTTTGGTCGGCATCGAGGTTCCGAACACCAAGCAGGCGAGCGTCCGCATGCGGGACATCCTGGAGAGCGCCGCGTACGACGCCCGGAAGTCGAACCTGTCGTTCGTGCTCGGGGAATCCGTCTCGGGAGACTTCGAGATCGCGGATCTCGAATCCATGCCGCACCTCCTTATTGCCGGACGCACGGGATCGGGGAAAAGCGTGTGCATCAACTCGGTCATCCTCTCCCTTCTCTATCAGAATTCGCCGGAGGATCTCCAGCTCATACTGATCGACCCGAAACGTGTCGAGCTTTCGCTGTATAACGGGATACCGCATTTGAAAAGCGGCCGGGTGATAACGGATTCGAAGCATGTCGTGAACGCGCTCAAGTATGCCATCGGAGAGATGGAGAAACGGTTGCGTATATTCGAATCGGTACGGGTGCGCGATCTGGCATCCTATCGCGAAAAGGAACGCCGGGGCGAAACGTACGTAGACAAGAACGGACCCGACGGGCGGCCGCGTACGATGCCCTTGGAGCCGCTTCCGTATATCGTCATCGTCATCGACGAGATGGCGGATCTCATGATGTCGCATGGCAAGGAAGTGGAAGGGGCGATCGTCCGGCTCGCGCAGATGTCCCGGGCGGCCGGCATACATCTCGTCCTGGCGACGCAGAAACCGGTAGCGGACGTCGTTACCGGCCTCATCAAGTCGAACATTCCGGGAAAGATCGCATTCGCGGTCTCGAACCAGATGGACTCGCGCATCATCCTCGATACGGGCGGCGCGGAAAAACTCATCGGCAAGGGGGATATGCTGTATGCGCCCCCGGAATCGTCCCAGCCGAAACGCATCCAGGGCGTATATGTCGACGACCGGGAAGTGAAGGATGTCGTGAAATTTTTCATCGATCAGAAAAAGGATCTCGGTGAGGAGAACCTGGATGAGGATTTCGACGGAGGCGAGCGGGAGGAGGGTGCCGGCGACCCGTTCTCTTCCTCTTCCGGCGATGTCGATTTTTCGGCATCGGCGGACGATCCGAATGACCTGGATGACAAATACGGCGAAGCCCGGCAGCTTGTCATCGAATCGGGACGGGCCGCGACGACGTTTCTGCAGAGACGCCTGTCCGTCGGGTATGGTCGTGCCGCGAAACTCCTCGATCTGCTTGAGGAGAACGGAGTTGTCGGCCCGCCGGAAGGCGCGAACAAGGGACGCCCGGTCCTTATCGGTAAGTTTGCGGGTCGTGAGGACATTCCCGAGTATGAAGATCCTATGGCGGACCAGTCGGCCCGGGACAAATGGCAGGTCGAATGATACGAACGGGAAGTCTCATGGCCCGGGGCGTGTTCGGGAGGAGGGAACGGATCATGATGCGTTGAGCCGGATAAGCCGTCGACATGGGTCGGCGGCTTTTTATCCGGGCGGTTTCCGGTAAGATAAGGCGATTTGCTTCTATTTACACATCCTTTGCCCTTCGATTCGGACGTGCTAAAATGAGGGCATGACAGCGGCAAATTTCACCAGAAAACGGGTCGGTTCGCTCACGCTCGGGGAGAAGCTTCGAAAGGTCAGGAACGACAATCGGATCAGTCTCGCGGAGGTTTCGCGCGCCACGAAAATACAGGTGAAGTATCTCGAGGCGCTCGAAGCCGGAGCGTATGAGAAACTTCCACCGGAGGTGTATGTGCGCGGGTTTCTTCGGGGGTATGCCGCACATCTGGGTATTCCCGAGGATGCGATACTGAGGTTGTACGAACGTGAGCGGAGCATACGGAAGAATCTCGGGAAGACGGAGGCGCCGGCCCGTTTTCAACTTGGAGGAGGGATGCCGATCCGCATACCGCTTTCCCCGCGCGGCGTCGTCGTGTCCGTGATCGCTCTTGTCATAGTCGGTTTCTTCTCGTATCTTTTCTTCGAGTTCCGTTCCTTCGTTTCCGAACCGCGTCTGGTTATCCTTTCGCCGTCGGACGGAGATACGGTAGCAGAGGCGGAAGTGCTCGTTCGGGGAGAGACGGACCCCCGGGCGGAGGTCCGTATCAACGGCGAAGGGACGACCGTCGATGAGCGTGGAGCGTTTTCCGAGGGGCTGTCGCTCGATTCCGGACTCAACGTGATCACGATCTCGTCCACGAACCGATTCGGTAAGACGCGGGAACGGACGGTTTCGGTGAACGCCGCACTTCCCGAACGTACCGACGAGGGCGGCGCATTGATGGATCCGACGCCGCCACCGACGGTGCACGTGACGCTTCGGACGGTCCGGTCGACCTCGGTTTCGGTCGGTGTCGACGGCGTGACCGTGTGGAGCGGGAAACTCCCGGTCGGCGAGGAAAAGACGTTCGATGCGCGGGAGCGGGTCGAAGTGTCGTCCGATGAAGGAAACGCGGTCATGATCCGTGAGGGTGATACGACAGAGGCGGCCCTTTCGGGTGATGCCCGTCCGGCGATGGCGGTCTTCGGATCGGACGGAAGAAAGTGAACGAATCGTTTCAATAGGAAAGCTAATCATCGAACAGAAGACATATGGCGACAAAAGACGTGAACGCGAAGCAGGAGAAGCGTGGCGGCAAGGACGGTTTGGATGCGGTGATGGGGACGATCAAGGAGAAATTCGGGGACGAGATGATCATGAAACTCGGCGAGGTCCGGAAGGTGGACATCGAGGCGATTCCGACGGGATCGATATCCCTCGACCTGGCTCTCGGTATCGGAGGCGTTCCCCGCGGTCGGGTGATAGAGGTGTATGGACCGGAATCTTCCGGAAAGACGACCTTGGCGCTGCATATCATCGCGAATGCCCAGCGGATGGGAGGCACGGCCGCCTTCATCGACGCGGAGCATGCGCTTGATCCGGAATACGCCAAGAAGCTCGGTGTGAAGACGGCGGACCTGCTTATCTCGCAGCCGGACGCCGGCGAACAGGCGCTCGACATCGTTGAGACGCTCGTCCGCTCGAACGCGCTCGACGTGATCGTCGTCGACTCCGTCGCGGCGCTCGTGCCTCGGGCGGAAATCGAGGGGGAGATGGGTGACCAGCATGTGGGACGGCAGGCGAGACTCATGTCCCAGGCGCTTCGGAAGCTTACGCCGATCATGGCGAAATCGAATACCGTGGTCATCTTCATCAATCAGCTCCGCATGAAGATCGGTGTCATGTTTGGCAACCCGGAAACGACGACCGGCGGTCAGGCGCTCAAGTTCTATTCCTCGGTTCGGATCGAGGTCCGACGCGCGGCGCAGATCAAGAAGGGCGAGGAAGTGGTCGGCAACCGCGTAAAGGTCAAAGTCGTGAAGAACAAGGTCGCTCCGCCGTTTAGGACGACCGAGTTCGACATCATGTACAACGAGGGGGTCTCGGCATCCGGCGACCTGTTGGATACGGGAGTCCGTCTGGAGATCATCAAGAAATCGGGCAATTCATATCTCTTCGGGGAAACGAAACTCGGTGTCGGTCGCGAGACGGCCAAGGCGTTCCTCAAGGAAAATCCGAAAGTCTCCGAGGGAATCGGTAAGGCCATCATGAAGCGGGCAAAGGAAGACGCCGCCGCGCTCCTGTAGTCTCGGACTCATTCGCGAAGGGACCGTCCGGATCATCGGGCGGTCCTTTTTTGTCGGTCATCCTACCGTCCGGTTCATATCCGTGGTATGATATGGCTATGAAATCCGTACTCAGGATAGGTTCGTTTGTTTTTGTCTTCGCTGTCACTTTCGTTACGGTGATGCCGGTTTTTTTTGCGCATGCTGAAGACGCCACATCGATTCAGAAGGATCTGGAGAAGACGTTGGAGAAGCTGAAGCGTGCGGAGGTGGAGAAGGCCGCGCTCGCGAACGAACTGAGTCGGATCAATTCTTCTCTGACGGCGGCACAGACAGCGATAGCTGGTGCGAAAGCGAGAATCGCTTCGGCTACGAACGATATCGAACGGAAGCAGGCTGAGATAGACCTGATCCAGGAGCGAATCGAAGGAAACAGGATAATCCTGGCCGGGCTGGTTCGGGAGATGCAGGCCGAATCGAACGAGCCGCTTTTCAGTGCGGTGCTGTCGGCGGAAGACGTGACACGGTCCCTTAATGATCCGGACCGGCTCCAGTTGGTCGGGGAGCGGATGAACGCGATTTTGGCCGACATCCATTCCTCACAGGAACAGACCGTTCAGGAGCAGCAAAGCCTCGAGAAACTGAAGCAGGCGCATGAGGCGGCGCTCGGTGACAAACTGGAAGAGAAACAGGCGCTTGCCTCCGACCAGCAGGAAACGCAGGCGGACCTCGCTGAACAGAGCAAGATCGTCTCCCGCTTGGAAAAGGAGATCAAAGAATTGCAAAGCGACCTTTCAAAGCTGACCGGGAAGTCGTATGACGCGAAAGATATTCGCGAGGCCGTCGAATTTGCCAGCGATCGTACCGGAGTTCCCGAGGGCGTGCTGTACGGCTTTCTCAAGATGGAAACCAATCTCGGTGCCAATACCGGTCAGTGTACGTATGCGGAAGTGGAGAAAGTATCCGTGGCAAGATATAAGAAATACGGTTCGAAATACAAGGCGTCCATTGCCAAGCTATACGAGCGAAGGGATATTTTCTATGATATCGTAGATGACCTCGGGTACAGCAGAAGTAAGAAAGTGTCGTGTTCTCCGAGCGGGTACATCGGACAGGGCGGGGCCATGGGCGTTTCGCAGTTCATGTCGGACGTCTGGAAGGGATATGAATCACAGATTTCCGCTAAGACAGGACACGGTAAGCCTGACCCTTGGAATCTTACGGACGGAGTAATGGCCATGGCGCTCAAGCTGAAAAAGGCGGGAGCGACCTCGAACAAGGAATCGGTCATCAAAAGCGCCTCCATCAGTTATCTCGGCGGGTTCAATGCCGGGTATTATAACGGCATTGTCTATTGGTCGAAGAATTATAAACTTCTCTTCAAATAGCGTCATAAGCCGACGAATCCGGCTACGGGCCGGGGATGACGGTTCGAAGGACGATGATATGCGAACGGTGGTCAATACGGTGTCAATCGCAGAGAAACATATGAAACAGCTCAGGATGAAATCGAGTCAGAATGGTTCCGTGCTCGTCTTTTCGCTGGTCATCCTTTCGCTGATGCTCGTGACTTCGCTCACGCTGCTTTCTTCCGTGTCGCTTAATCAGAAGGCCTCGCTCTCGACCGGCAACTCGACCCGTTCCTTTCAGGTCGCCGATTCGGGAGTCGAGCAGGTTCTCTATCAGATATACAAGAAGAGCAACGCGACGATCGGGGACCTCAGCGACAGCATCACTGACACGACATGTACCGACGGTTTCGTCGTTTCCAGCGACGGGTGGACCGTCGCGTTCTATACGGGGGATGACGGTGATGTCAGGATCGACTCGTGTTCCGCGACCGACTGGCGAACGCTGGTCACCAAGATCAAATCCCAGGGGACGCTCAGCGGGACCACACGCGCGGTCGAGGTTTCGGTGAAGTCGCCCCTCATGATGACCCCGTAGGCCACCATGACTGATCGTCGTGCGGTTCCGATACGCACATCGTTTTTCATGAGGCGAACGAAGGTGTCGATAGCCCCGGTTCTTGCCAGAATCCGAAAACCCTGGTAGGATTCGGAGACAAAAGAGAAAGTCCGACGCGTCGCTCCGCTTCATTCCGAAGACCAGGGCGGGCAGAAACCGCACAGGGGCCCTCTTTTGGCGGTTTTAGTATCTCTCTCAAATCTCATGTCGGGCTGCGAATCCGAAAATTTCGGCTTCTGATCGCGGTGAGATTTGAGAGAGATGCGGAGCATAATTTGTGGTAATCAACCATACCGTATGGCAGCGAAGGATATAAGGGAATATGAGCTTTTTTATCTCGTCGGCGACTCGAAGGAAGCGGAGCTTCCTACGGTTCGGACGGAGGTGGAAAAGATCGTAGCGGACTTCGGAGGGACGTTCCTGCCCGAAGAGACGGAAGAGAAAAGGAATCTTGCCTATGAGATCCTCGGTGAGCGCCGTGGTACGTATGTCGCACGTCGTTTTACGATGCCGGAAGTCGGTGATGAGCCGTTCTCCGCGATGGCGCCGGAGAAGGTGAACGCGATTGACGGGATGACCCGCCTGCTGCAGTTGTACAAGCCAGTCTCGCGATTTATCCTGATCCGGGCTGAGAAGCTGCCCGAACTCAAGGCGATTCCGCGCGAGGAGCGTGCGAAGCCGGTCCGACGGGATGATCGCCGCGGTAGTGGTGGCGGAGGTCGTCGTTTTCCTGATCGCGGAGGCGAGCGCCGCTCCGTCGAGCCGGTCCGGGCCGAGAAGCCGACCGCGAAGGAAGAGGAGAAGCCGGCCGAAAACGACAAGAAGCCCATCGCTCAGGAGGATCTTGATAAGCAGCTGAAGGAAGTGCTCGACATCTAAAAGAAGTCACTAGTCACAAGTCGAAAGTCCATAAAGTCGGAACGGGAAAAAAGAAACACTCGGTTAACGGGTCAACGCGCTGAGCGCGGGATGTGATTGAAAACAATGAAAAGATCTAACAATACGTAATCGGTAATCAAAATATATGAACGTGAACAGAGTGATCCTGGTGGGACGCCTGACACGCGATCCCGACATTCGGACGACGCAGACCGGACAGACGGTCGCGACCATCGGCTTGGCTACGAGTCATCGCTGGAATGACAAGGCTGGACAGAAACAGGAGAAGACGGAATTTCATACGGTGGTCCTGTGGGGGAAGCTTGCTGAAATCGCGGGACAGTACCTGACGAAGGGGCAGGAATGCTTTTTCGAAGGCCGGTTACAGACCCGTGCGTTCGTCGGCAAGGACGGCGTGGAACGAAAGACGACTGAAATAGTCGGCGAATCCATGCAGATCGGTTCCCGACCGCAGGGAAGTCAGGGCGGCGGATATGCGCCGAGACAGGGCGGTTATTCCCAGGCTCCGGCCGGCGGCGGATCCGTGGCAGGTCCGCGTCCCGCGGCGCAGCGATCGGCGCCGGCTCCGATTGAAGAGGAAATTCCGACCATCAACCTCGATGACGAGAAAGACGAGATCCGGATCGAGGACGTCCCGTTCTAAACAGGACTTACAACCTACAACCGACAACCAGCAGCAATGATGAAGCGAGTTGTTCGGGATAATTCGTTCGAATATCATATCTATGGAAGACGCGATGCAGAAAAAACTCGATCACCTCGATTATAAGGACGCCTATTTTCTTCGGAAGTTCCTGAACTCCCAGGGAAAGATCTATCCGCCGAAGCGGTACGGACTGTCGGCGAAGCAGCAGAAGGACGTGTCGCTCGCGATCAAGCGTGCGCGGTTCATGGGGCTCATCCCGTACGTCGTGAAATAATTCAGATAACAAAAAGCAGATAACAGATAACGGGGACGGAACCATACGAAAGAGGCCCGATTCTTCTGACCGGTCCGGGTCCCCCCGTTTCATGCTCATTGTTTTCTGTTAACTGCTGACTGAACCTATGCTCGGACTGAGCGACATCAAGACCGGAAAAAAGATAGTATGGGACGGACAGCCGTTCGTCGTGCTCGATTACCAGCATTCCAAGACGGGACGTGCCGGCGCCGTCATGCGCACGAAGCTTCGCAATATCATCACCGGCGCGACGATCGAATACACGTTCCAGGACAAGGACAAGTTCGAGGAGGCGGAAACCTCGAAGTCCTCGGCCCAGTACCTGTATCCGGAAGGGGACGAGTATCATTTCATGGATTCGGAAAATTACGAGCAGTTCGCCCTTTCCGCCGAGACGCTCGGCGATGCAGCGAAGTATCTTATCGAAGGGACCGAAGTCGTCATACTCAACTACGCCGGTCGCGCGATCAACGTCGAACTTCCCGTGAAGATGACGCTCGAGGTCGTCGATGCGCCGCCGGGACTCAAGGGCGATACGGCCTCGGGCGGCGACAAGGTCGTCACGCTCGAGAACGGACTCAAACTGACCGTACCGCTCTTCATCTCTGCCGGAGACAAGGTGATAGTGAATACCGAGAAGGGGAGTTACGTGTCGCGGGCGTAGCAGTCAAAAGTCACAAAGTCTATAAAGTCGAAAGTCAGACGGGAGTCGAAGTCAGAACAGAGAATGGAGAAGAATGAAGAAAGCCGCCCCCGATTTTGGGGTGGTTTTTTGGTTTTTCCCGTATTGACGTGTATGTCTGGTGGTGCTACGATTCGCTGTTGTCATTTATCAACCTATTCAAACATATCGGAGGATATCATGGATATTCGACTGCTCAATGATCGGGATATACCGGATATCCTGGAAATGGAACGAAGGAATTTCATCGTAGGCATGCGTGCAAACGGAGAGGTCGTCCGTCGGCGGCTTGCATGGGGACACAGGATGTATGGACTGTTTTCGAATGGAGAATTGGTCGCGAAGATCTGTTCGCATCCCTTGTGCTTCGATCCACATGACCGGGAGCGTTTCCCTTCGACGTTCGAGGGGTTCGCGAACGTGTCAGGAGACGGATTCACAGATGCGAATGCGGTCGCGGTCTATGACTTCGACGCTAATAGGAATATCCGCGAGTACGCCAGAGCGTCCCGTTTTTTGAAGGAAGTCTTCGGATATTTCCGTCATTCCGGATTCCGGTATGTCGTCGGAGACGGGCGCATGCGGTCATATGCTGGGAGTGTCGAGACTCCTGAGAAACGCATTTTGCTAAACGACGGGTTTCGAAACGCGATTGACACGTATTTCCATGGAGGACCTTACCCCTCTGACGATGAGTTCTGCGCCGATCCGTTGCTCGCGTTCTATCGCAAAGCGACGGGATGCGGCTTTTGGGATATCCGTCAGGAGTTCATATCCGGTGATGCGCCGTCAGGCGGAATGAGGACGATTTTGGTGAAAGATTTGCAATATCCCGATCTCAGTCTCACCGAGGAGTGGATGGAGCTTTCAGCGGCTATGTATGGTGGCCAGTTCATTTCCGAACTCGCGGCGCTTTTTCGTGGCCGCAGGTCGTTTCTTGAATTCGGGTGCGGTGGCGGACACGTTGCGGAGGGATTATCCCGATACTTCGAGACAGTAGTCGGTGTCGACAAGGATAAAGCGATGATATCGCACGCACTTGGGCAGAGTATCGGAGGAATCGATTTCCGCGTGTCGGACTGGACTGCGGCTCCCTCTTTCGGGCGAACGTTCGACGTCGTGATGTGCCGCGGGAACTCGCTTGGCCATGTGGTGTCGTGGGACGGCAAGAATCCGGATGGACGGTTTGGCCAGATCAGCGAGAGCCTAAGAACATTCTGGGAGCACGTGAGTCCTGGCGGGCTTTTGTATGTCGATACGGTCAGTGAGGCGGAACTGCTTCGCGGAGGAGGTGCTGTTTCAGTGTCGTTTCCGCATATCTGGCTGAATGGACGAATCCAGTATGAAAAAAGTCGGAACGGAGACGATTTGCGGACCGTAAACGGGTCCGGATGGGTGTCTGGTCGGTATTTTTCTGGTGGATCAACGGGGTTTCTCATCCGTCCGAGCGAACTAGAGTCATTGGTTTGGGCTCTTGACCCAGCGCCGAGTCACGTCCGGTTTGTACGGCTCGAGCACGAGCCGAACTATGCGGTTTTGATCGCGGAAAAATAACGAAAAGAAAAGCCGGATGCCTGCAACGGGTATCCGGTCTTTTCGTATCCACCATGTCTACTGAAGTGCCACCTCGATATTCGGAAACAGTCCTTCGAGTACTCCGAGCTCTTCCGAGGCGAACGGCGAGAGGACGAAGGCGTCGGCGGGGATGTTTTCCGGCGGACGGCCGATGCCGATGCGGATGCGCGTGAAATCCTTGGTACCGAGTTTCTCGATAAGGTCGGACACGCCATTGTGCCCCGCGGCTCCGGATCCCTTGGCGATCCTGAACGTACCTGAAGCGATGTCGAGGTCATCATGGATGACGATGATATTGTCGACGGGAATCTTGAAGAAGTCCATGACGGATCGGACGGACTCCCCGGAGCGGTTCATGAATGTTTCGGGCTTGAGAAGGATGGTCTTTTCGCCGTCATGCATGCCTGCCGAGACGGAACCCTTCCATTTCGTGTTCGGTTGAAACGGCTCGAGGCCCCACGTTTCGCTCAGGAAATCAAGAAACAAGAACCCGGCATTGTGGCGGGTCTTTTCGTATTCCTTTCCCGGATTGCCGAGGCCGACGATGAGTTTCATACGTTGTTCAGTTTACAGTTATCATAATAGCACGACAAAAAACACAGGACACGAAGAACAATGACCAAACAAAACACAGAGGCCGGGAAGAGAAAACATAAACAGGCATCGGAACGATTAGTGCTGGCGCGAGAGTATCGGAGGATTCGTCTGTTCCCCGCTCGTATTTTGTGGCGTACCTGATGTTATGTTTGGTATTTTGTGCACTAAGCTTTGTGTTCTGACATACTTATCGTGCCTGCGGTGTGAAATATTCGGAGAAGGGATCGTCGCCCGCCGTGTCGGACGAGTCGCTGCCGAGCGATGCCTCCGGCAGAGGGTGTTCTTTCACGTCGTTCCCGATGACGATGACAAAGTCCGCATCCTTGGTCCCGGCCGGGAGTGTCGGCATGTCGGCGGTCCTCTCAAGCGAGAACGTGCCGAGGAGCGAGTCGAGCGTGAACGGTTTGCCGAGATTCGTACGGTCGAAGACGGCACTCTTCGGGGACATCCTTATCGTGTTTTCCGTCGAAACCCGGATGTCCTCGGCGGGAACGGCATCATTGAGCGCGGCCGCGAACCGGCTCGCGACGGACGCCTCTTCGGGTCGTGACAGGATGAGGATGGATGCCTTCTCCTGTTCCATCCCGCCGCGTTTCCGATCGAGTTCCTGCTTGTCGAATATGTTGGAAGCGAGATCGCGGATCTCGTTCCAGTTTCCGGTACGCGGAACGAGAATGAACGCCCGGATCCCGTTCATGTCCATATGTGAGACCCTGAGGAGACTCTCCTTTTTCCACGCGTCGACGACCGCCGTCGAGGCGTTGCGGAGATCGGTCGTCTTTCCAATCTCGATAAGACTCCCGATCTGGCTCATCGTCAGATTCGTACGGACGCTGTCACCCAGGGTGTCGAGCAGTCGGTTTGCGGTGAAAACATCGAGATATGTCCTGATCGAAAGGGCCTTTTCCTGAAACGCCTTAATGATCTGCTGCTGGCGTTTCGCCCGGCCGAAATCGCCTTCGGGGTCGTCGTGCCGTTCCCGGGCGTATTTGAGCGCCGTCGCCCCGTCGAGCGTATGCCATCCGGCCGAAAGTTCGAATGTCTCGTAGCTGTAATTTTTTCCGGGATAGCGGGTGTCGAGTATGTCGCGTGCCGATTCGACGCGGATGCCGCCGATGTCGTCGATGACCTTTTCGAATCCGTCGAAGTCGAGCGCCGCATAGTAGGGGATGTCCTGCCCCGTCAGTTCTTCCACGGCACCGATGACCGAATCAGCGCCATCGCCCTGGTTGAGTCCGTACTGGTAGACGGAGTTGAGTTTGGTATACAGGCCCGAACCCGGAATCGGTACGAACAGATCGCGCGGAATGGAGAGGAACGCGGCGCGATGTTCGCGGGTGTCGATACTCGCGAGCATGATCGTGTCGGTCAGATTCTGGCCGGGATAGTTTTTTCCGGCACGACCGAGGAGCAGGATGTTGACCCTCCCGTTTTCCTCGCCTTTGAGCGGCTCGCGCTTTCCTCCCGGAAGAACGGATGCGAGGTTCCCGAACGCTCCGGACGATGACGCATTGTCGACGTGGATCTTTTCCGCGGTTCGGAGCACCCGGATCCCGAGGAAAAGCAGTGCTACCGTCGGAACGGCGATCACTGCGGCGATCAGGTATCTTATGCTGTTTTTCCCTTTATCCATGGTATTTTACGGAGTGTTTCGGATGCTTGATTTTCCGTCGGAAACGTGATATCATGGCAACGTTTGATTCTCATTCACGGAGGAATGACTCCTCCTGATTTTCTTCATTATGATCGCGAACCCCGACCGACCGGGTCTTCCGAAGCGTGAAGCCGACTCGAAAAACGGAAGCGAGGAGGAGCTCTCCGCCGGACAATTCTTTCTCGAGATGGTGAAGGTGTTCCTGTTGGCCGCCGTCATCATCATACCAGTACGTGTCTTTCTCTTCCAGCCGTTCTTCGTTCAGGGTTCGAGCATGCAGCCGAATTTCGAAAACGGCGAGTATCTCGTCGTCAACGAATTCGGGTACAAGAAGACCCGGGTAGGTCTTCCCGAAACCCCGTTCTTCACGGTCTCGCCGTTTTATTCGCTGACGCGGCAGGAACCGATAGTCTTCCGATCCCCGCAGAAAGAAGGCTTGTACCTGATCAAGCGCGTCATCGGTCTTCCGGGTGAAACCGTGCGGATCGAACATTCGAACATCATCATCACGGACGCCGAGCATCCGGACGGGTTCAGGCTCGACGAATCATCGTATCTCGCATCGTCGGTCATAACGACGGATATGAAACCGCTGACCCTCGGGGCCGACCAGTATTTCGTTCTCGGCGACAACCGCATGAACAGCCTCGATTCCCGCGTATTCGGTCCCGTCGATCGGGGGCTCGTCGTCGGGAAGGTGCTCTTCCGGGCGTGGCCGATCACGCGGGGCGAGTGGTACCGGTGAACCGACGTTTCGGATATTTTCGTAATAAAGCAGCATAAGCGACCCGTCTATGACTCCGAAGAAGACCGTGCTCCCGAAGAAGGCCAAACCGGCGGCGAAGAAGCCGGTGGCAAAGTCCGCCGTGAAGCCGGAAAAGAAGTCCGTGGCGAAAGCCGCTCCGGCACCGCTCGTTTCCGAGAACGAGCTCCTCATGCAGTCATTGCGCGGTATGCGCGATATTCTGCCCGACGAGCAGCCGTATTGGGAGCGCGTGAGGCGGAGCCTATCCACGGCCGCGCAGGACTACGGGTTCCAGCGTATCGATACGCCGACAGTCGAATACCTGCATCTTTTCGTGCGTTCCATCAAGGAAGGGACGGACATCATAGACAAGGAGATCTACTCGTTCCAGACCCGTGGCGGAGACCGCGTGGCGCTCCGGCCCGAGTTCACCGCCGGAATCGGTCGCGCCTACATCCAGCACGGGATGAGTGTGCTTCCGAAGCCGATCCGCCTCTTCTCCATGGGACCGGTGTTCCGTTATGACCGGCCTCAGGAGGGACGATATCGCGAATTATGGCAGGGGGACTTCGAAGTGTTCGGCGAGGCCGATCCGATATTGGATGCCCAGGTGATGCAGGTCGCGTACCGCGTCGTCCGGGAGCTCGGTCTCAAGGATGTCGAATTTCAGGTGAACTCCATCGGAACGCCCGAATCGCGCAAGCGATATGAGAAGGCTCTGGTCCGGTTCCTCGAGTCCCAGAAGCACAAGCTCTGTCAGGTGTGTCGCGAGCGTCTTACGACGAACCCGATGCGCATCCTCGACTGCAAGGAGGACAAGTGCGTACAACTGACCTCGCAGGTCCCGCAGGCGCTCGATTTCCTCGACGACGAGTCACGCGCGCACTTCAAATCGTTGCTCGAGTATCTGGACGAGCTCGAACTTCCGTATTCCATCAATCCTCGTCTCGTCCGCGGACTCGACTATTACACGCGGACCGTGTTCGAGATCTGGTCGACCGACCGTGAGGGGAAGAAATACGCGCTCGGTGGCGGTGGCCGGTACGACAACCTCATACAGGAGCTCGGCGGCGAGCCGACGCCGGCGATCGGTTTCGGCCTCGGTCTCGACCGCGTCGTGCTTGAGATGAAGCGTACCCAGGTGCGGCCGTACGAATTTCCGAAGCCACGCGTGTTTCTCGCGCAGCTCGGCGATCTCGCGAAGAAGAAAAGCCTCAGGCTATTTTCCGAGCTTGAGAAGCACGGTATCCTGACGACGGAGAGCTTCGGTCGCGGGAGCCTTAAGGCGCAGATGCGCGTCGCGGGACGGCTCGGCGTGGAGGTGACGATCATCCTCGGTCAGAAGGAAGCCCTCGACGGTACGGCCATCGTGAAGGATATGGTGTCGGGGACGCAGGAGACCGTCACACAGGAACGACTCGTGGATGCCGTGAAAAAAATCCTCAAGACGAACGTGGCGCTTGCACATCCGCCCGTGAAATCCGAAAAGTGATCGTTCCGACGCGGTATGGAAGAGACCGTTTTCGACAAAATCATACGGAAGGAGATTCCGGCGGACATCGTGCTCGAGACGGACGAGCTGATCGCGTTTCACGATATTCATCCGCTCGCGCCCGTGCACGTCCTCATCATCCCGAAACGTCGGATCGAGACTATCGACGACCTTGAGGACGGGGACGCGGGGCTTGCGGGGCGCATGATCATCGCTGCGCGCGATATCGCGAGGGACTTGAACATTTCCCGGAAAGGGTATAAGCTTCTGTTCCGGGTCGGTCATGACGGCGGGCAGGAAATCCCGCATATCCATCTGCACCTGATCGGCGGGGCCAGGCTCTCGGAAGGGATCCGACCCGCGAAATGAAAGAGACGCCCGAAAGGGCCGGGATGAGGCGGAAATTCAATCGATATCACTAGGAAAGGAGGTCGGTATACATGATACAGGTACGTAAGAAGGAAAAGGAGACGCCGGAAAGCATGATCCGTCGTTTTTCTCGGCGTGTCCAGCAGAGCGGCACGCTTCAGCGCGCGCGAAAGCTTCGCTTCCGTCGCGAGGAGAAGAGCAAGACCGAACGTCGCAATGAGGCGCTCTATAAGACGAAAATCCGCAAGGAAATCGGCCGGCTGAAGAAATTCGGAAAGTTCGACGACGAATCGCTCCGAGAGATCAAGAAAAAACTCAACCGCTAAACCATAGTCCGCTATGACCCTCTACGAAACGATCCAGGGCGACCTCAAGGAGGCCATGAAGGCGGGGGACGCCGTACGACGCGACGTGATCCGTATGGTCGGGAGCGCGCTCAAGAACGAGGCGATCGAACTCCGGAAGCCAGCGGTCGAGCTGACCGATGCCGAGTCGGTTGCCGTTTTGCGACGGCTGGCCAAGCAGCGTCGCGAGAGCATCGCGAGCTTTCTCGCGGGCGGTCGTCCGGAACTTGCCGAGCAGGAAGAGTCCGAGCTTTCGGTCATCAGCGCGTATCTCCCGGCGAATCTTCCTGACGATGAAATCCGGAAGCTTGTCGCCGAAGCGAAAGCCGAGACCGGAGCCGCGTCGAAAGCCGACTTCGGAAAGCTCATGGGAGCCGTATCGAAGAAGGTCGCCGGTCGCGCGGACGGGAACGCCGTCAAAGTCCTCGTCGAGGAAGCGCTTTCCTAGTCGCATGGAACCCGAACTCGACATCGTGAGGAATATCGATTGCGAGGCTGACGATGATTTTTTTGTCGCGGTCGTGAAAGAGACGATAGTCCGATCCGGGCTGTCGTCTTTTTCCTCGTCACAAACCATATCCGTGGGTATCGCGCTTGTGTCAGACAGGGAGATCGCGGAACTCAACGGGACGTATCGGGGCAAGAAATCGCCGACCGACGTGCTGTCGTTTTCGGAACACGAGGGGGAGGAGATCCGTCCTGATGCGGACGGGAATATCTTTCTCGGCGATCTCGTGATCGCACCCGACTTCGTGCGCCGTGCGGCGGCGGGGGATGGCGTTCCGTTCCGTATGGAACTCGCGTTCGTCTGTTCGCACGGAACCTTGCACCTTCTCGGATTCGACCATTCGCCCGACATGTTCCGGATCCAAGACGAGGTGACTGAGGCGATCTTTTTACGGTGACGTCTGTGCCCGGTGGCGGGGAGCGCCGTTCCATTGTAAAATACCGGAGGATGGTCCGAATCATATCTTTTTCTATGATGAAATTCGTAAAAAGCTTTCGGCATGCCGCGGACGGGATCCGCAGTGCGGCGTCGACGGAACGGAATTTCCGTATCGAGCTCGTGTTGGCGGCAGGAGCATTCGCGCTTTCCTGGGTCCTTCCTCTTTCCGTGACGGAGCGGGCCATGGTGTTTCTGACTATCGGTGTCATTCTCGCGCTCGAGCTGCTGAATACCGCTTTCGAACAGTTGACCGATATGCTGAGCCCGCAGTTTCATGAAAAGGTGAAGACCATCAAGGATCTTGCCGCAGGCGCGGTGCTGCTTTCGTCTTTCGGCGCGGCGCTTGTGGGCCTGGTCGTTTTTATTCCGCACATCGTGACGCTATTTTCCGGAAGCTAGCATCCCGAAGTGAAAATCGAAAAGTGAAATCAAACGGGAGAAAACGGCGAGAGCCGTTTTTTATTACCCCGGTAAACCACCATGCGGAGCATGGTGTGTGCGTTTAGAGCGTAGCTCTCGGATATACGATAAAATCACCCCACGGAAAGGAGGTGATCTTATGCTGACCAAACTCTATCGGCTGGAACA
>JAAXXZ010000019.1:0-6847 GCA_013334245.1 Candidatus Moraniibacteriota bacterium
AAAAACTAGGTATATCGCTGTCAAGCACGAAAGAAAAGACCCCGAATCAAGGGGTCTTTCCCGTTGTCTCACCGCTTCTCATACGGCGTCCCCCGTTTCCAGACGGCATAGACGAGATGGACGAGCTTGCGCTCCACCGCACACATGGCGCTGAAATAGTGTTTTCCTTCGCTAGTCTTCTTCAGGAAATACGCCCGAAGGTCCGGATTATGCTGTCTCGCGATGAAAGCGGCAGTGAAGAGGATATGGCGCAGATACGTATTGCCACGTTTCGAGATATATCCCTTTCCGTTGACCGATGTCCCGCTTTGAAAGACCCGGCAGTCCAATCCGATATAGGCGGACAGTTTTTCAGGAGTATCGAACCGATGGATGTTCCCGATGAAAGCGACCAGTGTCGCCGCGGTCGTCTTGCCGATACCGGGAATCGAACAGAGCAATTCCTGCGTTTCGCGCTCATATCCGTCCATATGCTTTTCCAATCCCTTGATAGCCGTATCAAAGGATCTTTTGATTTCGCTCATACCATCATGAAACGGGATGCCTGAGGCCTTTTCTTTCAAGACATGCGCCGTGATGCGCTGATTCAGCGCGGTCCGCATCTCGACTAAGGATTGCCGTTCGACGACGATGGCCTTGAGAGCGAGCGTCTCCTTGGTATCCGTGAACGGGTATCCCTTGCCGATCGATACCATGGTACGAATCTTCTGCGCATCCCGACGGTCGGTCTTCACGGTACGGAGACCCTGAGTAATCATCCTGTGACTCTCGAGCGGATTGATGACGAAGATATCCCACTCGTGCGCGGAAAGGGTCATGGCGAGGAGAAGGTGGTAGACACCGGTGGCCTCGACGCCGATTTTGGTGTCCGAAACGGAATACCCGTGATCTTCGAGAAATGTCATAAACGATTCCAATCCGTCGTCCGTATTTCGGAATCGGAGCACGTGTTCCTCGTCGAATGCGGCATGAAAATCATCTTTGCTCATGTCGATGCCGATATGATTCATATATACGCGTCGTTAAGCGATATTTTCAAAGAGAGAAAAAGAGAGAAAAAGAGAGAAAAAGAGAGAACGTGAGCCTTGCCGACGGTCTCGAATATGATATCCTTGATATGCAGGTTCCTCGGTCATTCGTGGCTTGGACCACAACTAGGCATCCGCATCAGAGAAGGATTCCTGTGAGACCATAGGTTTTTTGCGAGACCCGGAGTCTAGCCGCCAAAGACGATGGCCACTCACAGAAAAAGAGTATCACGATGAGTGATACTCTTTTAGTATAGGAACCGCCCGAACGGCATTGGGCGGTTATTTGTTGAAATGGGAAAAGTCGAAAAGAAATGGCTTTATAGAGCCTTAAAACTATGACGAAATCAGAATCAGACGGTCATGTATTCCTGGAATCCAGCCACTCCTGCAAGATGATGCGCGCCGCCTCCTGATCGTCGAATCGGGCGATGTTCCGGATCCCATGTTCGCGAAGATTCGCAGATGCCATCTTCGTCGTGAACATCTCGTCCTGAAATTCGATTCGGATCGACGGGAATTCCTTGCGGATCGCTTCACCGAGGATCTCGCCTCCGTATACGGCATCCTGACGATTCACGTGCGACGGAATACCTATGACGACGGTACCGATTTCCCGCTCCGAAAACAGCTCGCCGAGTTTGGCAAGAAGCGTCTTATCGTTTCTGATCGCGCACACCGCGAACGCCATCCGCGTTTCCGAGTCGGAGAAAGCGATACCGACGTACGACGCCCCCCAATCGATACCGAGATAGTTTTCACCCATATCAATATCAGTAAACAGCGAGCAGATAACGAGGGAGCGGGGACGGAGACCGCTCAATATGACTCCTGTCGTGTGTCTTATGTTAACTGCTCTCTGTTAACGTTATCTGCCTATTCGTCTCGTCACGATCTCCGTTCCGCGCTCCGTGACGATCACGGTGTCTTCGAAGTGTGCCGACAGGCTCCCGTCACGCGTCACATACGTCCATCCGTCCTTCGCGAGGCGGATCGAATGCCCGCCGACGTTCACCATCGGTTCCAGCGCGACGGTCATCCCCTTCCGAAAGGAAAAATCCGGCATACCCTGATCGAAATAGTTCGGAATCTGCGGATCCTCGTGCAATTCTCGACCGACCCCATGCCCGACAAGGTCCCGAACAACGGAAAAACCGTCTTGGCGAACCCTGCGATCCACGGCCATCGCGAAATCGGACAGTCTTGCCCCGGAACGGATCTTGGCGATACCGCGATCAAGAGACTCGCGCGTGACCGAAAGCAATCGGGCCGCCTCCGCCGAGACCGTACCGATCGCTTTCGTACGGGCCATGTCCGAAACCATTCCCTGAAACATCATACCGAGATCGAGCTTCAACAGATCACCCTCCTTGAGAATGCGGTCGGATGACGGGATACCATGAACGACTTCGTCGTTAAGAGAGACACAGACGGCCGCCGGGAACGGCTTCCCCCACTCCGCTCCGTACCCTTTGAAAATCGGTATACCGCCCTGTTTTCGGATGAGTTCTTCGGCCATATCGCCGATGGCACCGGTCGAAACACCGGGAACGGCGGCAAAAAGAAGCTCCTCCATGACCGCGGCAAGCCTGGCCCCCGATTCGCGGATATTTTCGAGCTCCAAATCGGTTTTGATGAATTCGTTCATACCGTTTCGAGTGCACTCAGTATTTCCTTGAAAATCGCGTCGGATGCCTGGTCGCCGGGAATATGAAGCAACGTCCCCTCTTCCTTGAAATGCGATATGACCGGCATCGTCTCTTCGCGGAATATCCGATATCGCTTCCGAACCCCGTCTTCCGTATCATCCGCCCGCTGGGAAGCGACGCCCCCACAAAACGGACAAGGGCCATCCGCCGCGGGCAGGTCGGCACCGAGTATGAGTTTCCTTCCGCACGAGGCGCAGGAAAAGCGTTTAGAAATCCGCTCGACCGACCCTGCTTCCGACAGATCGATGAAGATGGCCTTCCGAAGTTCGCGGCCGGATCCGTGAATCGCCGATAATACCGCCTGAATCTGGCTCTCGCGCCGAGGCGCGCCGTCAATGACTACCGGTCGCAAGGGACCGATGCGCTTCAATTCGTTCTCCAGGATGGAACGGACGATTCCATCGGGCACGAGTTCCCGACGCTTGTTGATGATATCGGAAAGTGCCTCGCCGAACGGGGTCCGCTCTCCGGCGGCGGCCCGCAATGCGGCCCCCATATCGATGTGTGCGGCTCCGAACTCGCGGCCGAAAAGGTCCGCCTGCGTGCTCTTACCGCTCCCTGGCGGCCCGAGAAGGATATAGGCGTCCGGATGAGAATCCATAATGTCACCAGTCAAAAGTTACACGTCAAAAGCCCGGACAGACCACACGTACGATTTCGTCTCCTGACGTTCGGACTTCCGACTTTCAGACTATCGACTTTTTTGACAGTCTAAAACCCTTCGTAGCTGCGCATGGAAAGCTGCCCTTCGACGTGCTTCATGAGCTCGAGCACGACGGACACCACGATGAGTATCGACACGCCTCCGAGGGTGAGCGACTGGATGTTCGTCACGTTCTGGATGACGGACGGCAGAACCGCGATGACGCCGAGGAACAACGCCCCTCCGAGCGTGATGCGATTGATGACGCGCCCGAGATATTCCGCCGTAGCGGTTCCGGGACGGATTCCCGGAATGAATCCTCCCTGTTTCTGAAGGTTTTCCGCGATTTTGAACGGATCGAAGACGACGGCCGTATAGAAATACGTGAAGACGACGACCAGGAGGAAATACAGTCCGGCGTAGACCCACTGATCGGCCAGGAACGCGTTGACCGCGAAGGCGATGTCGGCGACGCGACCGGACCCCGACTGCGAAAGGTAGCTCGCCGCCATTTTCGGAATCAGGATGATCGACACGGCGAAGATGATCGGAATGACGCCGGCCTGGTTCACCCGGAGCGGCAGATGGGTCGACGCCCCGCCGTATACCCGGGCCCCGCGCATCCGTTTCGCATATGACACCGGAATGACCCGCTGTCCGTCGTTCACGAAAACGACTCCCGCGATCGTTATGACGGCGACCGCGAGGAAAAGCAGGTAGGAAAAAATCTGTGCCGGATCCCACGTCGAGAGGAATCGGGCGAACGATACCGGCAGTCCGGCGATGATGCCGGCGAAAATCATCATGGAAACGCCGTTTCCAAGACCCTTCTCGGTTATGAGCTCGCCGAGCCACATGAGAAAGACCGTTCCGGCCACGGCTGTCACGATCATCACCGCGAGCGTCGCCGGAGACGACACCGCGATGACTCCCTGCGATTTGAGCAGGGTGATCATGCCGAACGCCTGTACGGCCGCGAGCGGCAGAGTGATCCATCTCGTCCACATCGTGAATTTTCGGCGACCGGCCTCACCCTCTTCCTTCTGGATCCGTTCCAACGCCGGTACGGCCATGGTCAGAAGCTGCATGATGATGGAAGCGGAAATGTACGGCGCCACTCCGAGAATGACGACGGAAACGCCCTTCAAGCCACCTCCGGAAAAGGCATTCAGGAGTCCGAGCATGCTGTTCTGATCGAAGAGGTTCGAAAGGACGGCCATATTGACTCCCGGCATCGGAATATTGGCGGCAAATCGGTATACGACAAGAACTCCGAGGATGAAGAGAATCTTCTCCCGGAGTTCGGAGACGGCGAATACCTGTCGGAACGCGCGCATCATGAGGGTATCGGAAAGGGTTACGTTCCCAGTATAGCGGAAAACTAGTCCTCACGGATAGTCCCCCCGACTTTCTTCACGGCCTCGAGCGCGGTATCGGAAAAGCGGATACGGGAATCAAAGACGAGCGCCTTGGAAAGTTCTCCACCCCCGACGACCTTGAATCCGCCGGTCACGTGCTTGGGCGAGAATAGCTTCTTCGCGAGCAACGTTTCCCGGCTGACTTCCTGGCCGGCGTCGAAATGTCGCTCGAGGAAAGAAAGGGTCAATGTGACGCGCTTCGCGTGCGGGGATTTGAATCCCTTCACCTTTTTCAGGCGATCGATGATTGAAGATCGTCCGCCTTCGAACAGCGGATCGACGGAGGCTCCGGAACGGGATTTCTGCCCCTTCGTTCCGCGCCCGGCGGTCTTGCCCCGGTTACCACCGCGGCCGACACGCTTGCGTCCCGGCTTCTTCTCGACGGATAAGGAATGGATCTGCATACGGTTCTTCTCTTACTGGTTCGATTCGGTCGACGGCGCTTCGGCCTTGGCTTCGGTCTCGGTCGAGACTTCCTTGGCCGCAGGCGGTTCGTTCTTGAGCTGACCGAACGCGCGGACCGTGGCGCGGGAGAGATTGAGCGCGTTCGAGGAGCCGAGCGACTTAGAGACGATATCCTTCACCCCGAGCAGATCGGACACGGCACGGACCGCCCCGCCGGCGATGAGTCCGCGACCCTCCTTACCCGGCTTGAGAAGCACTTTCGCGCTGCCTTCCTTCGCGTACACGTCATGGGCGATTGTCCCGTTGACGAGCGGAACCGAGACGATGTTCTTCTTCGCGTCGTTGAACGCCTTCTGGATGGCATCCGAGACATCGTTTCCCTTCGCGACGCCGACGCCGACCTTTCCGTTGCGGTTCCCGATCACGAGTGTCGCGCGGAAACGGAACCGGCGACCGCCTTTCACGACGCGAGTCACGCGCGCGAGCGACAGGAGTTTCTGATCATATTCCGGCTTTTCCCGGCGTCCGCCGCCGCGCCGTCCCTTCGACTGTTGTTTCATTGCCATAACGTTGTTCGGAATTGCTTAGAACCGGAGTCCGGCCTCGCGCGCCCCATCGGCAACGGCCTTCACCTTCCCGTGATAACGATATCCGGAACGATCGAACACGACCGTCTGGATGCCGGCAGCGAGACACTTCTCGCCGACTTTCTTCCCGAGAAGAACGGCGCTCTCGACGGTGTTCTTCGCGTCCTTTCCCAGATCGCGGATGCTGACGGCCAGGACCGTTTTCCCGGAAATATCGTCGATGACCTGGACGGTCAGGTTCCGAAGACTCCGGAAAACCGAAAGTCTCGGCCGCTCGGCGGTGCCGGACACCTTCGCGCGCACGCGACGCGCCCGCCTTCTCCGTTCCTGGTTCCTCAGTATCTGCTTCAGCATATGCGTATGAAAAACAATCTATTCACGTTTAGGAAGAAGACTTCTTCCCTTCCTTCCGACGGACAATCTCGCCAACGTACTTGAAGCCCTTCCCCTTGTACGGTTCCACCGGCTTCAGACGACGGATTTCCGCGGCGAACTGTCCGACCGCCCGCTTGTCGATGCCGGTTATCGTCAGGACGTTTCCCTCGATCTTCGCCTCGATGCCTGCCGGAATGGCCACCTCGACCGGATGAGAGAAGCCGAGAGCAAGATTGATCTTCTTTCCCGCGACCGCCATACGATATCCGACACCGTTGAGCTCAAGTTGCTTCTGAAAACCGTTCGTGACACCCTCGATCATATTCGAAAGCACCTTGGCGGTCGTTCCCCAAACGGCTGACGCACGCTTCGACTCGCCACGCTTGGTCACGGTAAACGTTTCTTCCGCGAGAGCGACCTCGACATCGATATGATGCGCGAAGGAAAGCTCGCCTTTCGGGCCCTTTACGGTCACGACGTTCGACTTCACGGACGCCTCGACGCCTTTCGTGACAGGAACCGGTTTTTTTCCTATTCGACTCATAACGGCTTCATTAGCTTCATTAGCTTCTCAGTCATTCCGCCGATCCCAAGCCTGTCCGCTCGTGACTTTCGACTTTTGACTTATGGACTTTCGACTTGAATATTACCAGACTTCGCAGATATACTCCCCGCCGAGACC
>JAAXXZ010000019.1:6947-19964 GCA_013334245.1 Candidatus Moraniibacteriota bacterium
CGGAGATACCCGTGCTTCCGACCGCACTTCCAGCACCGCCTCACGATGCGCGTGGAGAACTTCGGATGCTTGAGTGCCCTCGCTATTACTGAAGTCTTCGCCATAAGAGATACGTTTAGGGGTCGTCGTTACTTAGTTTCCTCGGTCCGGAACGGGAGTCCGAGTTTCCGGAACAGCTCCAGTCCGCCTTCCCGATTCTTCGCCGTCGTCGTTATCGTGACCTGGAGACCGAAGACCGTCTGCACCTTTTCGGGAACGACTTCCGGAAAGATCATATGCTCCCGAAGTCCGATATTGCAGTTCCCGGAAGCGTCCACCGAGGAAACCGGAATACCCTGGAAGTCGCGGGTGCGGGGAAGCGTCGCGTAGAAGAACCGGTCGAGGAACTGCCACATACGGCGACCACGAAGCGTCACGCGCGTACCGACTTCGAGTCCTTCGCGGATCTTGAACCCGGCGATGGCCTTGCGCGCCTTGGCGAGGACCGGCTTCTGCCCGGTGATGGCCGTCAATGCCGCAAGTATCTCGTCGACACGGGCCTGCTCCTTCTGGAACTTCCCGATTCCGACGTTCACCGTCACCTTCATGATACGCGGAAGAGCCAGCGCGTTCTTCGCGCCCAGGGCTGTTCCGAGCTCCGGAAGGATTTCCCGGTATTTCGTTTTCATGATCGGCTGGTTCATACTCAATCGGTTGTTCGGATAATCGCTCTCGTTAGACCGCCTTGCCGGAACGCCGGCTTACACGGACCTTCTCCCCGCCCTCGACGGCATATCCGACGCGCGTCGGCTTTCCGGTATGGGGGCAGACAAGCATCACGTTCGAGACATGTATCGGGAACGGCCTCTCGATACGCTCGCCCTTGCTTCCGTCGCGTCCCGCCTTGACGTGCTTCGTCATGACGTTCACGCCCTCGACGATCACCTTGTCTTCCTTCGTGATGATGCTCGAAATCTTGCCGCGCTTTCCGCGGTCCTTTCCGGCGATCACCTCGATTTCGTCTCCTTTCTTCAGTTTCATAATCCTGACTTCGTTAGCTTCATTAGCTTCCTCGAGCTTCCAAGCTTCCCGGCTCCCAACTTCTTAAGCCTCATCAACTTCTTTCTTTCGAACGAAGCTTATGAAGCTCTCGAAGCTACGGAAGCTTACGTTAGAGCACCTCCTGCGCAAGCGAGACAATCTTCGAGAATCCCTTTTCGCGAAGTTCACGCGCGACCGGACCGAAAATACGGGTACCCTTCGGATCGACGCCGTTCGCATCGAGGATGACCGCGGCGTTCTCGTCGAATCGGATATAGGAGTTGTCCTTCCGGCGATACTCCCGCGTCTGCCGGACGATCACGGCTCGGACCTTGTCGCCCTTCTTCACCGCGCCACGGGGTTCGGCCGATTTGACGGACGCGACCACGATATCACCGATGGCGGCATAGCGCCGTCTCGTCCCACCGAGCACCTTGAAGCACTCGATCACCTTCGCTCCGGAATTGTCGGCCACTCTGAGCCGTGTTTCTGCCTGTATCATATGCGTGCTTCAGCCGTCTTCATGACTTACTTCGCGTCCGTAACCACCTCGTGTCTCTTCCTGCTGGAAAGCGGTCGGCACTCGCGGAACGTCACCGTATCGCCCTCCGCGTACGTCCCTTCCGGCGCATGCACGAGGTACTTCTTCGAGGAGCGGTACCGCTTCCCGTACTTCGGATGGACCTTGAGGGTCTTCACCTCGACCGTGATCGTCTTCGCCGCTTTGGCGCTCGTCACGGTCCCACGCAGCGTCGGCGCCTTCGAGGTCGTTTGTTCGGTTGTCTGCTTCGTGGTTGCCATAGGTCTTCTATGCGTTTAATTCCTCTTCGTGCCCGAGGGTCATCACCCGTGCGACGTCCTTTTTCAGGGCCCGATATTCGCGGTGATTCTTCGTCTCCCGTCCGGCGACCGAGAACCGGAGTTCGCGGACCTTCGTTCGGAGGTCGAGAAGGAGTTTCTCGCGCTCGCCCTGGCTTTTCTCACGGAGTTCTTTCATCTTCATACGGTTGCCCTTATTCGGTTCCGTGTCGGTCGACGAACTTCGTCTTTACCGACAGCTTGTGTGACGCAAGCCGCATCGCTTCCGCCGCCGCCTCCCGCGAAACGCCGTCGAGTTCGAAGAGCACCTTTCCGGCCTGTACCTTCGCCACATAGTGGTCGACACTTCCCTTTCCCTTACCCATCGGGGTCTGCTCACCCTTCTTGGTGATCGGCTTGTCCGGGAAAATGCGGATCCAGACCTTTCCGCCGCGGAGGATATGCCGAGTGATGGCACGTCGTGCCGCCTCGATTTGCCTCGCGGAGATGAGCCCGGTCTCCATGGCCTTCAGGCCGAAGCTTCCGAAGCTGACGCGAGCCCCTTTGTCGGTCGGGCCTTTCGGCCATCCGCCGCGATGGGCTTTCCGGTGTTTCACTTTTCGTGGCATGAGCAACATACGGTTGTCTTCAATCTTCTTGTAGCGTCGTTCGGTCTTATTCCGCGGATTCCTTCACCTCGCGATCCTCGAATTTCTCTCCCTTGTTGATCCAGACCTTCACTCCGATCGTCCCATAGGTCGTCCTCGCTTCGGCTTTCGAGAAATCGATGTCCGCGCGGAGCGTATGAAGCGGAATCTCTCCCTTGGAAGTCCATTCCCGACGGGACATTTCGGCGCCGCCGAGTCGCCCGGAAATTTCTATCTTCGCTCCTTTCACTTCCCGCTGCTTCATGATGGTCTCGATCGTACCCTTGAGTATCCGACGGAACGGCATACGCTTCTCGAGCTGTTCCGCGACGGCCTGTGCGACCAGCGAGGCGTTCTGATCCGGCGACTTGACCTCGATGATGTCGATCTTGAGGTCGACTTTCCGTCCGCGGAAGAATCGCGCTTTCATGACACGGGTCAGGTCCTCGACTCCCGTACCGCCACGTCCGATAAGCACGCCTGGGCGGGAAGTGTTGATGATGATCCGAAGCGTGTTCGCGGAGCGTTCGATATGCACGTCGGCGATCGCGGCGGCCTTCCACTTCCTCGTGATGAACTCACGGATTTCGACGTCCTCGCGGAGCGTCTTCTGGAAGTTCCTCGAGTCGAACCAGCGCGATTTCCATCCCGCGGTCACGCCGAGCCGGAACCCGATCGGATGAATCTTCTGTCCCATAGCGAGTGTGTTAGATCGATTTCCTCTGATAAACCCGTTTGACGGCGTTCTTTCTCTCCTTCATTTCCTGTTTCACGGACGAGTCCTTCTTCGTCTCTTTCCGTTCGTCCGCCGCGAGGACCGCCTTTCCTTCCGTCTCCTTCGTCTTTTTCGGCAGGGTGGCCTTCTTCGCCTCCTCCCTCCGGACCTCCTTGCGGTTCAATCCTTCGATCCGCTCCTCTACGACGAGGGATACGTTCGAAAGACGGTGAAGGATTTGGTTGGCCCGTCCGAATGCCCGGGGCTGCCAGCGCTTGAGGCGCTTGCCGTCGCCCACAAGGACGGAACGGACGAAAAGGTTCGAGGGATCGATCCCGAAGTTGTGCTCCGCGTTCGCGATCGCGCTCCGAAGGAGCTTGCTCATGGGTTCCGACGAGCGCTTCACCTGCTTGGAAAGCTCGATGAGGGCCGCATCGGCGGACATTCCCTTGATCACATGAGCCACGAGACGGACTTTCCGGGGGGCGATCTTCAGGTTGTTGAGTCTTGCTGTTACCTGCATAACCGTGTTCTCAGATTCGAATCACCTGGAATTATTTCTTCTTCGGACCTCCTGCTGCCGCCTTTGCCGCCTTGTTCGCCTCGAGGTCGCGCTGTTTCGCCGCCGAATCCATTTCCTTCTGGATCTTGCCGCCATGCCGCTGGAACTTCCTCGTCGGAGAGAACTCACCGAGCTTGTGGCCGACCATCTCCTCCGTCGCGTACACCGGGATGAAATCCTTTCCGTTGTGGACACCGAAGGTGAATCCGACCATTTCCGGCGAGATCGTGCAGGCTCGGGACCACGTCTTGATGACGGTCTTGTCACCGATCTTGCGACCCTCGAGCTTCTTGGTCACTCTCGGATCTACGTATGGTCCTTTCTTGAGGCTTCGAGACATATCGTTTCTCTAAACTTACAACTTACAACATACAACTTTTTACGACCCTACAAACAACTCCTTCGTTCCCGTTCCTGGTTGGTTATAAGTTGTGAGTCGTCAGTTGTGAGTCCACTGGCAGATTACTTCTTCGCCCGTCGTTTCACGATGTACTTGTTGCTCGCCTTCTTGCGCTTGCGGGTCTTCTTGCCGAGAGCCGGCTTACCCCACGGCGTCTTCGGCCCCTTGAGACCGATCGGCTGACAACCTTCGCCTCCTCCATGCGGATGGTCGACCGGGTTCATAACCGTTCCGCGGACCGACGGGCGGATGCCCTTCCAGCGGTTGCGTCCCGCCTTACCGATCCGTTCGACACCGTGTTCGAAGTTGCTCACTTGTCCGATGGTCGCGTAGCATTCCTTGGACACGAGCCGGACCTCGCCGGATGTCAGCTTCACCTGCGCCATTCCTCCCTCGAGAGCCATCAGAGTCGCGCTCGTTCCAGCACTCCGGACGATCTGCCCGCCTCGGCCGATCTTCATCTCGATGTTGCAGATGACCGTTCCCGCAGGGATGTCGTTGATACGGAGTCGGTTCCCTTCCGCGACCGGCGCCTCCGGCCCGGACAGGATCTGCTGACCGACCTTCATGCCGGATGTCGCGAGGATATAGCGCTTCTCTCCGTCCGCGAAATTGAGGAGCGCGATAAGCGCCGACCGGTTCGGATCGCGTTCGATCTGCGCGATTTTCGCCGGAATACCATGCTTGTCCTGGCGGAAATCGATGAGACGATACGCGCGTTTGTGCCCGCCCCCTTGATGACGGACGGAGATCTTCCCTCCGCCGCGACCGGCGAGCTGCTTGATCGGACGCATGAGCGACTTCTCGGACTTCGCGCCCGGCGTCACCTGGTCCGGCTTCACGATAGTCATGAAGCGGCGTCCCGCGTGGTTCTTCTTGTAGATCCTGATGGCCATATTCGTTCGATTCTAGTGTTGCGTGCTAGGCTCCCTTGAACAGGACGATCTCTTCGCCCTTCGGCAGCGTGACGATCGCTTTCTTCATTCCCGACGTGGTTCCGACCGTCCGTCCGAAAGCCCTCTTCCGAGCCGAAACGTTGATCATCCGGACCTTTTCCGCATGAACGCCGTAGGCGACCCCGACCGCCCGTTTCACGTCTTCCTTCGTGGCATCCTTCGCGACCCGGAACACGTACTGGTTGAGCGAGTTCAGGACATACGCCTTCTCCGTCATGCGGGCGGACAACAGGACACGCCCGGCGTGCGACTGTCCCTGAAGCGTGTCCCCGCCTTTCGGAGCCTCGCGCTTCACCGCTTTCTTTATCGCGTCTTTCTTGATGAGTGCCATATTCGTTTCCTAGTTCTTGACCGACGTCTCTTCCTTCCCGGAAAAGCGCTCCGCGAACATCGCGACCGACTGTTTCGTGACGACAAGGTATTCGCTCTGGAGCAGATCGTATACGCTCATGTTCTCGGAAAGCACGTTCTCGACGCGATCGATATTTCGACTCATCCGTTCCGTCTCCCGTTCTTCACGGGCGAACCCGACGAGCGTCCGCTTCCCGGCACCGATACCGAGACCGGCCAGCAGCGCCGAAAACGACTTCGTCTTCCGATCTTCAAACGCGAATCCCTCCACGAACCGGACCTTGTCTCCGCGAAGCTTCTCTGAGAGGGCGATACGAAGCGCCTTCTGGCGCATCTTTCTGTTCGCCTCCTTGGAGAAATTCCGATCCTTCGTCGGACCGAACACGATACCGCCTTTCCGCCAGTGAGGAGCGCGGACCTGTCCGATACGAGCACGACCAGTCCCCTTCTGCCTCCACGGCTTCTTTCCGGAACCGGCGCGCTCCGCACGGTCCTTCGTATGGGCGATCGGGGAACGAAGATTCGCCGAAATGGCCACGTAGACCTGATGGAGCAACGTGTCGTTACTCGGCACGGCGAACACGGCTTCGGGGAGTTCAATTTCCCCTGTCTTCTCGCCTTTCACGTTGTAGAGCGGAGCCTTGATCATAATCGTTCCTGTGAGTTCTGGATTGCCCTGGGTTACGCCTTACCGACTTTCTGACCGAGTCCCCGGATACCGACGACGCCTCCGTTGTTTCCGGGAACCGCGCCGCGTACCGCGATAAGGTTCTTCTCCGCGTCAACCAGGACCACCCGGAGACCGCGAACCGTGAAATTCTCGCCGCCCATCCGTCCAGCCATCCGGCGACCCTTCACGACATGCTCCGGAAACGTCGCACCGATAGAGCCCGGCTTGCGCATATCATGCTTGCGTCCATGGCTCGCCGGCGCACCCGCGAATCCGTGTCGCTTCACGACGCCTTGGAAACCTTTCGCCTTGGTGACCCCGGAAACGTCGACGATATCGCCGACCTGAAACGAACTGACGCTGATCGTATCGCCGACCTTCACCTCCCCCAAAAGGGTTTCGGCACCCGCTTCATCCTTCCCCTTCGCGAAGAAAGGCGGTCTGAACTCCTTTCGGACCTTTCGGCGCGAAGTCTTGTCCGTCTCCACCTGGACCGCGGCATAGCCGTCCTTCTCGACCGTCCGGACCTGCGACACCGTATTCGGTCCGCACGTGATGACCGTCACGTTCTCCGAGGCCAGACCTTCGTGGAGAGAGGTCATTCCGAGTTTCTTCCCGATGATGAATTTCATACCGTTTTCTCTGGTAAAACAAAAAGCCGGTTTCCCAGCCAAACCGCTCTCGCGCCTGGCCCGTTCAGTATCCCCGCCCGCGACGATTCACGTAGCGATGCGGACGGGCCACCATCGGCCTGACCACAACGCCCCGCGAAACGACGGGCGAAAGGACTTTAACGAGTGAATCTACATTTTTATTTCCACGTCGACTCCGGTCGGGAGATCGAGGTTCGTCATGAGGTCAATGGTCTTCGGCGTCGGGTTCACGACATCGATAAGCCGTTTGTGCACCCGCATCTCATACTGGTCTCGCGAATTCTTGTGCACGAACGTCGATCGATTGACCGTCACCTTGTGAATCTCGGTCGGGAGCGGTACCGGTCCGACGACCGTGGCACCACTGCGCTCCGCCGTCTCGACGATCTTTCGGGCCGACTGGTCGATGACCTTGTGATCGTACGCCTTGATCTTCACGCGCATCCGGGACTCGGATTCATTCGTCGTTTTCTTTGCTTTTGCCATTGCCGTGATCCTTGGGATTACATTCAGGGAATGGTTGCGGGCGGAAGCGGTTCCGCCCGCGCGATTCCATGAACCGTCGAGACTACTTGATGATCTTCGTCGTCGCTCCGGCGCCGACCGTCCGGCCGCCTTCGCGGATCGCGAAGCGCATACCCTCTTCCATAGCCACCGGGGCGATGAGCTTGATCTTAAGGGTGACGGTATCACCCGGCATGACCATCTCCGTTCCTTCCGGAAGCTCCACTTCGCCGGTCACATCCGTGGTGCGGATATAGAACTGCGGCTTGTAGCCCTTGAAGAACGGGGTATGTCGGCCGCCTTCCTCCTTGGTAAGGATATAGACCTGACCTTCGAACTCGGTGTGCGGCTTGATCGAACCCGGCTTCGCGAGCACCTGACCGCGCTCGACGTCCTCCTTCTTGATACCGCGAATGAGGAGTCCGGCATTGTCTCCGGCCTGACCGCGATCGAGCTGCTTGTTGAACATTTCGACTCCCGTGACGACGGTCTTGGCCGTGTCCTTGAGGCCGACGATCTCGACTTCCTCGTTGATGTTGACGGTACCGCGCTCGATTCGTCCGGTGACGACGGTTCCGCGACCTTCGATCGAGAAGATGTCTTCGATCGGCATGAGGAACGGCTTGTCGATATCGCGGACCGGTTCCGGGATCTTGGCGTCGAGAGCATCGATGAGCTCGAGCACCGGCTTGGCCCCTTCGTCTTCGATCGACGTGGCTTCGAGGGCCTTGAGGGCAGAACCGCGGATGACCGCGGCGTTGTCGCCGTCGAACTCGTACTTGGTGAGGAGCTCACGGACTTCCGCCTCGACGAGGTCGACGAGTTCCGGATCATCCACCATGTCCACTTTGTTGAGGAAAACGACGATCTCCGGCACGCCCACCTGACGCGCGAGAAGGATGTGCTCGCGGGTCTGCGGCATCGGGCCGTCGGTCGCGGCGACCACGAGGATCGCTCCGTCCATCTGGGCCGCGCCCGTGATCATGTTCTTGATGTAGTCCGCGTGTCCCGGGCAGTCGACATGCGCGTAGTGGCGCGCATCGGACTCGTATTCACAATGAGCGGTCGCGATGGTGATACCGCGCTCCTTCTCCTCCGGCGCCTTGTCGATGTCGTCGATGTTGCGCTTCTTCGCGAAACCCTTGAGCGACAGCACGTTCAAGATGGCCGCCGTAAGGGTGGTCTTTCCGTGGTCGACATGTCCGATGGTACCGACGTTGACGTGCGGCTTGGTCCGCTGAAACTGCTCTGCTGCCATACGAATTTTGGGACCGCGTCGGGGAAGCGCATACGCCTCGACCGCACAATCCTGAAACTAATGAATTATTTTTTTAGCTGATGAAAACCGTCATTACCGGCCGCATGCGGTCGGAAGAGGACATCAATGGGAATCGTACCAACAATATTCCGACGTGTCAAGCACGGGAATATCGTCGACGTTCCTATTCCACCCGCTTCCCGACGACCCCCTGCCGGCTCCCGATGATCTCGGTCGCGATATTCGTCGGAACCTCGGCATAATGGCCGAATTCCATGGAATAGTTCGACCGTCCCTGGGACATGGACCGGAGCTGCGTCGCGTATCCGAACATCGAGGCGAGCGGCACATCGGCATGAATTTCCTTCACGCGGGCGTTCCCCTCCCCACGGTCGGTCATCTCCTTGATCATGCCGCGCTTCGAATTGATATCTCCCACGATATCGCCCATGAACGCTTCCGGCGTGATGACGATGACGTTCATGATCGGTTCGAGAATGACCGGCTTCGCGCGGCGGGTCGCTTCCTTGAACGCCATGGAGCCCGCGATCTTGAAGGCCGCTTCCGAAGAGTCGACATCGTGGAAGGATCCGTCGTAGACGACGACCTTCACGTCGACCATCGGGTACCCGGCAAGCACACCGGACTGCGACGCTTCGAACGCTCCGCGATTGATCGGCTTGATGAACTCTCCCGGAATGACACCTCCCTTGATCTCGTCCTCGAACTCGTAGCCCTTGCCGGTCTCGAGCGGCTCGACACGGAGCCAGCAATGTCCGTACTGACCGCGACCGCCCGACTGGCGGATATATTTTCCTTCCGCCTGGGCGGTCTGGCGGATCGTCTCACGATACGCCACCTGCGGACGACCGACATTCACCTCGACCTTGAATTCGCGCTTCATGCGATCGACGATGATATCGAGATGCAGTTCGCCCATGCCGGAAAGGATGGTCTGTCCGCTCTCCTCGTCCGTGTGCACGCGGAAGGTCGGATCCTCCTCGGCGAGCTTCTTAAGCGCTACACCCATCTTTTCCTGGTCGGCCTTGGTCTTCGGTTCGATGGCGATGTCGATGACCGGCTCCGGAAAGGTGATGGATTCGAGCAGTACCGGATGATCGACGTCACAAAGCGTATCGCCGGTCGTCGTCGCCTTCATGCCGACGAGTGCGCCGATATCGCCCGCGTAGATGTCCTCGATCTCCTCACGATGGCTCGAGTGCATTCGGACGATGCGTCCGACACGCTCCCTTTCCCCCTTGGAGGCGTTGAGCACATAGCTTCCCGTCTTGAGAGAGCCGGAATACACGCGGAAGAACGTCAGCTGTCCGATGAACGGATCGGTCGCGATCTTGAACGCGAGCGCGGAGAACGGTTCGTCGTCGCTCGGCTTGCGCGTCATCGCCTCGCCGGTCTTCACGTCCTCGCCGGCCATCGGCGGAACGTCTATCGGAGACGGAAGGAAATCCACGACCGCGTCGAGCACGAGCTGCACGCCCTTGTTGCGAAGCGCCGTTCCGGTGTAGACCGGCACGAGACGTGTCGCGATGACGGCCTTGCGGATCGCCGCCTTGAGTTCGTCGACGGAAATCTCCTCGCCGCCGAGGAACTTCTCGGTGAGCGCGTCGTCGGTCTCGGCGACCTTCTCCACCATCCTGTCGCGCCATTCCTTCGCCTTGTCGGCCAGCTCGGCCGGAATCTCGCCTTCGATCACGATTTCACCCATCGGGCCGTCGAAGGTATACCCTTTCATCTTGAGAAGGTCGACGACGCCGTAGAAATCCCCGCGCTCCCCCATCGGGATCTGCATCGCGACCGCGTGCGGCGTGAGCCGGTTCCAGATGGACTCTAGCGCCACGGTGAAATCGGCACCCTCCTTGTCGATCTTGTTGATGAAGCACATGCGCGGCACCTTGTACTTCTCCGCCTGGCGCCACACGGTCTCAGACTGCGGCTCCACGCCCTCCTTGCCGTCGAAGACGACCACTCCGCCGTCAAGGACGCGCAAAGAACGCTCCACCTCCACGGTGAAGTCGACGTGCCCCGGGGTGTCGATGATGTTGATCTGATGATCCTTCCAAAAACAGGTCGTCGCGGCACTGGTGATCGTGATACCGCGCTCTCGCTCCTGTTCCATCCAGTCCATGGTCGCCTCGCCCTCATGCACCTCTCCGATCTTGTGCGTGATGCCGGTATAGAAAAGGACGCGTTCCGTCGTCGTGGTCTTTCCCGCGTCGATATGCGCGATGATACCGATATTACGGATCTTCTCGATAGGCTTGAGACGGGCCATAGGACGAAAGGTTAACGGTTTTGTTAGTCGATGAGATAAAAAAGGGGAACGGGAGAATGCCGACGATGCTTCCGTATAAAAACGAGAAGAGGCCGCACAAGGCTCCCCTTCTCGTCCGGCCGCCCCGCGGCGCCCTCCGGAAATGATCTGGTTAGGCGAAGTGCGCGAACGCCTTGTTGGCATCGGCCATGCGATGCACCTCGTCGCGCTTCTTCATGGCGACACCCGCCTTGTTCGAAGCCTCGATGAGTTCGTCCGCCAACCGCTCGGCCATCGGCTTTCCCTTGCGTTTGCGGCAGGCCTCGCGGATCCATCGCATCGCGAGCGTCTGGCGACGGTCTCCGGACACCGGAATCGGCACCTGATAGTTCGCGCCTCCGACACGTCGGCTCTTGAGCTCAAGCAAGGGGGAGATGTTCTTGATCGCCTGTTCGAAAATGTTCAGACCGCCTTTTTTCGTCCGCTCGTGGATGATATCGAACGCGTCGTACACGATCTTCTCGGCCACACTTTTCTTCCCGTCCCACATGATGAGACCGATGAAATGACCGACGAGCGGGCTGTCGTACTTCGAATCCGATTTCCAGGTCTTGTCGTATTGCCGTTTCCTTCGTGGCATATGCTGCGCAACTTACAACTTACAACTTACAACTTACAACGGGGAACATGTCGTTCCGATCTTCAGACATGGTATGTCTCCGTTTGTTCGCTCTGGGTTGTTGGTTGTTCGTTGTTGGTTGTTAGTTGAGTATTATTCCTTCGCCGCCTTCGGGCGCTTCGCTCCGTACTTCGATCGGCTCCTGTTCCGCTTCGCCACGCCGGCCGAGTCGAGCACGCCGCGGACGATGTGATACCGCACACCCGGAAGGTCTTTCACACGGCCGCCGCGGATCATCACGATCGAGTGCTCCTGAAGGTTGTGCCCCTCTCCCGGGATATATGCCGAGACTTCCATTCCGTTCGTGAGCCGGACACGGGCGATCTTGCGGAGGGCAGAGTTCGGTTTCTTCGGAGTGACCGTCGTCACCTTGGTGCAGACACCGCGCTTGAACGGGCTCTGCGTCAGGGTCTTCCGGTTATGAATGGTGTTCTGGATGAACGTCATCGCCGGAGACTTGGACTTCTTCGCGGATGTCTTCCTCGGACGCTTGACGAGCTGATTGATCGTTGCCATTGCGGTGAAACAAAATGAAAAGCGAGTTGTCACGCTGTGAAAACATGGTAAGGGAAAGTGAGAAACTTGTCAACAGCGCCGTTCTCGGACCGGAATCCTATACCGCCAGGCCGAAGAAGAAGCCGAGCGCGGTATCGAGAACGAAGGATATCGGTGCCGGAAACAGGAACAGGACGAGTACCAGGAGTAGAAAGCTGTACCGCTCCAGAAACATGACGGTTTCCGGACGGAACGAAAATGTTGCATAGAGGATTTTCGAACCGTCCAGGGGCGGAATCGGGATCAGATTGAAGAAAGCGAGCAACACGTTCCAGAAAACGACCAGAAGACAAAGCCCGAACACGACATGCGGGATCGAACCGGACAACGCGTCGGAAAATCCGGCCCATCGGTCGAGAAATCCCCCTTGCCCCGACAGGACGCCGGCGAAATGTGCGAACACGTCGCGACGCTCGACCAGACTGATCGGCAACAGGCGTCCGACCGCGATAGCCAAGGTGGCGAGTACTATGTTCGAAAGAGGTCCCGCAAGAGCGACGAGTGCCGGACCCCACTTCTGGTTCCTCAGGTTATACGGATTGTATGGGACGGGTTTCGCCCAGCCGAACGACATCCCCGTCAGGAAAAACAGCGTGATGGGAACCACGATGGAGCCGATCGGATCGATGTGCTTGATCGGATTCAGGTCGAGACGGCCGGCATACTTCGCCGTCAGGTCCCCGAGCCACAGAGCCATCCATCCGTGCGACACTTCGTGGATGATGATCGAATAGATGAGGGTCAGAAAATAGAAACCGACCAAAACGAGTTCGTTCGCCATAAGCAGAGTCGCGAGTCGAAAGTTAAAAGTCGAAAGTCGAAATTACTCACCGCCTCTTGTCAGGAACCAATTCCCATGATACCGTAGCCCCTGTAATATCTCAAGACCCCGACTATGAGCCGAGTGTGTCAGCTGACCGGCCGTGGGACCCGTTCCGGTAACTCCCGAAGCCATTCCAATATCGCCACCAAGCGGA
>JAAXXZ010000020.1 GCA_013334245.1 Candidatus Moraniibacteriota bacterium
ATTACACAAACAACCAACTCGCCGCTCCTTCTAGATTATTTTTACTCCCCGTCCCCGTTGTATGTTGTCAGTTGTTAGTTCGTCATCGTCAGAACAGGGTTCCCGTCGCCGATCCCGTAACGAGCGGCGCGTGTTCCGTCTTTGCGGACTCGAGCAGCTTCTTCTGACCGTTGAGTTCCATGATGGTATCCCAGCTCCGGAACTCGGGATGCTTTTCGAGAAGCTTCTCGAGGATCTCGACTGTCACCCGCACGTCCCCCGCGCCGGTATGAGCGGTCACGTGCTGCTTTCCGCAGTACAGTTTGTAGGCGGCAGAAAGGTTTCGCGGCGCGAAATTGTCGCGCGGCACGACCTTGTGATACAGGATCTTCGCGTCGAGCACCTTCTTCTGCGAGAAATCGAAGCTCTTGCCGACCGACGAGAACTCTCCCCGAAGGAACGGGAGGTCGAAACCGAGCACGTTGAATCCCCCGACATCCACCCCCTCGAACGCGCTCCACAATTCGTAGGAAAGCTTCGTGAATGACGGCTCGTCCTTCACGTCGTCGTCATAAATACCGTTGATGCGTGACGAATCAGCCGGAATCGATCGCCCTGGGTTGATACGTCTACATTCCGCAATGATCTCGCCCGAAGGCAGGATCTTCTCGTACGCGATCTCGATGATGCGGTCTTCGCCGGTAGTCAGGCCCGTCGTCTCGAGGTCGAAGATAACGATCGGCTTGTCGAGCTTCAGATAGTCGGTGATGGTCGTGCGCATAGGTAAAACTAACTTACAACTGATAACTGACAACTCACAACGGGATACCGAACTCACAACTTACACCGTACAACTCACAGCACAAACAGGTAACGGAGATTCCTTTGAAGGAGCCTTTTAGCAGAATCTGCGTTTCCCATTGCCGGTTGTAAGTTGTCAGTTGTCGGTTTCTATAAGTTTCTTCCCATAGTATACCAGTCTAGGCGCGGAGAAGGGTTTTGTAAACCTTCAGACGCCTACCATCACAAAACGCTCGCGAAGAAGTTCGTATCGCCGCTTCGTGTCCGCCCGATTTGCGCCTTCACTTTCAAGGATATCCGCCCGAGTCAAGACCTCATCAACAACGAGCGTCGCGTCTCCGACAAACTGTTCGCGTGTATAATCCCGCTCGGTCCCATCCGGCAGAATGTTCCATATATGATTATGCTCCCTGTTTTTCGCGAATGCCCCGCGGGAAATACCTGTTTCAAAAAGGAGCTAGGTCTTCTCTTACTTTCGCATGAATTAGCTCTGCTAATTTAATAAATATATTTCTCGCCGTAGTATACAAATCATCAGAAACATCAATCCTCTCTTCCCTGCTGATATACTCTGGAAAAAAACTTCTATAATCAACATTTCGAATTTGCTTCAAAAATTGAGCATCTACCATCCCAAGGTTATGTACCAATATGTGTCTTAGCGCATGAAAGAATATTATTTTGTTTTCTTCCAAATCTTCTAATTCAATTTCCACTCTCAAGATATCTTTTACAAAATTCTTAATACTCTGTAAGTCCTGAAAGCTATATTTCTCTCGGAGGGAATGAAGCACGATTTCTCCTACGCTAGGAACTCCATAAGTAAATGATTTAAAATCGATGGCAAGCTTCTTCTCAGGCCATTCGATAAGATATGAGTAATTTTCTACCAATAAGACCGTATAATCACTGAGGAATCTTTCAAAGTTTGAAATGAGTAAAATCATTGACTGATTATTTATTGCAATATATTTCTCATGCAAGCGTGATTCTGGATTTTCTATATTTTTTATTGCTTTGATCGTATTCTCAACTTTCCTGGAAATCCCGTAACATTTTTCCTTTTCAATCTCATCTTTGAGTGTACTTAACGAGCCAACGGAAAAGTCTATGATCTCCTTCCCGATTGAACGAACTTTTTCTATCTCATCTATATTATCCCGAAACTTTTTCAAAGGTTTATCAATAATTAACACTTCTTCATGATTTGCAGAATGAGTATTCATAATGCTATTAATCACGATACATTATCTAAACGACTATATTCACCAATTTCCCGGGGACGACAATGATACGCTTGGGCTCCTTGCCGTCGAGATACGGCTTCACCTTGTCGCTGTCGAGCGCATGCGTTTTCAGGTCGTCCTCGCTGGCGTCGGCCGGAATTTCGAACGAGTCTCGCATCTTGCCGTTCACCTGTACGACGATTTTGACGGTATCGGACACGAGGTATGCCAAGTCAGCCTCGGGCCAGGCGGCCAACGAGACGGAGCCGGTATTCCCGATATTTTCCCATAATTCCTCGGCGATATGCGGCGCGAACGGAGACAGTATCCGCAGGAAGAGTCCGAACGAGTGTTTGGAAATCGTTCCTTCCCTCTCGATGGCATTCACGAGAATCATCATCGAACTGACCGCCGTATTGAATCGCATGGCCTCGATGTCCTCGGATACCTTCACGATTGTCTTGTGCAACAACGAATCAATCGTTTTCACCTTCTGTTCCTGCTCCCCTGTTGTCAGTTGTGAGTTTTCAGTTGTCAGTCCGGATTCTTCCGTTGTCAGTTGTGAGTTGTGAGTTGTGAGTTTTTCTTGCAGTTTCCAGACCCGTTCCAAAAAGCGTCGCGATCCCACCAACCCGTTCTGCCCCCAGGCGATCGGCTGATCGAACGGCCCCATGAACATCTCGTAGATGCGGAGCGTATCCGCTCCGAAATCCGAAACGATATCGTCGGGATTGATGACATTCCCCTTTGACTTCGACATCTTCACGCCGCCCTCCGCCAGGATCAATCCGTGCGAAGTCCGTTTCTGATACGGCTCGGATGTCGGCGCGACGCCGATGTCGAACAGGAACTTGTTCCAGAACCGTGAATACAGGAGGTGCAGCGTCGTATGCTCCATTCCCCCGTTGTACCAATCGACCGGCATATATCGCTTCAGCTTTTCCGGATCGGCAAGCGCCGAACCGTTCTTCGGATCGATATAGCGCAGGAAGTACCACGAGGAACCGGCCCAGTTCGGCATCGTGTCCGTCTCGCGTTTCGCGGGTCCGCCACAGGTCGGACAGGTCGTATTCACCCAGCTCCCTATTTTCGCGAGCGGCGATTCACCTGTATCCGTCGGACTGTATCCGCCGTCGATCTCCGGCAGTTCGAGCGGGAGTTCCGACTCGGGAAGCGCGACGATGCCGCATTGCTCGCAGTGCACGACCGGAATCGGCTCGCCCCAATACCTCTGGCGGGAAAAGACCCAATCGCGAAGCTTGTACTTCACGACTTTTTTCCCGTTCCCGTCGGCTTCGAGTTTCGTTGATATCTTTTCCCGCGCCTGAGACGATGAAAGTCCGGAAAACTCACCAGAGTCCGTCAATGTCCCGTCGTCGACGAACGCTCCGTCTTTCCCGTCGAGACGCGCGAGCCAAAAATCAAGTTCCGCGCAGGTCATCTCCCGATTCCGTATCTCGTCCAAAGAGAGCCAGAGTATCGAATGCTTCGCAGCCTCTTCCTCGACGACCCTTTCACGGGTGTCGTCTTCCAACTCGAAGAGAAGCGCCGACGTATTGGCTATCCGATTCTCGTCCTTATGCGCCGCAAAATATTCGCTTTGGACCTTTCCCCCGAGCGTTTCGATATACTTCAAATTGGAATACCCGGTCTCCTCAAACACCTCACGCATTGCCGCCCCCACGACATCCTCGCCGTTTTCCACGCCTCCGACGATGAACGTGGTCCAGGGATGATTCTTCCATTCCAGACAGAGAAATTTCCCGTCCTTCGGGTTCCTTACGAGCGCATGGATGGTATCTCGCTCGACAGTCTTCTTCCCTTCCCGAGGAGGATTCTTCTTGTCGGTCAGATGAGGCATCACGACCATCCTGACCGGAAGGTCGTACTTTTTCGCGAACGCGTAATCACGCTCGTCATGCGCCGGGACGGCCATCACCGCTCCGGTCCCATAATCGCCGAGCACGTAATCCGCGACAAATACCGGGACCGCCTCGCCGTTTATCGGATTGATCGCCATCAGCCCGTCCAACCGGACTCCTGTTTTTTCCCTCCCTTCGGCCGTCCGGTCCATCTCGGTCTTCTTCTTGGTCTCTTTCAGATAAGCGGCAACTTCTTCCCAATTCTTTATTCTTGCTTTCTGTTCTTTGCTAACTGTTATTTGTTCACTGCTATCTGTTAACTGCTCCCTGACCAGCGGATGCTCCGGCGCCACTACGACATACGTACAGCCATAGAGCGTATCCGCCCTCGTCGTGAAGACTTCGATGAAATCCTCTTCCGTTTGTCGTTTTGAATCCGTGTTCTGGGGTTCGTTTGGTGATTGTGATCCGGGATTTGTGATTTCAGATTTGTTTGGTGATTGGAAATTGGAAATTGGAAATTTTACAGTGGTACCTTCGCTCCGTCCGATCCAATTCCGCTGCTGGATCTTTATCTTTTCGAGATAGTCGACCGTATCGAGGTCGTCGTGCAGCCGGTCGGCATATTTCGTGATGGCGAGCATCCACTGCTCCTTCTCGCGTTTCTCGGTCTCGTTCCCGCATCGTTCGCACTTTCCGTCGACCACCTCCTCGTTCGCCAAGCCGATCTTGCACGATGGGCACCAGTTGATCATCATTTTCGCCTTGTACGCGAGTCCCTTCTTCAACATCTGCAAGAAGATCCACTGCGTCCATTTGAAGTACGCGGGATCCGTGGTATTGATCTCGCGCGACCAATCGAACGAGAATCCGATGCCCTTGAGTTGTCGACGGAAATTGTCGGTATTCTGACGAGTGACCTCCCGGGGATGGATGCCGGTCTTGATGGCGTAATTCTCGGTCGGGAGCCCGAACGCGTCCCACCCGATCGGATACAGCACGTCGAACCCTTCCATGCGCCGCTTCCGCGCGACGATATCCATGGCAGTATTGCTCCGGATATGTCCGATATGCAGGCCCTGGCCGGACGGGTACGGGAACTCGATCAGGCAATAGTACTTCGGTTTTTCGGAATCATCATGCGCCGAAAACACCCCTTGTTCCTCCCATTTCGCTTGCCATTTTCCCTCGATCGTTTTGGGGTCGTATCTCCCTTGCATATGCGGAAAATCACGGTTCTCCCACCCACTCTACCGTACCTACCGCCTTTTTTCAAGGAAAACAGGTAGAGACGCCCCACTGGGGCGTCTCTACGAAATCACGAAAAATCGAACGCTGGTCAGTTACTGACCGGGAGCGATGAAACCGCCCTTGCTTCGGTGTTTGCGGGCGACATGGAGACGGGCAAATTCTTTCTCCAGCGACGCGGCGACACGGGCGTATTCCTCATCATCAAGCAGGCTGCGATCGGCCTTCAGTTCCTCGGCTTTCTTCTTCGCCGCTTCCGCGCGTTCGATATCGATCTCCTCGGCACGCTCGGCGGTATCGGCCATGACGGACAGGACATTGCCGTGGAGTTCCACGAATCCGCCCGACGTCGCAAGACTCTCCGGCTCGGCATGCGCGTCCCGCCGAAAAAAGATTTCCCCGGGACGAAGCGAGCCTATGTACGGGATATGATCCGGCAAGACGGTGATTTCTCCGCCTTCCGCCGGAAGCGTCACCGAATAGACGTCTTCCTCGAGGACGAGTCGCTCCGGGGTAACTATCTTTAACTTTAGTAACATACAACTTACAACTTACAACTTACAACCGTCATTTCACAAGTGTTTTCTTTAACCCACCAAGCTGATTTGAAATTCCATCTATCCGTTTCATCGCCTCATCATACCGATCTTCTTGAACCATCCCGTTTAATTTCAACGCATCCATTGCCGCCATTGTCTCATATAGGGAACCGAGCGAAATATTCAGAAAACGATTCAGTTCCTTATCAGTCGTTTTTCCGCTTCCTTCCGCGATATTAAGCGCTACCGACAAGGCGGCACGGATCATCTGGCTACCTATTTCGAAACGGAATTCTTTCGGTAGATCCTTAACAATTTTCAGAACAAGGGAAAAGAGCTCCTGCGAATCATTGTATACTTTCCATTTCCTGAACCGAAATTTCTCCATATCATTTACTGCTTCGAATCACCCCCGTTCCCAATTCCCCGTTGTCGGTTGTTAGTTGTCGGTCCCCTCCCCGTTCCCCATTGTTAGTGGTTAGTTGTTAGTTGTCAGTCTCTTCAAGGACTTCCTCGATGCTTCCCTTCATATAGAACGCCGATTCGGGAATCTCGTCGAGTTCGCCGGCAAGGATTCTCCCGAATCCTTTCACCGTCTTCTCCCGGGTGACGTATTTGCCCGGCTTGCCGGTGAACTGCTCCGCGACGAACATCGGCTGCGAAAGGAATTTCTGGATCTTCCGGGCACGAAGGACGGTCAGCTTGTCCTCGTCGGAAAGCTCTTCCATTCCGAGAATGGCGATGATGTCCTGCAGGTCCTTGTACCGCTGAAGTATCCGCTGTACGCCATGGGCAACCTCGTAGTGCTTCTCGCCGACGATGGCCGGATCGAGTATGGTCGAGGTCGAATCGAGCGGATCGACGGCCGGATAGATGCCGAGTTCGGAAATGGCGCGCGAAAGCACGACGGTCGAGTCAAGGTGGGAGAACGTCGTCGCCGGCGCCGGGTCCGTAAGATCGTCCGCCGGCACGTACACCGCCTGTACGGAAGTGATCGATCCGGATTTGGTCGATGTGATACGCTCCTGGAGCAGGCCCATCTCTTCGGCCAACGTCGGCTGGTATCCCACCGCCGACGGGATACGGCCGAGAAGTGCGGAGATTTCCGATCCCGCCTGCGTGAACCGGAAAATGTTATCGACGAAAAGTAACACATCGTTCTTTCCACCCTCATCGCGGAAGGCCTCGGCCATCGTCAGCGCGGACAAGGCGACACGGGCACGCGCTCCCGGTGGTTCGTTCATCTGGCCGAACACGAGCGCGGTCTTGTCGAGCACGCCCGAGTCCTTCATCTCATGGTAGAGGTCGTTCCCTTCTCGGGTCCGCTCACCGACACCGGCGAACACCGAGAATCCTCCATGCTCCTGCGCGATGTTCCGGATGAGTTCCTGGATGACGACGGTCTTTCCGACACCCGCCCCGCCGAAGAGGCCGACCTTTCCCCCTTTCATGAACGGACAGATAAGGTCGATGGCCTTGATGCCGGTCTCGAATACCTCCGCTTCGGTCGATTGTTCATCGAACGACGGCGATTCACGATGAATCGGAAGCCACTCGTCGGATTCGATCGGTCCCCGCCCGTCAATCGGCTCTCCCAAGAGGTTCGTCATACGACCAAGCACCGCGCGTCCCACCGGAACCGTTATCGCGGCTCCGGTTCCATGTGCCTCCATTCCGCGGACCAGTCCGTCCGTCGGCCCCATCGCGATCGTTCGCACTCTTCCATCGCCCAGGTGCTGATGCACTTCCACGACAAGCCTGCCTCCCTCGACGGGAATTTCCACCGCCTCACGGATGCCCGGCATAGACGACTCCCCCTCCCGAACCGAGAAGTCGAGGTCCACCACCGGCCCGATCACCTGCAATATCTTTCCTGTGGACATATCTTTTAATACAGAATTAGGAATAATGAATCAAATCAAGAATCAGGAATAAAGAATTCAGAATCATGCATCGGAAACCTCTTTTAGGCTTCGGCATTGTTCTTCATTCCATATTCTATCTTCTTCCTCTTCATTCCGACTCATGCCGCCCGAGCCGTCTCGGAGGGCAAATCGTAGGGATAAAACGATACTTGACGGAATTTATATTATCTGCTATAATGCTTTTATTATACAAAAGCATCCTCTCTTTAACATAACAAGGACTCTCCACATGTTCACATCCAAAGTATTCTTGGTAGCTGGCTCACTGCTGGCCGTTTATTTCGGAATCGCCGTCTTCCAGGACTGTTTTCGCGCGATTTCCTACTTCCCCGAGTTACCGTCTCTGGGATGGAAATTATATCGCGGTATCCTCCTCGGAGGAACGGCGGCCGCATCTCTCTATGCCAGCAGACAGACACTCGCTCGTCTGCATTGATTAACAGCTACAATTTCACATGGTGCTTCGCTTCTCAGGCAAGCACCTTTTTTTATTTCAAATCGACTCATGTCTTCGGACCGTTCCGGAAACAAATCGTTGATTCGACTCATTACATTGTCGTATTGTTGAATTGCTAGATTGCTAAATTATCATCGTCTCTTTTGTTTTCGATCGTTGTCAGTTGTTCGTTGTTCGTTGTAAGTTGTTAGTTTAAGCTACCCCTCCAGTGCCGCCTTGCCCGCCGAGAGCTCGGCGATCTCCTGGGTGATCTTCGACTGCCGCAGCTGATTGTACGCGAGCGTGAGCCCCTCGGCCATCTCCTTGGCCGCGTCCGTCGCGCTGCGCATCGCCATCATGCGCGCCGCTTCCTGCGACGCGTTCGACTCGAGGATCGCGTGATAGATCTCCGCTTCAAGAAGTCTCGGCACCATCGTCTCGAGCACCGCGTCCGGTCCCGGTTCGATCGCATATTTTCCCTCCTCGGGTGCCCGACCCTCATTCTCGAGTACCGCATCCGAATCTTCCGTAGCTATCGGGAGAATGGTCCGCACGACCGGCTCCTGCCGCATCATGGAAAAGAAGTTCGTGTAGGCGAGCTCGATACGATCCGTCCGACCCGAACGGTATTCCTCGAGCAACATGCGCGCGATAGGCCTGACGGCTTCCGACGTCGGAAGCGACAGGATGCCGGGAAACGAAGCGAGCACGTCCTTTCCCATGCGCTTCGCCTGTGCGTCGCTCTTCTTGCCGATCGTCACGAACGTCACCTCCCCGGCTACCCCGGAAACGTGCGTCCGCAGCATGCGGAACAGCTGCGCGTAAAAGGTCCCGGCAAGGCCACGGTTCCCACTGACCAAAAGGATGATGCGACGGTCCGCTTCCCGAACCTCGAGCAACGGATGATTGTTGCCCGGAAACGCGAGTCGCACCTGCCGAAGCACCGAAAGTGCCTCTTCGGCATATGGGCGCAACGCCGTCGCGGACGCCACCGCGCGTCGAACCTTGGCAGCGGACACCATTTCCATGGCCCGGGTGATTTTCCCCGTGCTCTTCACACCCTTGATCCTTCTTCTGATGTCGGCCACGTTAGGCATAGGCTTGCGCTACTTACAACTCACGACTTATAACTGACAACCGCCCCCACCCACCCTGTCCCCATCCCTTCCCCGTTGTAAGTTGTTGGTTGTAAGTTGTTCGTTTTCCTTCGTCAGTTTCTTTTCATGAATTCCTCGATCCTCGCCTTCAACATCGTTTCCGTCTGTTCGTCGAACGCCTTCTTCTCGCGGATAGCCGAGAGCACATCCTCACCTTCCGTTCCGAGATAGGCAAGGAATTCCCTCTCCCAATCACGGATCTTCTCGGCCGGCACGACGTCGAGATGCCCGCGGGAAAGCGCGTAGAGTACGGCTACCTGGTTCTCGACCGGATACGGCGAATACTGCCCCTGCTTCAGGACCTCCACCGAGCGCCGTCCCCGCTCGATCTGCGCGCGCGTCTTCTCATCAAGGTCGGAACCGAACTGAGCGAAGGCTTCGAGCTCGCGGAACTGGGCAAGGTCGAGACGGAGCGTGCCCGCAACCTGTTTCATCGCTTTTATCTGCGCGGCCGAACCGACACGCGATACCGAGAGTCCGACGTTGAGTGCCGGACGGATGCCCTTGTGGAAAAGATCCGACTCGAGATAGATCTGTCCGTCCGTGATGGAAATGACGTTCGTCGGGATATACGCCGAGACATCGCCCGCCTGTGTCTCGATAATCGGCAACGCGGTGAGCGACCCGCCGCCGTTCTCGGCATTCAATTTCGCACTGCGTTCGAGGAGTCGGGAATGAAGATAGAACACGTCGCCGGGATAAGCCTCACGTCCCGGCGGACGGCGAAGGATAAGCGCGATCTGCCGGTACGCCCACGCATGCTTCGAAAGATCATCATAGATGACGAGCACGTCCTTTCCCTGTTCCATGAAATATTCGCCGATGGCGCACCCGGCGTACGGGGCAAGAAACGAGAGCGCCGCCGGGTCGGACGCGCCGGCAGACACGATGACCGTATAGTCCATCGCGCCGCGCTTCGTAAGCTCTCCAAGGATGCGCGCGACTTTGGATTCCTTCTGGCCGACCGCGACATAGATGCAGATCACGTCCTGCCCTTTCTGGTTCACGATGGTATCGATAGCGACCGCGGTCTTTCCGGTCTGTCGATCGCCGATGATAAGCTCGCGCTGCCCGCGACCGATCGGGATAAGCGCGTCGATCGCCTTGATGCCGGTCTGTAAAGGTTGGTTCACTCCCTGACGGGTGATGACGCCCGGAGCGACTTTCTCTATCGGCATGAGTTTCTTCTCGCCTGTGATCTCGCCGCGGCCATCCTGCGGCACTCCGAGCGGGTCCACCACACGACCGATGATTCCCTCCGACACCGGAATGGAAAGGAGCTTTCCGGTCCCCTTCGCGATCTCCCCCTCGCGGATGCCGTTTCCTCCCGAAAGCATCATGACGCCGACCTCGCTCTCTTCCAGGTTGAGCGCCACACCGACGGCGCCGCTGTCGAACGAGATCAGCTCGGACGCCGCCACACCGGAGAGTCCCGAGAGACGGGCCACGCCGTCACCGGTCTCCAGGATCCGTCCGACCGACTCCTTCTCCGCCTCGAAACGGAAATCCGCGATCTGCTTCTTCAGTTCCTCGATGAGCATGTTTCCTGCCATATGTGTTCGCTGACTGAGTTATGAGGATTGATGACCGTTCATTGCCCCGCGAAGTTCGCGAATCCGTCGACTGATCGTACCGTCCACGACCGTATCCCGGGAAGAAAACCTCACTCCTCCGACGAGATTCTTTCGGACCGCGAAACCGAGTGATATTTCCTTTCCGGGAAACAGTTTTCCCGCCGCCTCCGCGATTTCTTTTTTCGAGTCCGCATTCGCTTCTCCGGCGGTCTCGGCAAGCAACGTGACACGCCCGTCCGCCTCATCGGAAAGCTTTTCAGCGGCCCGCACAATTTCGGGAAGTTTTTTCGTCCCGCGACGCTTTTTCACGAATGAAAGGAACGACGCCGCGATTTGAGACGCATCGCCGCCGTCCCTCGAAAGGGCGACCAGAGCCTTGGCATATTGTGTCGGAGTGATCTTCATTGCCGGAAATGATTGTTCTATTGTCTCATTGCTCAATTGTCATCCCGAGCGAGTCTTCGAGTCGGGGGATCTGCGTATGTCTTCGGCAGATTCCTCCGCTCCGTTTCACTCCGGTCGGAATGACAAATTCTCTCACTCTTTCTCCAAAAACCTCGTCACCTTGCCCCGGTCGGCATCGCCGTCCAATCTCTCCCGGAGCACCTTCTCCGTCGTCGCGATCACGAGATCCGCTATTTCTCCCTTCGCTTCACGGAACATTTTTTCACGCTCTTCCTTCGCGCGCTCCCGCGCCTCCTCGACGATCCGTTCCGCCTTCTGCTCGAATTCCGCGACGAGCTCCTGACCGCGCCTCTCCGAAGCCTCCCTCGTCTCAGTCACGATTTTCTTCGCCTCTTCACGGGCCGTGGCAAGTATCCGCTCTTCGCCCTTCGATGCTTCATCCAGTCGCTTCTTGGCCTCTTCCGCGTTCTTCAGCCCTTCCTCGATGCGCTCCGTACGTTTCTCGAGAAACGCGAGCATCGGCTTATAGGCGAAACGGTGCAGTATGAACAGCAGCACAAGGAAGTTCACCGCCTGCGCAAGGAGGAGCTTCCCGTCTATGCCGATCTGCGTAAGGATTTCCATACGGTTTGTGACGTTGCTTACGACTCACGACTTCCGGCCGGCACGCCCCCCGAAAGGAATCCGTGCCGGACGCCGGTCGTTCTTCGTACGCCGAAGACTACTTGAAGAGGATCATGAGCGCCACCACGAGTGCATAAATCGCGATCGCCTCGGTGAATGCGATACCGAGAATCATCGAGGTCTGGATTTTCGAATGTGCCTCGGGATTGCGCCCGATCGACTCGAGTCCCTTGCTTACAAGATACCCGATACCGAGACCAGGTCCGAACGCCGCGGCCGCGATAGCGATCGCCGCGCTGAAGAATTTCGCGTTATCGGCATTTCCGATGACCTCCTGTACACCTTCCATACTTTTTTCTTACTGATTGATTACGGGATACGGGCCGCCGGCTTCCCCTGGGAAACCGATGCCCCGCAGACCGGAATCAGTGAGCCCCCTCCTCGTGCCCGGTGACCGCCATCTTGAGGAAGACAATCGTAAGGAGCGAGAAGACTGCCGCCTGAACCACGCCCACGAACACCTCGAGCAGCAGGAACGGCAGCGGGACGAAGTACGGGACGAGGGAGAGCATCACGGTCAGGAGCACCTCGCCCGCGAACACGTTGCCGAAGAGACGGAACGAGAACGAGAGAATCTTCGCGAATTCGCCGATAAGTTCGAGAAGGCCCACGACCGTTCCGATAACGTAGGGTTTTTTCCACGGTGCAACCAGGAATTTGGAAGCATATCCGCGTATACCGAGAGCCAGGATTCCGAAAATCTGTACCGAAAAAACGGAGATGAGCGAGAGCGCGACCGTCATATTGAGATCTGCTGCCGGACCGCGCAGGAACGGCACCATGATGATGCGTCCCGCATGCTCCTCGTTCAGGCCGACCGTCCCCGTCCCGGGAAGAAGTCCCGACCAGTTAGAAAACAGTACGAAAAGAAAAATCGTCGAAACCAACGGGAAAAAATCCCTGGCCTGCTTTCGGTCCTGCGTGATGCTTTCGATGAACGAAAGCAGCCCCTCGAAAACGGTTTCTATCACGTTCTGTGCGCCTCGCGGGACCTGTTTCGGATTTCTTACGAGAAATGCCGTGGATATGGCCAAAAGTACGGCCACGAAAACGGCCACCAACAGCGAATTGGTCACGGAAAACCCCGCTATCGAGAACAGTTTTTCGGCGATGATCGATATTTCCATATGCTTCCCGCTGCGAAATGAGGTGTTTCCACGACATTATCCTCATCAGAAGCCATTCTACGACGAAAAACCGGAACCGTCAAAGAAAACGGCGCCGGGATTTCGCAATCGTCACGACCCCTCAAAGAAGCGACGCTCCGACAGACTCGTCTTTGGAGTCGGGCTCGGAAAACTCGCTGAAAGAGTCGGCAATCCGAAGGGTATCTTTGGCCGGGTCATTTTCGTCGGATTTCTTCGCCGGATGGCCGAAGTTGATATGCTCCTCACCACTCCCCTGGCCCGTTCCCACATCAGCCCCATTCCCATTCATGGCAGCGGAAGACTCGGGAACCGGAAGAGCATTGTCCGACGCGCCCGACCATGCCAATCCGGCAGAATGTGTGTCCATATCCATACGATTGTCCCTGAATGCGTCTTAGTATCCTTCTCCAGTATACCCCGACCGTTCGAAAAGGAAAAATCGAAGCGACTACGCTCCGGGAAAGAACGATACCGTCGCGTTCCGAGTCGTAATCCGCGCGACTTCCTCGAAAGGCACGCCCTTCACGGTCGCGATCTTCTCGGCGACCAGCTTCACCAGAAGCGGTTCGTTCCGTTCTCCCTTGTGCGGCACGGGAGCCAGATACGGACAATCCGTCTCGATGACGATCTGATCAAGAGACACCTCCCGAATCAGCCGGTCGTACGAATCCGAATACGTCGCGATCCCATTGATACCGATCATCCATCCTCGCTCCAGGAATTTCTTCGCCGTCTTGTAACTCCCGATGAAGCTATGTATCACGCCCCGTCTTTCGGGCGACGATTCATCGAACAACGCAAGTAGGTCATCATACGCATCCCAACAGTGAATCATCATCGGTTTGCCGACCTCGTCCGCAAGCCGGACAAATTCACGCAGGACCCGTTTCTGCTCCTCCTTCATCGCATCGATTTCATCCCCCTCCTCGAAATGATGATAATCGAGACCGACTTCGCCGATCGCCACAACATGCGAATCGCGTGCGACTTCGAGGTACGCGTCATATTCGAACGTCTCTCCGATCGTCTTTATCTCGGTCGCCGGCAGTTCCCAATCGTTCTCGTCGTCGCGATGCTCGAACGACCGCTTCCGGAGCTGTATCGGGTGGAGTCCGACCGCGGCATACACGCCCTTCCCCTCGTATTTCCGCGCATACTCCACCGCCCGCCGGCTTGTCGACAGTTGTGACCCCACGTTTACGACCGAGATTCCCGCTTCACGCGCACGCAACAGTACCTCTTCCGCATCCTCACGGAAGGCATTGAAATTCACATGCGCATGGGTGTCGAAAAGGGAAGACATAGGGATACTTACAACTTACAACCGACGACGTGAAAGGATGAAAACTATGAAATATGGAATCGGGCATCTCTCATGCTACCACGGTTTTCCGGATCCAGCTGTCTTCCGTCTCGCGAGAGAAAGAAGCGGGATCATTCCGACAAAAGCCATGAGCAGGCCCGAAAAACCGAGGAACGGGAGTAACGGCATCGCCGCGGAGATAAGCTGACTGCCGACGAACATGTACCCGGCCGCGCCCAGGCGCAGCAGAAGACTCCCGAGTGACAGGACGCTCGACCGGACTTCCGCCGGAATGGCCGCATTGATGTCCACCATGATACGGGACTCGATATATCCCCGAAGGAAATGGACGAAAACGATAGACACGAGCGGAGCCGCCGCGATCCAGGTCAGGCCGATGAACGGGACCGTTGCCGTAAAAGCAAGGAAGACCGCTGTCAGGGAAAGTTTCGGCCGCTTTCGATATGCGATCGTCCCTACCGCGACGAACAGGGTCGCAACTCCGGGAACCACTCCCCACCAGACGACCGGTAGGGCAATCTGCCGGAACAGGTCGTTATACAGCCACTTGAGACTGAAAAGGAACGATCCGGAAAGAAACGAAACGATGAGCAGGTTCCGTACCATCGTTTCCGTCCTTACCGCAGTGAGACCGTCGATCGCCGTCCGAAGGACGTTCCCTCCACCGTTTCGACTTTTAGGACGATACGAGACGGAGAACGCGAAACAGGCGGCACCGATCATGGCAACCGCGGACAGAACGAATGGCAGCCGAAGATCGGCCACGGCGGCGAAGCCACCGACCGAAAGCGCGGCGAACGACACGACCTGCGAAACCGCCTTGATATTCGGGAAGTCACGAGAAAAATCATCCGAGACCTCATGGAGAAGTGCCGTATCGCTTCCCGAGATAAGACTCTCGCCGAGCGCGGTCACCATAAGGACGCAGAAAAAATATGCATACCCCGGAACGACCGGAAACGCGGAAAGCAGGAACGACACCGCGAGAAGGACGTACCCGAGGATGATCGACATCCGATGCGAAAACACGTCTCCGACGACTCCGGTCGGATATTCGAGCGCGATGGTCGCGACATAGTATGCCCCGAGCAACGACAGCACCTGCGACGTTTCAATTCCGCGGCTGTTGAGATAGAGGACGAAGGTCGGAATCCAGAACCGGGACGAATACAGGACCCTCACGAGCATCATCTTTCGGGCATCGGTCATAGGAAATGTATCATGCGTACAGACGGGTCACTGGAGAAAAATCGAGAATCATGAATAAAGAATCAGACATTTGTCGTTCCGGACTCTCGACCGGCGAATGCGCGGTTAATCCGGAATCCATACTCCGGAATTCCTGGATCCCGGGTCAAGCCTAGAATGACAACATGACGCGCTATTTCCGCTTCGTCGCTATCGCGTCAATTTCGATATCGCAACCGTCGGTCATGGCGCTCGTGATGCCCACTGTCGTAGCGGCAGGTTTTGACTCCATGAGATATCCGTTCCTGATGGCTGACACCTTTTCGAAATCCCTTTTCATATTGACGAGATAGATATCTACTTTAACGAGATCACCGAGATCCGCGCCGGCCTCATTGAGGATCGTGATCATCTTTTCGAACACGCATCTCGTTTGAGCCTCGATATCGCCCTCGCCCACTACATTCTTTTGCTCGTCCTTCGGCAACAAACCAGAAACGAATATCATCTCCGCATCGCCGACATCGAACTTGACGGCGGGAGAAAACGCGCGGCCTGATTTGCTGGAGCTTTCGGAAACAATAAAGGATTTTGTCATAAGCAAACTTGCTCAGTCCTCTTTTTTGGAAAAATTATCCAGTCCGTCTGCTGGAGATAATTTTTCTCTCCTAATATCCTCCTTGTTTCCACGGCATCTCTTTCGTCAAGTTTCCATCGCTCAATAAACGCGTTCGCCGCATCATCTATCCGTCGTTCCCTTAAACGTTCAAACCGAATCCCTTGTTCACTCATCCATTTTTCAATCTCCGCGCTTGATGAAAGGAAGTAGTCTTCACGCTTCAACTGCGGCACATCCTTACCCCTAAACAACTCATCAATGTATTTCCTCCATTCATCCGAATCGTTACTATCCGCTCCGATGTGTTCTACTAGCGCAAACTTTCGAATCGATCGAGTCAGTTCATTTAGGATCTTTTTTTGTCGTTCTAAATTGTTCCATTGTAATACGTATCTCATCACGATTACATCCACTGATTCGAATGGGAGTTCTTCTGCATTCGCTACCAGTTTTTCATCTGCGATATTCCTGTCCAAAGAGCCTGCATCGATATCGACCGCGATAACCTTGAGCGAATATTCTGGAAGCAATTTCCTTAAATTAGTCATCATCTCACCGGAAGCAGCACCAACATCCGCAAATACATACGGTTCACGTGCATCCAAAAGATTCCTTATCTTTTCCGCAAAAAAAGTAGGTGTTTCAGCGTACATTTTTCGAGTCGTTTCGGATTCCGTTCTTCCTGAAAAGACTTTCGATGTCGCCCTCCCCATATCTTGCGGTCTGATATTCCGTGGGAATTCACTCATAATCGTTCAACTTCTCAATTTATGTGCCACTACAAATCTCTGTTTTCTATTCCCTGCTCCCCGTTTCCGTTTCCGTTTCCATCTCACTCCTCACTTCCCACTCCTCACTTCTGTTCCCAACTCCCCGCTCCCTTTGTTGTAAGTTATAAGTTGTCAATTGTATGTTCTCCGCCCCCCACTATTTCACTCGCTGAAACAATATTTCCGTCGTACCGGATTCAAGAGATAGGCGAATCTTCGCGGCGGTATCGGGCATGAATGGGACAAGTGCGACGGAAAGGAATGAGAGTCGACCCAGAAGGTCGTTTATCACGACGACGAACCGTTCGCGTTCGTTCTTCGCGAGCTCCCACGGTTTCTCCTCCTCGATGAAACGATTCGCTTCGCGGACCGTCTCCCAGATTTTTTCGAGCGCCTCGGTGAACCGGTATGAGTCGATCAGTTTCGCGACGTCATCGGGGTACGTGGGAATCTCCGCGATTTTTTTCATATCGTCATCGAGACCTTCCGAGAGCCGCATCACGCGCGACACGAGATTGCCGAGACCGTTCGCGAGATCGGCATTGTACTTCTCAGTCATCTTCGCCCACGAAAGATCCCCGTCCTTCGAATACGGAAGTGCCGTAAGCAGCAGATACCGCGCCCCGTCCTTGCCGAACCGTTCCACCAGTTCCGCGGGATACAGGACGTTCCCGAGCGACTTGGACATTTTCTGTCCGTCGATGGTCAGATATTCATGCGTATAGATTTCCGTCGGCAACGGCAGTTTCGCGGACAGGAGCATCGCCGGCCAGTAAATAGCATGGAAGCGTAAGATACCCTTCCCGATGACGTGAACCCGTTCGCCGTCTCCGGCCCAGTATGTGTCGTAGTCCGCCCCGTTACCGGAATAATCGAGCGCGGTGATATAGTTCGAAAGCGCGTCCACCCAGACATACATGATCTGTTCTTCGTCCCCCGGTACCGGCACGCCCCACCCCTTTGCCCGAGCCACGGATCGGGAAACAGAAAAGTCTTCGAGTCCCATGTCGATAAACGACAATACCTCGTTCTTGCGGAACTCTGGAACGATGGAAAGTTCTCCCGACATAATAAGTCGACGAAGAATGTCTCCATATGTCGAAAGTCGGAAAAACCAATTCTCTTCCTCGACGACCTCCGGCACGGTCAAATGTTCCGGACACTTCCCCTCGACCAGATCCTTCTCCATCTTGAATTCTTCACACCCCACGCAATACAGCCCGTGATAACTTTTTTTGTACAGATCTTTCGGATTCATGACGCTCCAGAATTTCTTGGCACCGGCAAAATGCACATCCTCCGTCGTCCGGATGAACCGATCAAACGAAAGACCGAGCGAATCACCGAGAGAACGGAACGCTTCGGCGTTCTCCTTCACGTATTCATCGACAAGCCGGCCCGCCTTCTCGGCACCTTGGACGTTCTTCAGGCTGTTCTCGTCGGTACCCGTCAGGAAAAACGTTTCCTCGTGGAGGACATCGCGGTGATATCGCGCGACCGCATCGGTGAGCACCTTCTCGGCGGCATGCCCCACGTGCGGCTCGCCGTTCACGTAGTCAATCGCGGTAGTGATGAAAAAAGGTTTGCTCATAATGATTTCAGAAATATGTAATTAACAGATCAACCATTCATTTCCTCGACTTGGAAGAAGACACCTGGTCGAAGTCAATGAGATATATCCGAGGTTTCTTTGAATAATCTATATTTCCATCATCCTTCCGACAGAAACGGAGACAGAAGTTTTTATCATGAGGATGCCCGTGATTGTATCCGCCCTCCTTGATGGCATCTATGATTTTATCCCGATCTTCTTCCAGCTCACTCTCCCATGTCTTAAGACCCCTCTCCCGGCACTCGAGAAGAGAAAAATCCAGTACGCCGGAATAGACATCGACTTTCCCTGTTTTTCGAACTGAGAACGAAACGATCGGTTCTATCGGCACATAGTCGAATCCGTTCCCTTTCCAGAACGCATGATCGTCATACAGACGTTTCCATCCCAGGAAGGAACTCATTTCAAACTTCCTAACGATAATTTTTCCTTTCAGGTCATTTCCGGCAACCATTCCAAGAAGCGTCGTCTCACTGCCCGTTTTTTTAAAGTTCTCCCGACCGAAGCCGACCAGCGTCTTCTCATAGAGCGGTCCTTCTACGGAGGACGGGCCTATCCTTTCGAGAGCAAGCGCATACAACTCTGCCCAGTCCGATTTCTTGGCGTACCGGATCATCTTGGCGGCGGCAAGCATGACGGCGGGGTCGTTCGTTTCGAAGGCGGAGCGGATAACAGAGGCAAGTTTTACTCGAAGATCAGACTGTTCTGATTCCTCGGCGTACCCGATAGCCTTGGTGGCGGCAAGCATGACGGCGGGGTCGTTCGTTTCGAAGGCGGAGCGGATAACAGAGGCAAGTTTTACTCGAAGATCAGACTGTTCTGATTTCTTGGCGTACCAGATAGCCTCGGCGGCGGCAAGCATGACGGCGGGGTCGTTCGTTTCGAAGGCGGAGCGGATAACAGAGGCAAGTTTTACTCGAAGATCAGACTGTTCTGATTTCTTGGCGTACCAGATAGCCTCGGCGGCGGCAAGCATG
>JAAXXZ010000021.1 GCA_013334245.1 Candidatus Moraniibacteriota bacterium
TGTTCCAGCCGATAGAGTTTGGTCAGCATAAGATCACCTCCTTTCCGTGGGGTGATTTTATCGTATATCCGAGAGCTACGCTCTAAACGCACACACCATGCTCCGCATGGTGGTTTACCGGGGTAATGAAAAAGCATCCCGGCTGCTGCGCAGGATGCTTCATCATTACTTTTCTCACACGGATCTCAGGCAGCAAGATCCTTAAACGCCTCGATAGCGGCCATTCCCTTGTTGTAGAGCTTCCTGGTAGGGAGGCCGAAAATAAGCGGGGTCGAAAGGAACCGCGACAAGGTCTCTCCCTGAAGCGTTCCTTCGGCAAGGGCGGTCATGTAAGCTCCGACAATCACGTCGATCGCTTCGTCGTGCTGCGGAAGATGTCCGGAAAATGCGATCAGGGCAAAATCCGGAATCCGGATACCTCCGCCGTACATCTTCACGTTATCCGCGATCTCGAATGTGGTTGCGATATCCGGACGTTCGATGAGCGCCTCGACCTTGTTCCCGGCATTCGTACGGTACCGCACGACACGATCGTGTAAAACGGGGCCCACCTGAAGCAGCACGTCTTCGAGCGTTGGCAGATACTGGATTCTCAAGAAGCCTCCTGCCCGCCCTTCCGTATCACGATCAGCAAAGTACTTCGCCGCACGGGTGGCGAGGATCAAGATGTTCGGTATATCGATACCGAGATTCCATGTGGTTGGAGCGTTGTCCATGGGTATTCCTATTGTTAAATGAGAAAGACTGAAAACTACTCGTGGAAACAATAAGACAAATCGAACGATATGTCAAGGTTCACAAAAAACATCCGTCTTTCGAAAGCGGATGCTTGGTCGTTTTTTCCCCTACTTCTCCAACAGATGAGCCCGACCGGCAATGGTAAGGACAACGCGGTCGAGTTCGTGAAATCGACGGACCTTCTCTTCGCGCGGCACGTCATCATCAAGACCCGCCGAAGCGGTACCGGGTCGCGGCGAGTATCGTGCCAGATACGCTTTCTCGAACTTCACGCGCCTCGCGATATCGAGCGTGTCCTCGAAATCCCGCTCCGTCTCGCCCGGAAAGCCGACAATGATATCGGTCGTAAAGCGGACGTCCGGCACGGCCGTCCGGATCTTTTCGACGAGTGACAGGTATTCGTCTCGCGTATACCACCGGTTCATGGCGCGAAGTATCGCGTCGCTTCCGGACTGTATCGGCAGATGCAGAAGACGATCGATGTTGCCGTTTTCCGCGATGACCGAAATAAGCTCATCCGAAAAATCCCAGGGGTTCGAGGAAAGGAACGAGACCTTCGAAACACCGGGTGTCGTGGCGACCGCTTCGAGTAGGTGCGGAAAAAGGGTCGGAATCCGGTGCTTCCCCAAATGCTTCACCATGACCGGAGCCACTTCCCGTCCATCGGGCAGGCGATACGGTTCCTGTTCCGCGATCCGTTCACGAAGAAAATCGGAACCGTACGAATTGACGTTCTGCCCGAGGAGGAGGATCTCGTCCTTTCCATCGGCGACCGCCAAACGTACTTCCTCGAGGATCTCGGCGAACGGTCGGGAGGATTCCGTGCCGCGGGAATACGGGACGATACAGTACGCGCAGAAATTTCCGCAACCGTTTCCGATGACGATCGACGCGAGCCTGCCGTCGGAACGCTTCGGCAGGTGTTCGAATCCGACCTCGTCTATCGGCAGAAGCGTCACGTCCGGCAATCGGGATACGACCTTCTTTGCCATCTTTCCCGACGGCTCACGCAAGGCGGCGCCCACGAGACAGCCGGTCACGACGATCTCGGCATCGGGCTTTCCCTCGCCATTCCGTATCGTACGCACGAATCCGTACACGCGTTCCTCGGCCTGCTCGCGCACCATGCAGGTATTGATGACGACCAGGTCGGCCTCGGCCAGACTGTCAGCCGGCTCAAAACCGCGCGCCTCGTACATGGAAGCGATCCGTTCGGAATCCGCGGTATTCTGTTGGCATCCGAACGTACGGATGAGGTATTTTTTCGTCATACATCGGACAATAAATAGCATTGAACGGACAACGAGAGAACGGACCTGATTCATCGTCATCTGTCAGTCGGCTTTTCCGGCAAGCTGTCCGCATGCCGCGGCTATATCCCCACCCTGCGACTTCCGGATGGTCACGGTCACGCCGCCCGCTTCGAGCCGGTCCCGGAACCTATGAACGGCATTCCCGCTGCTTCCCACGAGTCCGCTGTCGGTCGCATTGTACGGTATAAGATTGACCCGGACTTTTCCGATACGTCGAGTCAGTGAAACGAGTTTCCGCGCGTCTTCCTCGGCATCGTTCACGCCGGAGAGCAACAGGTATTCGAGTGTGAGGTGACGTCTTTTCTCGGGAAACGCATCCGCGTATCGTTGTGACCAGCCGACCAACCCTTCGAAAAATCCCGGGGCGGTCGTCGGCATAATTCCGGCGCGCGTCTTCTCGTCCGCGGCATGAAGCGAGATGGCTATACGGACCGGCGGCCATTCGGGATCGGAGATGAGTCTTTCCAGGCCGGCAAGCAAACCGACCGTCGAGACGGTTATTCTCGTCGTTCCGATTCCCATGGGCCCGATGAATGAGCGAAGTGCGCCGCGGACTTCCTCGTAGTTCGCGAGCGGCTCTCCCATGCCCATGAGGACGATGTTCGTGATCTCTCCCGTCAGGCCGGAATCCGACACGAATTCCCGAAGGACGCGGACCTGATCTACGATCTCGTCTTGGGAAAGATTCCGCTCAAGACCGAGTTTTCCGGTCGCACAGAACGCACAGTTCATGGCGCACCCGACCTGTGTCGATACGCAGACCGTAAACTGTCCGCGGCTGTTGCGCATGAGTACGGACTCGATCCGATTTCCGTCGCCGGTCTCGAGCAGAGCCTTCCACGCGTCGCCCGACGCGCTCGGCAGGATGACGACGACTGAAAGCGTGTTCCATGGGACCGATTCCGTAAGTCGGTCCCGAACGGCCTTCGACAAGGGCGTCACATCGTTCCATGACCGAAAAAAAGGCGAGTATATCGCCTCGTTCGCCTGCCGGGTCCGGAACGCGCTCTCGCTTGAGAGAACGGATCCGATTCGTTGTTCCCTGGTCTCTTCCATATCGTGAAAGGATACGACGGAAGACGGGTCACGTCAATCCGGACAGGCTATCTGCCCCCCGTCGAAGAACTCCCGACCAGGCCGGGGAACGGGGCAAATATGTCTTTTTTCACCCTCACGTCCGTCTGGTACGATTCCGCCCGACGGGATATCGAATCGATGGCACCCCGGAACGATTCATCTCGGAACGACGTCTCGCGGAACGTGCTCTCCACATACTGTCGCTTGACTTCGTCGGACCAGCCGCCCTGATAGATGTTCCGATACCAGATGAGCATTCCGGAGCCGAACGCGACGAGGAACAGGAGCATAAAAACCCATTTGGAATATCTTGTAAGCGGGGGGAGCATGTCCTGAAATGAAAGTCGGGACAGCTTTTTTATATCGAATCTCATAGGCTATTCCAGGTAGACGACGATGGAGAGAACCGCTTCCACTTTCGGGTCCGACGACGGCTTTTTCTCGACCGTTTCGACACCGGTGCCGGAAGCGGAAAAAACGTCTGTCCGTACGGTTCCGGAACCCTGTTCGGCTTCGATCGGTCGGATTTCCAGGGAAAGTACGTCGAGAAAATACGGGGACGTGTCGACTTTATGGAGAAAATTGACGGCATCCGCATACGCGCCCGAAAACGTGAGCGTGAGCCCGATCGTTTTCCCGTCCGGAAGCCCCTTCAGGAGATCGAAGTCGTTCTTCTTATCGCCTTTTCCGGAGCCAGTCTGCGCGGGAGCCGTCGCCTTCCGGATTTCCTCGAGACTGTCACCCTTCGCTATCGTCACCGTTCCGCCAGCAGACTTCGCGATACCTTCGACATCGCGTATGAAATCGACGACGCGGCTTTCGGAAAGCATGAGTCGTAATTTTGACTCGTCATTACCGATCATGACCGACTGATTCCGGAATTCGGGCAGTCGGGAAATCTTCCGTTGGTCATTCTCGGTCTTCGCGTAGAATTTCTGGATTTCGTCGTTCTCGGCGACGATCTTTTCCTTGAGTGGCTTGGTCGCGAGGAAGAACAACGCGACGGTACCGACAGCCAGCGCAGCGGAATACAGGAGAAGAGGTCTCTCGAATTTTGTCAGACGTACGTTCATAGTGTTCCGTCACCGATAAGACACTGTTCCCTCACCGAAAAATCCATCTGGAACTCGACGTTTTTTTCCGAGAAGAGGTTCGATACGGGAATCAGGAAGTCTGAAAAACATTCGTCACCCTTCAACGCCGATTCGAGCGCGAGGAAATCGTCACGCATCTTCGCGGTTCCGGAAAGGGAAATCCTCGAACCCGTGGTGGTGAGGGCGGTCAGGGAGACATCCGGCGGAACCAGCCGGTCCATCCGCTTCAGGAATCCGGTCCAATCCGGATGCGAACCGAAAAAACCGTTCGCCTGCGCGGAAAGGGCGTTCGCATCGCGGAACTTCGACTCGTACCGGGCAAGTTCCTTCGATTCGAGTCTCGAGTTCGCCAACTGCATCTCTGCCGACTCGATGAACGTTCGGTTCTCATGCACGATATAATACACGCTCCACAGCACAGCCATATAGAACACGACCACCGAAAAAAACAGTACGGCCTGCCGGAACAGGAAGCGATCGAATAGCTTTCTCGCAAGGGCGATCTTGTTTTCCTCCGGCAGGAGGTTAAGAGATACTCTCATATTCATCGAGGCCTCGGAGTGCGAGACCGATAACGGTCGAATACTGTACGGAACGGTTGTGATCAATGGGCGGAAGCCGCTTCCCGAAACGCACGTTCGTCCACGGATTCCCGAACTCTATATTCTGACGGAGTCGGCGGGAAAAATACGGGAGCATCCCCTGCGTGTTCGCGCCTCCGCCGCAGAATATGACTGCGTCCAGCTTCTTGGAATACTTCAGCGTCGAGAAATAGAAATCGAGGGAACGCTCGATCTCGGTCGCAAGATTCTCAAGGATCGGTCGGACCGCCTGAAGCTGCGGGCTCGGCAGGGACAACGAGCCGAGACCCGTCCGTATTTTGAGTTTTTCAGCCTCGTCATACGGAAGACTCATTTCCTTCGCGATCGCGCCGGTCATCATCTGCGACGACAGCGGAACACTCGACGTGAAAACGGGAACGTTTCCGATCGCCATCACGAAACTCGTCCGCCGGTCGCCTATGTCCACGATAAGCACGGTCTCGTCCTTATGTTCCTCCGCGAGCAGACTGCGCACCTGCGCGATCGATTCCGTCTCGAGGCCGACCGGCTCGAGTCCAGCACGTTCAAGCACCGAATGGAACTGCTCAGCGGCCGACCGGGCGACCGCGACGACCAACACGCTCATTTTTCCCTTTTCAAGAGTGAAGACGTCGGGGAGAATCTGCCAATCGTAGTGCACCTGATCGAGCGAAAGCGGAATGTTCGCCTCGATTTCCCATTTGACCGCTTCCTTCGCTTCTTCCTTGTCCATTTTCGGCAAAGAAATGATACGAAGGAATGCCTTCGTCTCCGGAAGAGAACATATGACCCGACGCGTACCGATATGCTTCGGCCCGGAAACGCGAACCAGCTCCCGGATGCTCTCCGCGACCGTGTCCTCCTTCACTATTTCGCCGTCGACGATCGCGCCCTGAGGTATGGCGACGGAACCGAAACTCGCCACACTCTCATTATTGCCTTCGCGGGAAAACCAAAGCGCCTTGAGAGAAAGATCGCTCATATCAAGCCCGAACGGCGGTGGCGAAAAATCGAAAACCTTCCTTTGAAGAAAACCCATACGTTGTCCGTGTCCGTGTTGGTTTGTATGTCGCTTTCATGACCATCATACCACAGGTACGGAGTGCGTCACAATTCTTCCCAGAGATCCACGAGATACTGCGTTCCGGTCGGAAAATACGGAGGCGGATAGTAGAGCAGGTTATTGTCGTAATACAGGTTTCGGTCCGTATACCCCCAATCGCTCCATCCACTGGTCCACGCGAACCCGTATCGCCGATTCGTCGCTATCGCACCGAATACGGTTATGACGCTCTTATGGTCCGACGATCCGTAATTCGGCCTGCCTACTTTCCCTTTCTGGGCGATAAGCGCGGCATCAATTCGGAGATTGTCCTCGCTGTCGAGCGGGATACTGACGTCTTCCTGGCCGATGGCGCCGATGATATCGGAACCGTCATAGTTCGTATATCTGATATCGTTCGGGATATAAAGGGACCGATCCGGACCGCTTCCAGTCAGATTTGCCGCAACAACAGTCACTTTCCGCCCGTTCACCTGACCGGAAAGCCAGACGTTGTCCTCAACGAAAACCACACCGGCATCGGGAATCGCATAGGTTTTTGTGCACGGATTTCCACGAACGCAAGACGTACAGGTGGAAGTCGACGACGTAGAATTATACTTGTACTTGGAAACGGAATCGTTCGATACGGTCTGCACCCGGCACGTATCGAAATTACCATCGGAACTCAATATGATCCTGCGTCCGAGATCTCCAAAGTTGGTCGTATCCTCCGCGAAGAACTTCCCGTGTCCCGCCTGCGACTCGCTCTTCATAAAACTCAGGTCCCCGAGGACGCCATTGAAGTCTACGGATGAGACTGGAAACTCCCTGCCGGCCGAAAAGACATCCGTCCTCGCGGGAACGGCTGCGGGCGGCATCTCGAGTGGACGATAGGCATCATTGGTTCCGGTTGCCGGCGGCTTGTTCACGTGCGTATGAACACCGAATTCTTTCTTCGTATCGGCGTGATCCTGATCGTCATACGACGTGACCGAGCTCGTCACGATATTGTGGGCATAACCGTCGAAACGGATCCCGAGGTTCGAATGGACCTTCCCATATGTCTCCGTACCTTCACCGAACCGCATCTCGTCGTTCGCAAGCACGGCGCTCTCGCTCCACGACGGCCTACGGAATCTGACCCTGATCGTTCTCGTCTTTCCGGGATACCGGTCCATTTCCCCGACCGACTCCACCTGTACAATCGTGGACCCCGTCGTCGGCGGCGTGACCCGGAGCCGATAGGACCCCATGATTCCCCCGGACGGATCGGCGACGTCGGCGACGTAGTCGGAACCGACCCCGTATGCCGTTCCCGAGTTCCAGAACGCCTCTATCTGTTGAGCGGTACGTCCGTCGGTCTGATGGGCGAGATACCACTTGTAGAACTGGATCCCCTGCTCCGCGACCTGAAACGCCTGCTCGCGTCCCGCTACGTACGCCCCGTTCTTGATCTGCGAGGAGATGAACGTGAGTATGGAGACGAGCAGCATCGAAACGACCGTCATGATGACGAGCACGTACGCAAGCACCGACCCCTTGGCTTTCGGCTTCCGTTTATCGGACATATTCGTTGAGATTCCTGAATTCTGCGATCGATTCCACGTTCGTCTCTTCCGGCGCCTTGTTCGGATTGATGTTGATGATAAGGCGCACCTTCACAAGGCGCGCGTCCTGTACGGCGATGGGGGTAGCGAGCGGATTGTTCACAGTATCGCCCGGATAGTCGTCGTTATAGTAGAAGAAAACCGGCTCGCTTGTCTCGTTCGCGACATAGGTCACGATGTTCGTGACGGTCTCACTGGCGGGATAGGTAACCGGCTGGGTCGCGTTCGGCTCCGTTATGCCCTGCTTCAGCAACCCGTTCTGGAGAAAATAATGCACCCGTTCGGTTTTGCCGTCGTTATCTATATCAAGGTAGACCTTGAGGTCAGTACCGGTTCCCGAAATGATCGGGTAGCTGCCGTCGTCTCCCTGCCGGATCTTCCGAAGATCCGCCACGATACGATCGACGCCCCGCGAGGCCGCGGCCGAAGCGACTCCCGTTTCGAGGATGAACGCGTTCATTTTGTAACTTCGCAAGAACAAGATGGAAAAGCCGCCCATCGCGATTGCCATAACGAAAATCGCCGTAACAAGCTCAACAAGCGTCATGCCGGAAAGAAACCTTCGAGAAATCCGTCTGTTCCCGTTCATGGAGTCGATCGGGTGCATACCTTTTTATTCAGCGATCATTGTTACATCCTCTTCGTGAAGCCCTCCTCCGCTCGTGACATCTACGGAGCCCGTCTCCGTCCCGTATCCTGCCATGGTCACTTCATATTGATACGTTCCCGCAGTCAATGCGGGCATCGCCGTCGGAAAATACGCCTGGCCGGAGGTGCCGGTCGTCACCGTCGCATCGTACCCCGCAGACGTGTTCACCAGATGAACGGAAGCACCGGAGACCGGCTTGTCCACCGGCGTACCACCGACATCTTCCTGCCTTGTCACGGAAACCAGGAGTGAAACGACCGAGGTATTCGCGAAGATGAGTTTTTCGGTCCTGCTTTCACCCGGCTGAAGGTCGAATGCCCCTTCAAGATCGGACGCTCCGGGATCGGCATGAAGGAACCGGTATCCGGTGACGCTTCCGATATTCGAAAATACGTATCGTCCGTACGATTGGTCGGAATATTCCTTTTCGCCGCCCGACCCGGTGGTCGCGGAAACCGAGAAGCCGTATACGGGAACTGCCGAACTCGTTGCCGGAACCGTGCCGATCTGATGTCCGCCGTCAAGCGAGAATGTCACGTTCGGAATCGATTCGCCAAACGTATCCTCGCTTCTGACCGTGAAGTCCGACAGGCGGTCGAACACGAATGTCTTCTGATTCACCGAACCGACGACTACGGACAAAGGGATATCAAGCGGGTTGAATGACGAATCCGGATACGGCGGATAGGTCTGCACACCGTAGTATCCGTCCTTAGAAACGGAAATCGAATACCCGCTGCCCGCAAGCGCTCCGGGCCACGACTGATTGCCGAACGCGTCCGTCTCAGCCGAAAGATCGACATCGTTCGCCGTATTCACGATATGAACGACCGCTCCTTGAACGCCGTTACCCAGGGCGTCCAGGACGTTGACAGAAAGAACGCCGGTATTCGAAGGCTGTTCCACGCCATCGGGCGAGAATGTTCCCCAGGTAACAACGCGCTGATCCCCCTCACCCCCCTCCCAAGAGATTTCCAGTCGGACACGCTTGTAGTCGGTCGGGATGGCATCCGAAGTACTGCCCGATGCCGTCCCATCGAACGAATCGTCGACATACTGGGCTGTCGTATGGACCGTGAACGTGGCCCCGCTCTCGGAGACCGTTTCCGTCTCGATGATGTCTCCCGGCGGGATTCCGTAGGTCCATCCGCCGGCACCGTCGGACCGCTTCGTTCCGATCGACGCGTACGGAAGGCTCCGAATCATCTCCATCCGTTCCGATGCGAGCGCGGTCGCGCCGAGCTTCCGACGGACATCGAGTATCCGTTTCGAACCGAGAGCGAACAATTGGTAGAACGTGAGCGCGATGATGGAAAACAGGAACAGTACCAACGCGGCCTCGATCATCGTGAAGCCGCGCCTCTCCTTCGCCCTTGGACGCGTTGTCGAAATTCCCATCATGTCATTTTATGTTTTGGAGGACGCTATACATCGGAGTAAGCATCGCCACCGCGAAAAAACCGACCGCGCCACCGATAAAGAGCATGAGTATCGGCTCGATGATGGAAGAAAGGTTCGCGGTGATCTGCGAAACCTCTCCCTCGTAGAATTCTGCCAGGCGCTCCAACACCACCTCCGTCTTTCCGGTCTCCTCGCCGACCTCGATGATCTGCGAAACGAGAATGGGGAAAATCGCCTCGTGCGACGCGATGACGGTGCTCAGCTCCCTTCCTTTCTGGACCGAATCGATCGCCTCGGCAAGCGCGTCCTTATAATAGACGTTGGCGAGGGTGCGCGAAACGATGGAAAGCCCGTCGACGACGGAGACACCGCTTTTAAGCAGCGAGCTGTATATGCGTGCAAAACGCGCGCAGTTCACCTTGACGATGATGCCGCCTATGACGGGCATGCGGACGATGATCAGATGAACGACCCGTTTCCCGGACGATGTGGACGCGAGTATCTTTCCCCCGACGACGAGAACGACGAGAATGATCAGACTGGCCACCATATTGTTCCGAAGGAAATCGGAAAGATTGATGACAAAAAGAGTCATCGGCGGCAGCTCGGCACCCATGTCCTTGAAGACACCCGTGATCTTCGGAAGAATGTACGTGAGCATGATGAACCCGATGATAAGCATCGCGATGACGATGACCGACGGATACATGAGCGCCCCGCGCACCTTGCTCTTGAGGTCGTTCTCCTTTTCCAACTGAAGGGCGAGGATGCCGAGCACCATCTCGAGGTTTCCGGACACCTCGCCGACATAGACCATGCTCGTAAACAGCTCGCTGAACACCGCCGGATATTTCGCCAACCCTTCCGAAAGGGATTTTCCGGCTTGGATATCCTCGTGCACGTCCGTCAGGATCTTCCGAAAGGTCTTGTTCCGGGTCTGGAGCGACAGACTCTTAATGGCTCGCGAAACGACAAGTCCGGAAGAGATCATCACCGCGAGATTCCGTGCGAAAACCATCTTTTCCTTGAGCGGGACGGTCTGAAAACGATCGAGGAACTTCACCTGGACCTTGGAAGCCTCTTTCACCTCCTTCGTGGATGTGAGCAGATACCCCTGCGCGCGGAGTTCCGCCGCGAGTGTCCGTTCGTCCTTCGCGACAAGCTCCCCGGCCTTGGATTCGCCCGTGGTCGCGTTCTTCGCGCTATAGATATATTTCGGCATAGGAATGTTTGTGTTCCCTTTCGTCGCCAGTATATCACATCGCCTTCCGCCATAAAAGACGAAAAAGGACTCCTCTCGGAGTCCCTTCGACGGAGCGCGATGACTATTTGAACCAGATGGTCTTCACGACATTTTCGAACGCCTGTTCCATCACCTTCATATCCGCCTCGTTCAAGGAATCAGACAGCGCGGGATTGAGCGCTATCGCATATTCATATTTGTCCGTTACGACCGTGTACGCCCGATCATCGAACTTTTGGGCCGCATGACCGCCGATCGTCACGGACGTCTGACGGTCGAAAGTCAGACCGTCTATCTTTCCGTCAACGAGACATTTTCCCCTGTTAAGACTCCGGTCACAGACCGAGACGGACATAAGTATTCCGAACTTCGACGTCGCCGTCGTTCCGTCGGATCTTCCGATTTCCTCGGAAGCGAGACCGGGTCGTTCGATCGCGACACTGAAGACCGGACCGACATCCCATGTCGTCCCGTCCGCCTCCTCGTACCAGTAGTCCTTCGGCATCAGGAGTGAAAATCCGTATTTGGCGCTCTCGTACCGTTTTGCGTTCCCGTCCGCAAGCGACAGTCCGGGAGTCGTCGGAGTCGGATTGACGGGAGCCGTCGCTGTCGAATCAGCCTTCTTTCCGCTCACCGGATTCTCGGTCTGGCCGACGGGAGAAACGCCCGTCTTGGAAGGCGCGCTTTTCCGATTCATAAAATATCCGGCAACCGAAAGCGCCAGGATCGTCAATGCGACTACGAAGATGATCAGCAATGTCTTGTTTTTCATAACGCTCGACAGGATTAACGGAAGCACCGAACCATACGAAACGACGTGGCTCCACACCGATATGATACCACACGTATCGCCCGTGACTAGCCTTTGAGACGTATATCGCCGAGACTCTTTCGAAACTTCTCGTATACCACGGGTCCGTGCGGATTCGGCAGGAACACGAGCGCACCGTTGGTCGCCTCGATATGTCCGCCCTCGATCGACGTTTTCGGATTCCGCATAATCTTCTCCTTCTGCCATTTCCCAAGCCATGCCTCGAACGCGTCGCAATCAGTCAATCGCTCGAGCACGCGACGTACCGACAGGGTCTTTCGGGTTTCCGCGACATGCCATGACGGCAACGCCTCCGTCGGCAGGAAGTTCGGTTTCATTCCGGCGATCCATCGGTTCCTGAGCTCGAACCGCGTGAATACCTCCCGACCGAACAGCGGGATGAGCATGGAATATTCGTTCGCGGAATAGAGGTCCTCCGTCGGGATGACAAGATGGTCTTCCGTGACGAAATAATTGAGACAGGCGCGGTCTTTGGTATGTCCGCTGTGTCTTCGCTTGCCGAGTATGTGGAGCAATCCCGTCAGAAGCGTCCGTCCGGTCCAGATCCGCCCTGCGCGAAGCACGACGAAAAAGTCCCAATCGCTGTCATTCGCACCCTTCTTCATCGCCAGGCTGCCCGTGACGCCGATCATCCGGACGAACGGGACGATGCGAAGGATCTTCGCCAGGTTCCTGACGCGACGCAGTTTCGCCACGGCGATCTTTTCGGCACGGATACGTCGCCCCACCAGGTCCTCGCGACCCGGAAGCGTGAAAAATCCGTCCCGGCCGCCGATACGGCCACGCATGTCCCGGTCGGCAAGCGCCGCCGTCACGTCGCCGAGAGACGCCGGCTCTGGCATCGCCGACTCACGGTCTTCCACGATGAGATATTTCCAGACCTCGAACGCGGTCAATGGCCGGTCAAGCGCGTCGTGATACGCGATGGTCGCAAGGATGTTTCCGGAGAGAGACATACGACTATTCGGTTAAAAGTCCGAAGTCGAAAGTCCATACGGTCACCGACTCTCGGCTTGTGACTTGTAACTTTTTCCTTTCGACTATAAATATTTCGCGGTCGGACTCTTCCTGCATTTCTTCAGGTCCTTCGGGGTACCGGCGAAGACCAGCTCACCGCCGGCATCCCCACCGTCAGGACCGAGCTCGATGACCCAGTCGGCATGATTGATGACATCCGTGCTGTGTTCGACGACCAGCACCGTGTTTCCCTTGTCCACCAGCGCGTCGAGCACGTCGAGCAATTTTCGGACATCCTCGAAATGCAACCCGGCTGTCGGTTCGTCGAGTATGTAGAGCGTATTCCCGCTCGACTTCCGCGCAAGTTCGGTCGCGAGCTTCACGCGCTGCGCTTCGCCGCCGGAAAGCGTCGGCGCGGACTGGCCGAGCACAAGATAGTCGAGACCGACTTCCTCAAGCGTTCGGAGTTTCTCCTCTATCTGCGGCTGGTCGAGGAAGAACGTCCTCGCTTCCGATACGGTCATATCGAGCACCTGGGCGATGTTCATGCCGCGGTACGAGATGGCGAGCGTCTTCTGATTATACCGGGTTCCGCCGCAGACCTCGCACGGCGCGTACATGTCGGGAAGCAGGTACATCTCGATCTTCTTCATGCCGCCGCCCTGACACGCCTCGCAACGGCCACCCTTCATATTGAAACTGAAATGACTCGCGTCGAACCGGTCGCGTTCCGCCTCCGGCGTCGCGGCGAACAGGTCGCGAACATGATTGAATATGCCCGTATACGTAGCGGCGTTCGATCGCGGCGTCCGGCCGATCGGATCCTGGTTGACCGTGATGACCTTGTCGATATGCTCGAGTCCGTCGATATGCCCGTGCGCGCCGGGCTCCGCCTTCGCGTCGTAAAACTTCTTCGCAAGCGCCCGAGACAGGATATCGTCCACCAGGGAAGATTTTCCCGAACCGGATACGCCGGACACGGCGACGAATTTACCCAGCGGGAAATGGACGTCGACGTCGCGTAGATTGTGTTCGGTCGCGCCGATGATGGAAATGTGTTTTCCGCTCCCCTTACGCACGCCCTCCTTGTTCGATACGTTCCGCTTGCCGGAGAGGTACGCCCCCGTGGCCGATTTAGACGCGAGCAGTTTGTCCGGCGTTCCCGAGAAGATCACTTCGCCGCCGAGACGGCCAGCACCGGGACCGAAGTCGATTATATGGTCGGCACGTTTCATGATCGCCCGATCGTGTTCCACGACGACAAGCGAATTCCCGCCCTCACGAAGCTCGAGGATCGCGTCGATGAGTCGGTCGGTATCCCGGCTATGAAGTCCGACGGACGGTTCGTCGAGAACGTACAGGATGCCCGAAAGCCCTGCCCGCATCTGCGTGGAGAGACGGAGACGTTGGGCCTCGCCGCCGGAAATGGTATCGGCGCCGCGCGAAAGCGACAGGTAGCCGAGCCCGACCTTCTCTATCGCCGACAACCGTGCGTCCATCTCCCGGAAAATGAGGTCGGTCACCTTCTTCTCGCGGCTCACATAGGTCGACGCGAGCGACTTCAGCGACGATTTCAATTCGGAGACGCCCTGTCCGGCCATGTCATGGATCGATCGCCCGCTCACGAGAACCGACAGCGTCTCCGGCCGGAGCCGTTTTCCGCCGCATTCCGGACACGGCTTCTTGTGCATGCATTCCTCGAGCTCCGCGCGAAAATGGTCGCTCCGGGCATCGCGATACTTCTGTTCAAGCAGATTGATGATTCCCGAAAAGCCGTCATCCCCTTTCTCGCCGTAGAGGATCACGTCCATCTGTTTCTTTGAAAGTTTCTTCACGGGAACGGACAAGGAGAATCGGTACCGCTTCGCGATGTCGTCAAGCACGCGGATCGGACCGTTTCCGTTCCCGCGTTCGCCGCCGGTTTTCGCTATGGGACGAATCGCCCCTTCGAGCAACGACAGCTCCTTATTCGGGATGACGAGTTCCGGATCGAATTCGAGCGTCACGCCGAGACCGGAGCAGCGCTGGCATGCGCCGTCGGGACTGTTGAATGAAAAATGACTCGGGGTAAAATCCGGCAACGCGACGCCGCAGTCCTCACAGAGAAACAGGTTCAGGAAACGGCGTTCGTCCTCCCCAAAAAGAACGGTCGCCACGCCCTGACCCGCGCGAAATGCCGTTTCGAGCGAATCGAGTATGCGCTCCTTATCAGGACGCGCCGTATCGAGCATGAGACGGTCCACGACCACCTCGATCTTTTTCGGCCCGCCGCCGCGCTTCGGATCTTCCCGCTCCACGTCCGCAAGCATCCGCACCTCGCCATTGATACGCACGCGAAGATACCCCTGTTCGCCCGCCATCGCGAGAACACGCGAAGGTTCCTTGCCCGCGAACGAGGCCGGCTCGGCCAAAAAGACGATCGGCGTCCCGTCCGGCGCGGACAGGATCTCGTCGAGTATCTGAAGCGGCGTCCGCTTCGTAAGCGGCTTGCCACAGTGCGGACAATGCGGAACGCCCTCCTTGGCGAACAGCAGGCGAAGGTAGTCGTACACCTCCGTCATGGTCCCGACCGTCGAACGCGGGCTTCGCGACACGCTTCGCTGGTCGATCGATATCGCGGGAATGAGATTCCGGATGGCGTCCACGTCGGGCTTGTCGAAAGCCTCCATGAAATTCCGCGCGTACGAGGAGAGGGACTCCATATACCGTCGGTTCGCTTCCGCATAGACGGTGTCGAAAACGAACGAAGACTTTCCCGATCCGGAAAGTCCCGTCACCACGACGAACGAGTCCCGCGGCACATCCGCGTTCACGTTCTTCAGATTGTTCACGCGGGCACCGCGTACCTCGATCACCGGCTTCTTTGCCGTCGCCATAGCCTGAATGCCAGAGGAAAGTCGTTTTCCATACTACCCCTTTTTTCGGAAGGTGTAAAGCGTCGGCCCGGAAACGATACTCCGCAGCCAAGACGGACAAACGACATGACGATCGCAAAGGGCAGGGAGTGTATATGAACCGGCTATCCGGCTCTCCCGACTGACCGATACGATCCGCTGAAATCTGAAATCTGAAAAAATATAGGCTCACAAAAGCCTATATTTTCCAACAAAAATGGAAATCACCGATTTGGAAGAAAATCCTTACCACGGCGTTTTCGGTGATAGGTGATGGCAAAACGGTGTGCCTCGGCGTTGGCAAGCAGGATCTCTCGGCGATAGTCCGCAATCGACTCCCGGTCACCGATCAGACGCTCCGGTTGATGCTTCGAGTTCTTGACCACGCCCACGATCCGTATACCGGCGAACGCGCCACCGGCTTCCCCGAAGACGCGCTCCGCCACACCGTGTTGCAGAAGACTCCCGTCCACCGCGACAACGTCAGGCATAGGCCATTCACTATGTTTCAGCCTGCGTCGAAGGATCTCCTCGAGCGCCGAGAGGTCGTTACCGACATGCTTTCCGCGAAGGAGAAACTTCCGATATGAATCCTTGTCCGGCGCGTTTCCAGAAAACACCGTCATGACACCGACCGACGAGCCTCCACCGAGATGCGCGACGTCGTACGCCTCGATGCGCACACCGTTCCCTTCACGCTCCGACTCGCCCGAATCCCCCGCGAGCAGCGACACGTCATGAATGTGCCCGAGTGCGAAAATCGTCCGTTTGATCTCGTTTGCGCGTTCGAACTCAAGTTTGCCCGCGACCGACTTCATCTCGCGCGTGAGCGAACGCACGATGTCGGTCTTCTTCCCCTGGAAGAACCGTTCGATGTTACGCACCGTCTTGCCGTATTCCTTCGCGGACACCTCGCCCGTGCACACGCCGGGACACAGTCCGATCTGTCGGTTGAAGCAGGGCTTGTCGTTCGGAATTTTGAATTTTGAATTTTGAATTTTGAAACTACCCGTGCCATTTCCCGTTGTCGGTTGTCGGTTGTCAGTTGTCGGTTCGTATGGCTCGCAATTGTCCCGGAACGGGAAAATTTTCCGCACGATCCGTACCGCCTCCTTGAGCTGCCCCCCGTTCGGGAACGGACCAAAGAGCGATCGTATCGGCGCGGTAAACTTCCCTTCCGCGAGGTCGCGTCCGCGCACGAGAAGGATCCGTGGGAATTCCTCGTCCGTCACGACGACATGGTTGTAGCTCTTGTCGTCCTTCTCGAAGGTATTGTACGGCGGCTGATGTTCCTTGATGAGACCGGATTCGAGAATGAGCGCCTCGAGTACGGAGTCACTTGTCTTCCACGCGATATTCCGAGCGAGTCCGATCATCCGCACCAGCTTCGGCCCGCGGGTATCCATCAGGTCCGAGGCGAAGTAGCTCCGCACGCGATCGCGCAAAGACGTCGCCTTTCCGATATAGAGGATCTCTTCCGCGTCATCCAGGAAAAAATACACCCCCGGCGTTTCCGGCAGCGTCTTCAGTTCGTCCAATCCCGCTTTCCCGTCATAGGTCGACGTATTCATGGCGCGGCCATTGTAGGACGGATTGAGTACAGATGCAACCATAATGATATTGGAGTAGTCACACAAAACCTGAAAAAGCGTCCCGGGTATCCGGGACGCTTTGCGCTGACTTCAAATCATCACGAGCCGAGCTCCATGGACCGTTCTCGGATTCGATCAAGCATCTGGTCTTTGAGTACAGCATCCTTGAATGGGAATGCGTCTACAAGAGATTCCAAACCCCTACACCCCGCAGCGTTCTCTACGTCCCTGATTCTCCCCATTAATAGCTCGACAGCCCGCTCGTCGCCGATTTCCAGTATTTCATCCACTCGCTCCATTGGCAAATAATTCATCTACGAGCTTTATCTCCTCGAATAGGCTTCCTAGATCTTCCGCTTTTTTGACTCTCAGTTCAAAAAAATCTTTCACTATCTGTATATCCTCTCCATCACCTTCGCCCAACCCAGCGTCGAGAACGGCAAGGTCGTACAGGTCCCGAATTTCTTCTTCGGATTGTAAATCATGATTCTCAGACATTCTCTTCTGGAGCAACTCCGATCGTTTCTTAGCAACATCTTCCCGAAGTCTCGCGACAGCATCCACACTCAGCCCCGACGAATCCCGGCCGAGCTCCTCTAGTATCGTCCGAAGATTCATTACGGTATCCTTAAGGGTATCCTCTTGGCCGATGGTCGTCAGTCGCGCCACCAGAGACCGCTCGACATCATCACTCTCCGTACCGATCGGGTCGTGGTATTCAGATAACTCCACCTTCGGAACGCTTTTCTCGCCTAATTCGAACATTCCCATACGACGTTCACATTACGCGATTATTGTGACTTCCGATAGATACGAGAGTCTACGCTTCCGATTCCGCACTTAATGGCTTCGGGCCGCCTTTTCGCAACTCCTGACGCTTCCTGTTATATTCCAATACGTCCTTCGCTCGATCGAATACGGTTTCCAGTACGGCAAGCGGGAATGCCTCGGCGATTTCCATAATATCCGTGACCGCTTCGCTTTTCGATGGTTCACCCTCTTCCGACTTACGGATCCATGTCAGCCGGACATCGCCTCCTTCGTCCCAATCGATGACCAGGGTCGCATCCTCTGCCCGTATCGTATTGAAGACATGCTCCGGGGAAAGATTCTCTATGCCGTTCGCCATACCCGAAAGTTCATCTGTCCACGCAGACAGAAAGCTGATCTTTTCCTCCAAGGAATACTCCGATCTGTCTTCCGCAGAAACGATACCGTCGGTACGGACAGGTTCGGGCGCGTTTTGCCGCTCCGCCGGATACGTCTCCGGCTCCCCACCAACGATGATTCCCGCCTCCCGCGGATCCACCTCATCGTGCCGTGGTGGTTCACTCGTTTCCTTCTTATCCTCCGGCTTCTGAACATCCGAGACATTCCCTTCCGAGCCTTTCTTTTTCGGCCACGGTATTTCGAATAGCATAACGGGATCGATAAACGGATTATCATCAGAAATATACCATATCGAAGGCCCGAGGTCACATGCGGAACCGTCAGAATTCTTCGCTTATTTCGAGCCGATCCACCCCATGCTCGTCGAATTCCTTGCGATACTTGCGATAGTACCACTCTACACGGTCCGGCAGTTTTCCCGTTTTCTCGGCCATCTCTATTTCTTTGTCGTTCCCGTAGTAATAGAAATCACGCTCGCCGAGCCGGCTCTCGAGCTCGAACCAGAATGTCTCGTCGTCATACTCCGCGACCGCCTCGTCCGTTGCGGACAGGATCTCCTTCGCGATGACAAGCTTCCCGTCGCGATTTTCAGCGATGCCATCCACTTCGGCTGCCCGTGCGGCCACGAGCAAGGGCTGGAGCACCTCGGCCCAGAGCCGGTCAAGCTCCGTATCCGGCACGTCAGACGAGCGCTCGCGAACGAACCGCCCGAGCTCCACCAGAAATATGAGGTCCTTGAGTTGTTCTTTCGAAAGGGAAATATTCATACTTCAATCGACCGTTAACAAACGGAAATACTGCAAGACTGACACCTTTTCCCCACTTTTGACGATTGTCTCCTTACTTTCGACTTTCAGGGCGGACACAGGGACCCGCCCCAACTTTCGACTTGTGACTTCAACGCATCCTACCCTTTCCGGAGCTCCCTGGCAATATG
>JAAXXZ010000031.1 GCA_013334245.1 Candidatus Moraniibacteriota bacterium
TCCTGATCTGAGCATCTTCACGGCTTGCCAGCGCACCTTCGGGATATTCGGATTCGAGGTGTATGCCATATCTTTGCATTAAACAGGTCAGTCTAGCAGGTGATGCAAAGGTATTGAAACATTACGTTTCGTTGACGTATTCTGCGGGGAATGGTATGAAATGCGTATTGTTCATTGAGTCAATTATAACGAGACGGAGTCAGATCATGCAGAGATATCGGATTATCGGCGTCCTTTTTTGTGCCGTTGCGTTTTTTCCTCAGGGCAATGCCCTGGCAGTATCGCAAGGAGAAGTTCCCGCAACGCCCAGGCTCGACGGGGTACTCCTTGTTGCGGCAGCGATCGCTGTTTTGTGGGCGATAGCATGGTTTGTCCGGTTTATCAGGCAGCGGGGCAGACTTTGGAATCGTCGCGCCGATGCGGAGATATCGCTCGAGCGGTATCGTTCCGCATACTGGAAGTTGCCCGCCCGGTTGGACGAGGCTGAGCCACACATAACCGATGAGCGGATGAAAAAGTACCGGACGTTTCATTCTGATGCCGGGAGTCGGCTTCGCAAACTTGAGAAGCGGTTGTCAAAAGTCGTCCGACAAGATGAGTCAGGCGCTTTGGATGACTGGACGGAAGAGCTGGGAGATCTCACGAAAGAAACCGAGATCGCCAGCTGGTACCTTGTCCACGCACCGCTGTTTGCGAGAGACATCGCCTACTTCATACGTCGGATCGACGGGGACGTGACTGCCGTGATGAGGTATATCGGCACCGAAGGCGAGCGTTTCGAACGCAACCGGGAACGGCTGGAGAATCTGCGGATCGAGTACGATGTCCTTATCCGAAAGATTCAGGCTCGTCCGCATGTCAAGGAGTTCGACTATGTCGGAGTGTCGAGCCAGCTCCTGCGGCTGAAAAATGATTACGAGTCGTTGATGTACAAAGAGATGGCGCGGGATGTGCGCGACTTTTTCCGGTCGGTACCGAAAGAAGTCTGGCCTCACCTCGGAGAGCTGGCGATGATGTCGCGGGCGTAAGACACGAGAAAAGCATAAAAGCCGCATCGAAGATGTGGCTTTTATCGCATCTGCGTGGTTATGATGGCAAAGGTACGCGGCGGGCGGTCTTGGGAGATAAAAGAAAGAGACACGACGAGCGTTGCGCTGCCGTGTCTCTTTCTTTTCCGTGTGAGCGGTTCTTTACGTAACCAGTTCGAGGTAGGGGATGCCGGGCGTTTTCGTATGCGTTCCCTAGGCGATCTTCTTGAAGGTGATCTTGTAGGACGGTTCGTATTCGGTATCGTTCTTGTCCTTGAGTTGGATGCTTTTGCCGTCCATCAGGTTCGTCATCGCGATATCGGTCAGCATCTGGTCGAGCTCGGCGATTTCGGAAACGGCGTGTTCGTACTCTTCCCACCGGCGACCCATGCCGATCTGCGCGTTCTGCTCCCGGGTCTTTTTCTTTTCGCGGAGTTTTTCCAACTCCTCCTTGATTTCCTGAAAGTCTTCGTCCTGCGCGAGAATGTCACGATATTCGCGGCCGATTTCCTTCTTGGTCTGCTTCAGTTCCTGTATCTCATTGAAGACTTCCTGGATATCCTTCATATCGTTCGTTTTTCGGATTATGAACAACGAGTCCCATTGTACCAGAAAGGAAGACGGTCGAAAACTGAACGGTGAATAGGAAAGATTGAACGATAAACAATCAGCAGGGAACGGCGATGAGGAGCGGTCGATTTTCAAATCGGCAGAATCATAGGAAAAACGGGGTTTGACGGGTTCTTGGCGATGCGGGAGAATTGCGGTGAATGGTAAGTCGTAACAGTCGAGTATGCGCGAGATGCCCGAGGTGACCGGTGACTTCCGTCCTGATGCCGGCGATCGGAAGAAGATACTGATCGAAAGCAAACACCGACTCGCGGAGTCGACGGACGCACTCCTTGCCTATCGGGGAAAGGAGATCTCGGACCAAGAGGGACTCGGCCAGTTTTTCCGACTGGCAGGTGTGATTCTTCATGAGATCGAATACGTGAATGCACTGCACGAGGACGATTCCGAAGCCGAGGCGACGATGGCGCTCCTCATGGAGTCGTTCGGATATGCCTCGTTTTCGGTGCTCGGTGCCGGGGAGAAGAAGCCGTGGGTGTATGGCGACCTCGAGGTCGATCACCCGATATTCTCCGATATGATGGCTGCGTCGGAAGAGTTGTCGCGTGCGAAAGACGTATTTTTTCAAAGGGCACGGAACGTTTTGGCCCGCAGCTTCGGGGAGCGGTACGCCGAAGCGTTGCTCGGTGCCGAGAAACTGGCACTGCTTCGCTCGAAAGGGATCGATCCGCACAAGAACCCGCTTGGCTACGCCTCGTTCGGTGACGCCGTCACGTTGGAACAAGGAGGACTTGAGATGACACATCCGATGTTCATGATCCGACCCTCCGAGCATGAGGACAGGATACGATACTGTCCATCCTCGGGGAACGAACTTTTCGGCAAACGGTTCGAGTTCAATATCAATGTGAATCGGCTCAATGACGAGATCTACAGGAAAAACGTGAAGTTCGTGGCGGAACGACTGGATGATTCTGCTCCGATCGATCCGGCGGAACAGTCCTATTTGGAGACGGTATTTTCGGAGGAAGTGTTTCCGGAATTCCTGAAGGCGTTCTGCAAGTCCGAGAAACCGCTGCATGACACCAGACAGGAGTATCTGCCGTTCCGGATCCGTACCGCCGACGGTTCGGTGACCTATCGTAGGGTAATCCGATCGGGTAATCCGACCGGATACGCGATCATTTCCTGATACTTTGGGATGTCTTCCGTATGACGAATCCCGCGGAAAATTCGGCTGCTCCGTATCCTGCCGCGACGCGGATTGTTTTTCCTGTTGAGCCGTACGAGCCATCGGGCCCCCGATTCGGTGAAAACGTGCAGGGTTCCGGAGGGCTTTTCGGTATTCATCTCGGTGAGGATGTCTGCGCCGTTGCCGGGACGGTCGTCCGATCGGTCGCGGACGGACTGGTGGTATATTCGGGGTTTCATCCGGGGTCGGCCGAGAAAGGGAATTGGGGAAATATCGTGATCGTCGGTCATCGGCATCCCGTCTCGGGGGCGGACTTCTTTTCGCTTTATGGTCATCTGGGTCGGGGCGCCAAGCCGGCTGGCGACCTCGTCGCGGTCGGAGAGCCTCTCGGGGCAGTAGGAGCCGCGTATACGCCGGAAAACGGGTGGTGGGAGGCTCTCATCTTCACTTCGCAATCTATACGGGTCCCTGGACGGGGAATGTCCTTCCGGGCTACTTCCGGGAGGGATCCGACCTGACTCGTCCGGAATATTGGGTTGACCCGACGGAATTTCTCCGTTCGTTTCCGGGTTAGCTGCCTTGACGGCCGTATCGCGACAGGACTAGAATGTCACGGGCATTTAGGAGATTTAACAACCAACCAACCACAAGATTCCGGAGGAAATATGAGTAATGGAAGCGTGTCACACGATGACATAGCGGTGCTGGATTTGTTTTACGGGCTTTTGCTCAAGTTTTTCCCAAGATTCCAAAGGAAGGTCCTGCTTCGGGCATTGAAGATGCAGGATCAGCATGCGGAATCGATACGGAAGTTTCTTCGGCACGAGTTCGAGATTCCGGGTAGGGCGCCGTCCATCCTGACGAGGACGTTCCTGGAGTTTACGGTCGATGCCGATCCGGCACGCTTGCGAGACGATTACCCCGAGGTGTTCAGCGGGATTATCGATCCGGACGGCCTGTTCGATCCTGATCCCATTTCGGGACTAGCCGAGTTGGTAGCCATCCCGAAGTGCAATATGGGACCGGCGAAGAAGATACTGTTCGATGAAGCGGTTGAGTATTATATCGCTCCCGACATGGGCTTCAGGCTTGCCCCGTTTTGCGCGCCGTTCAAGGTGTTTCAGCAACTTCAAGCTGGAAAAAAGACTTACTTCCTAAAATCTAACGCAACGAATTGATTTAAGGCCTCTTGTGGCGTTGCGAATTTCAAGACTTTTCTCGGTCTTCCGTTCAGGGAACGCTGCGCCCGTTTCAACGCTCTTGTGGAGACGG
>JAAXXZ010000022.1 GCA_013334245.1 Candidatus Moraniibacteriota bacterium
GATGTGGCCATGATGCAGGCGCTCTATTCGCGCAGCGCGGAGAGTGTGGAGACGCACGCGGCCAAGGTGAAGGAGACGGGATCCGGAAAGTTTATGGAGCGGTTCTATGTCGGATACGGACACATGTCCATCGCCGACTGCGGGAGTACGACGCTCTTCATCGAGGGGTTGAGCATACTCTGTGACAAGGCCATTCAGGATTGGCCGCTCTATTCGGGACAGGAGACGAGCACCCGATATATCGACATGAGCCGTCAGCCGATGGTCGATTCCGTAGGAACGGACGCGTCTCGGGAGATACAAAAGAAATGGCACGCGTTCTATGTCTCGTCCGGTCCGGCGGTCGAAGCGCATCTTCGCGCGAAGTTTCCTCGGAAGGCGGACGAGGACGAGAAAATGTACGACAAGGCCATCAAGGCCCGTTCATTCGATATCCTGCGCGGATTCCTACCGGCCGGTATCACGACGCAGCTTTCATGGCACACGAATCTGCGGCAGGCATGGGACAAACTCGCACTTCTGCGGCATCATCCTCTCGCGGAGGTCCGGGAGGCGGCGGAAGGGATGCTTGCGGTTCTCCGGGAGCGCTATCCGAACAGCTTCAGTCACAAGCGCTACGAGGCGCAGGAGGCATACTGGGAGGATATCCTTTCGAAACGGACGTACTTCGCCCCCGAATCGTTTCCGGAGGAATTCGGAGTGAAGACGACCGTTGAAAGGGAGTCGCTCGCGCCGTATACCGATATTCTCGGAAAGCGACCCGTAAAGACGAACCTGCCGCAGTATCTTCGCGCATTGGGAACCTTCACCTTCGATTTTCTTCTCGACTTCGGGTCATATCGCGACATACAGCGTCATCGTGCCGCCGTCCATCATATGCCGCTCCTTACGACCCGGTACGGATTTCATCCGTGGTATCTCGACCAGCTTCCGGATCCGGTACGCGCCGAAGCGGAAGCGCTTATCAAGGAACAGGTCGCAGCGATCGCGACGGTCGACGCCTCGCCCGAGGACAAGCAGTATCTCGTCGCGATGGGGTTTCGGGTGCCGGTTCGCCATTCCTTCGACCTGCCCGGCCTGGTCTACTTCGTCGAGCTGCGAAGCGGGAAGACGGTGCATCCGACGATTCGGCCCATCGCACAACGGATGGCGGACGAGATTGAAAAACGGTTTCCGGAAGTGGCGCTCCACATTGAACGGGATCCGGACGACTGGGAAGTACGTCGGGGACTGCAGGACATTCAGCAGAAAACAGATAACAGTTAACAATTAACAGATAGCAGGGAACAGGAATCATGAATCAAGAATCATGAGCCATGAACCAGTAAACGATTGAGCAATTCGACAATAAACATTAATCTTTTGAAGCAATGGGAAAGATCATCATCGGTATTTCGGGCGAAATCGCATCGGGGAAGGATACGGTGGCACACTATCTCTCGAACCGGTACGGAGCGAAGACATTCATGTTCTCGTACCCGCTTCGGGACGTACTGGACCGGATCCATATCGCGCAGACCCGTGAGAATCTGACGAAGATTTCCGGAGCACTTCGAACGGCGTTCGGAGAAAACCTGCTTTCCCATGTCATCGCAAACGATGCGATAAAAGACGAGGAAAAGCTCGTCGTGATCGACGGCGTGCGACGCCAATCCGATATCGAGGCGGTGAAAGGGTTTTCGGAGTTCGCGCTTGTCTATGTAGAGGCGTCGATGGAAACGCGGTACGGCCGCATCGTGAAGCGACATCAGAACGCCGACGACGATACCAAGACGTTCGAGGATTTCAAGAAGGATCATCTGCTCGAGACCGAGGTCGGCATTGCGGCTCTCAAGGCCGACGCCCGGTTCGTGATCGACAATGAGGCAGGCTTGGAAGAGCTATACGCGCAGGTGGATGCCGTCGTCGCGGAAATGAGGAGGGAAGCGGCGGAGCGTGTCGCGTAACATCGTTTAGCGGAACACTGAATCGGAATACGATATGAAGAACCCGAAAGGAAAACTTATCGTGATAGACGGATCGGACGGGTCCGGCAAGGCGACGCAGACGGCGCTGCTTCTGAAGCGGTTGAAACGGGAAGGACGTCGTGCGCGGACACTCGATTTCCCGCGGTACGAAGCAAACCTGTTCGGCGGACTTATTGGGGAGTGTCTGGCGGGTGAGCACGGCGATTTCGCGGGTCTCGATCCGCGGATCGCATCCGTCCTGTATGCCGCCGACCGGTTCGAGTCGAAGAGGATGATCGAAAAGTGGCTTGCTGAGGGGTGCGTGGTCGTGCTTGACCGGTATGTGAGTTCGAACCAGATCCATCAGGGTGGAAAGATCCCGGACGCGAAACGGCGTCGTGAGTTCCTCGCGTGGCTTGATCGGATGGAGTTCGGCGTGTTCGGACTTCCGCGGCCCGACATCATCATCCATCTGCACGTACCGACCGAGACGTCGCGGCAATTGCTTCTGGAGAAAGGGGCGACCGATAAGAAGCCGTATCTTCGCGGTGGGAAAAAGCAGGATGTCGTCGAGACGAACGGGAAGTATCTCGAGGACAGCCGTGAGAGTGCGTTGCGTCTCGTGCGGAAACAGAATGATTGGCGACAGGTGGAATGCTCGAGCCGTGGCGTATTGCTTTCACGTGAGGAAATCTCGGAACAGGTGTTCGGAATCGTGAGTTCCATGTTATGAATATCGAAGTGAAAAAACTCGATCCGAGGGCGAAGCTCCCAGTCCGGGCACACGAAGGGGATGCGGGGCTCGACCTGTGTGCGCTCGAAGGATGCGTGATAGGTGGGGGTGAACGTGGCGTCGTCGGTACCGGTATCGCGATCGCGGTTCCTCCCGGCCATGTCGGGCTTATCATGGATCGTTCGGGACTTGCCGCGAAGGAGGGGATTACGAATCTCGGCGGTGTCATTGATGCGGGATACCGCGGCGAGTGGAAGGTCATCATGCTGAACACGTCCGACAAGCCGTACGACGTCGCGGCAGGCGAGCGGATCGCCCAGATACTCGTCATCCCCATCGCCCTTCCGGAGGTTTGCGAAGTATCGGAGCTCGATGATACCATGCGGGGTGAGGGTCATTTCGGAAGTACGGGGAGGACATGAGTCATGAAACAGTGGAGCGGAAACAATGATCAATTTCCAATTATCAATTTTCAAATCAGGTCGGAAACTTTGTAGCAATGAAACAATTGGACAATGAAGCTATGAAATACATACCGGTCATCGGCATGGAGGTGCACGCGGAACTCAAGACGGTTTCCAAGATGTTTTGTGCGTGCAAGAACGGTCTTGGGCAGGAAACCGAGCCGAATATCCATATCTGTCCCGTCTGCACGGCACAGCCCGGAGCGTTGCCGACGCCGAACCGGAAGGCGATCGAATCCGTCCAGCGTGCGGGTCTTGCGCTCGGATGCGTCCTCGCGAAGCATTCGAAGTTTGACCGGAAGAACTATTTTTATCCGGATCTTCCGAAGGGCTATCAGATTTCCCAGTATGATGAGCCGTTTTGTGGGAGGGGAGAGCTTGAGATACGCGAGGGAAAGACGGTCGGCATCACCCGTATCCATATGGAGGAGGATACCGGAAAGCTTACCCACCCGACCCCCGTAAAAGGCCAAGGGCCTCGCGGGGCAAGCGGGGCGGATTATACCCTGGTCGACCTGAACCGCGCCGGAGTGCCCCTGATGGAGCTGGTGACCGAGCCGGATATCGATTCCGCATCGGACGCGAGGCTTTTCTGCCAGACACTCCGCCAGATACTGCGCTATCTCGACATATCGGATGCGGACATGGAGAAGGGGCAGATGCGCTGTGAGGCGAATATCTCCCTTCATCCAGAGGGGGCTGAAAAGCTGTCCGGTACGAAGGTGGAGGTGAAGAACATCAACTCGTTCCGCGCCGTCGAAAAGGCCATCGAATATGAGATCAGGCGGCAGACGGAGGAACTTGAGGCCGGTCGTGCGATCGTTCAGGAGACTCGTGGGTGGGATGAGAACGGACAGAAGACCGTTTCCCAAAGAAAGAAGGAATCCGCGCACGATTACCGGTATTTTCCGGAGCCGGATATCCCGCCGTTCACGTTTACCGAGGCCGATTTCGAAGCGCTTCGACGGAGCATACCCGAGCTTCCAGCCGCCAAGGAGAGGCGGTTTGCGGAGCAGTTCGGGCTTTTCCCAGAAGCCGTGTCCGTGATTACGGCCGAGAAACCGACGGCGGATTATTTCGAGGCGGTGGTGAGCGAGATCCGGGCCAAGAAAAAATCGGCCGAGATAGAGGAGGGCGCCGGGATAGCGATCCGGCTTGCGGCGAACTATATCGTGACCGAGCTTCGGAAGCGGCTGGCGGATATCGGGAAGTCGATTGAAACGTCGGGAATCTCGCCGGAGAACTATGCGGAATTCATCTCGATCCTTGCCGACGGAAAGATCAATTCCAGTGCGGCACAGACGGTGCTCGGCGAGATGCTTTTGGGAGGGGACAATGATCCGTCACACATCATCGACCGTCTTAACCTCGCGCAGATGAGCGATACGGGGGAGCTCGAAGGCATCGTCGACGCGATCCTTGTCACGAATGCCAAATCCGTCGAGGATTACAAGGCAGGAAAGCAGAACGCGTTCCAGTTCCTGATCGGACAGATCATGAAGGAAACGAAGGGAAAGGCGAATCCGAAGATAGTGAGTGATATTTTGAAGCAAAAATTGACGTGATCCCCGTAGAGACGCCCCGTCGGGGCGTCTCTTTTCCGACCATATCAACATGTAATATAAGACGCCCCGTCGGGGCGTCTCTATACGAACGATTCCCGTATGTCGGAAAAGTTCCAGGACCGATATCGTGTGAAATCCGCCCGCCTGCCAGGTTATGATTATTCGCAATCCGGTGCATATTTCGTGACGATCTGTACGGAGGACCATTGTCCATGGTTCGGTGACATCGTCGAAGGAAGGATGACGTTGTCCGAAATCGGAGAAATAGTGAGGGAAGAAATCATCCAGACACCGATCATACGTCCGAACGTAGTGTTGGATGAATGGGTTATCATGCCGAATCACGTACACGTCATTTTGCAGATCCTGAACGTTTCTTCCGTAGAGACGCCCCGTCGGGGCGTCTCTACGTGGAAACCAGGCACGCTTGGTTCAATTATCAATCAATTAAAATCGGTGTGCACGAGACGCATCCGTGAAATGCATCCCGATTCCGATTTCGCGTGGCAATCGCGATTTCATGATCATATCGTCCGGAACGAGGAATCCCTACGATTGATTCGGGAATACATACGGAAGAATCCCACGCGGTGGCAGTTCGATGAGGAGAACCCGGAGAATAGACAATGACTATGGAGACGCCCTGTGAGGCCTTTTCTTATAGGCTATTACGTCATGAGACGCCCCGGCGGGGCGTCTCTACGGGACAAGGTCTTACCCGAATTACTCTTTCCGCCAGCAACACTTTGCGTAGCGATGGGGACTGAGTAATATTGTGGGAGGGAAAAATTCCAAATTCAAAATTCAATATTGGAAATTCATCTTTTCCACTCAATCTTTACTCCTTTCCGTTCGAGCCTGCGGAGCGAGGACATCTGCCGTTTGGCATAATACTTGCTGTCCTTGAGGAGTGACGCTTCCATTTCTTCGCGGGGTATTTTTCCCTGAAGGAAGCGTGCGCACCACCGGTATTCGAGGCCGAAGCCCTCGAGACGTTTCCACGAGAGGCCTTCCTGTTCGTGGAGCCGTTTTACCTCATCTATCATGCCTTGTTCAAGCCTTTTTTTCAGCCTTTTTTCTATACGCTCGTGCAAAACGTCTTTCGCAAGATCGATCCCGATGAACCGAAAATCATCGGACTTGCGACTTTCGACTTCTGACTTGTGACTGTTGTCTGGTACCTTCCCGAGTGTCGCGATAATCTCGAGCGCGCGGATAAGACGGACTTTATTGTGTCGGTCGATGGCGTTGGCCCGTTCGGCATCCTTTTCCGAGAGCAGTGTGAACAGCTCCGGAGCGGTCAACTTCCCGAATTCCTTGCGGAGAACCGGGTCCGGTTTCACTTTCGGGAATTCGCTATCGAAGACGAGTGCCTCGATCCAGAAATTCGTCCCGCCACATATGATCGGGGTCTTGCCGCGTTTTTGGATGTCGGTAATCGCCGCTCTGGCATCATGGAGAAAATGCGTGACCGTATAGGTCCGCTTCGGTGAGGCGACGTCGAGAAGGTGATGCCGGATACCGGAGGAAACATACGACTTACCACTAACAACTGACAACGTTTCAGAGGGTTTTTCTATCTGTTTCGAATCGGTCGTAAGTTGTGAGTTGTCGGTTGTAAGTTCCGTATCCCGTGGCACCTTCCCGGTACCAAAATCCATCCTGCGATAGACCTGTCGGGAATCCGCGGATATGATTTCCCCGTCGATCTCTTGTGCGAGCGAGATGGCGTAATCGGATTTTCCGGATGCGGTCGGACCGACGATGACGGGTATGGGCATAGAACAGGGAACAGACAACTTACAACTGACAACTGACAACGAGACCGGGGATGTGCAATTCCGATTGTTACCTTGTCATCCCGACCGAGTCCTCGAGTGGAGGGATCTGTCGAATGAAACAGTGTAGTCATAGATAGCGCAGATTCCCTCGGCTACGCTCGGAATGACAAACTCTATTTTTTGCCTCCTCCTGACATCTGTCCAATGTTCTCTGTTTCATGATTCCTCTCATCTGATATTCTGGACACCACGAATCTTTGACAGCGTTTCGCGAACATTCTCGTCGAGTATGACCGAAAACGCGGTCCGGATGGTTTGGCCTGAGACGAGCAGAAAGATTCTGACCGGCCCTTTCGGAAGCGAATTGAGAGCCGTGGAGAGCTCATTGAGCGCGTCCGCCGCCCTCGCCTCGTCGAGCGCGATCGTAATCTTTTCTTCCGCGGCAGTCTGTCGGGCGGTTTCCGTGTCCGGAGCCGGATCGTCCCGTCTTTCCGTCCGTCCGTGCTTCTCGCGGGTCAGCTTGAGCGAATGATACCGGCTGACTTCGTCTTCGTCGAGCTTTCGTCCCGATTCGGCCATGATTTTCGTCGATCCGTCCCGTCGGTTCACTTTTCCCTCCACGATAACGATTCCGTCTTCGGCCCATAAACCCTCCGTTTCGGCCGCGACCCGAGGAAAGACGAGTACCTCTATCCGTCCCGTAAGGTCTTCGACACCGGCGAAATACATCGGCTGCCCGTTCTTTGACAGGATCTTCTTTGACGTGGCTATCACGCCGCCGAGTCGGACGGTGGCCCCGTCGGGCAACGAGTCCAGATCGTGTACCGGGACGGCGATATCGCGAAGGTATTCGTCGTAGTCGGAGACCGGATGGTCCGAGATGTAGAGTCCGATCAGTTCCTTTTCCCATGCAAGGCGCTCCTTTTTTGTCGAAGGACGCTCGGGCGGGACGAATCGTATGGTCGGTTTTTCGAAGGAAAGCGAGCCGAAGAGACTGTCCTGATGCGAATTCTTTATCTTGTCAATGTTCCGCGCGAACGACAGGATGGCATCGAGGTTCGCGAGGAGCCGGTTTCGTTCTCCGAACTTGTCGAGCGCGCCGACCTTGGCGAGCGCTTCGAGCGATTTCTTGTTGAGGTCTTTCACCCGGACGAGTTCGAGCAGGCTTTCGAGCGTCTCATACGACCCGTGTTCCTTCCGCACCTGGACGATTTCCATGGCGGCGGGCTTTCCGACGTTCTTTATGGCGTTCAGTCCGAATCGGATACGCTCCTTTCCGTCGTCCCCCTTGATGACGGCGAATTCCTCGAAGCTTTCGTTCACGTCGGGTGCCAACACTTCGACGCCGATCTGCCGGCTTTCCTCGACTTCTATAGCGATGCGGTCCGTATCGTTCTGGTCGCTCGTGAGGAGGGCGGCCATGAATTCCGCAGGGTAGTGAGCCTTGAGGAACGCGGTCTGATATCCGACGAGCGCGTAACAGGCGGCATGGGACCGGTTGAATCCGTACCCGGCGAACGGTTCGATGAACGCGAAGACCTGCTCGGCGATCTTCTTCTGGATGCCGTTCGCGATACATCGATCTATGAATTTCTCGCGCTGTTCGGCGACGAGTTCCTTGATCTTCTTGCCGACGGCTTTGCGGAGGACGTCCGCCTCGCCGAGCGAGAAGCCGGCAAGGTCGCGGCCGATCTGCATGAGCTGTTCCTGATAGACGGCGACGCCGTAGGTGTTGCGAAGGATCGGTTCGAGCTTCGGATGAAGATATTTGATCTCCTTCCGGCCGTGTTTGCCGTCGATGAAGTCCGGAATGTATTCCATCGGTCCGGGACGATAGAGGGCGACCATGGCGATGATGTCCTCGAAAACGGTCGGTTTGAGCTGCTTGAGATAGCGTTTCATGCCGTTACTTTCGAGCTGGAACACGCCGGTCGTCCTGGCTTCCTGAAGAAGGGTGTAGGTTTTTTCGTCATCGAGCGGAATATGATCCATCACGTCCGATGCCGAGCCAGTGACGGGATCGATGCCGATCCGCTCGGCGAGGTCGCGGAATTTGCCGAGTGCGCGGATGATACGGACGGTGTTCTGGATGATCGTGAGGTTTTTGAGACCGAGGAAGTCCATCTTCAGAAGGCCGATCTTCTCCACGGCCGAAAGCTTGGACGACGACGCGTACTGCGTGACCGCGGATTCGCCGTGACCGGCGACCTTCTGAAGCGGGGAGTACGCGGTGACCGGGTCCTTGGTGATGACGACACCGCACGCATGCACCGACGCGTGGCGGGCATTGCCTTCGAGTTTTTTGGCGGTGTCGATAATCCGTTTCGCGTCGGCGTTTCCCGTGTAGAGCGCTTTGAGGTCCGGGACTTCCTCCACGGCTTTCGCAAGCGAGGTGAACATCGGGATCAGTTTCGAGATCTGATCGCAGAATGCGTAGGGAAAGCCGAGCGCCCGGCCCGTGTCGCGGATGGCCGCTTTGGCGGCCATGGTCCCGAACGTGATGATCTGGGCCACGTGGTCGCGACCGTATCGCTGCCGGACGTATTCGAGCACGTCGTCGCGCCGGTCGTCAGCGAAGTCCATGTCGACGTCCGGCATGGAGATACGTTCCGGGTTCAGGAACCGTTCGAACAGGAGGTCGTATTTTATGGGATCGATGTTCGTGATTCCGGTAAGGTAGGCGACGAGCGATCCGGCCGCCGATCCACGTCCCGGTCCCACGACGATCCCGGCCTTTTTCGCCCAGTTCACGAAGTCGGCGACGATGAGGAAGTAGGACGCGAATCCGGTCTTTTTGATGATGTCGAGTTCGTAATCCAACCGTTCGCGATGCGTCGCCGGCAGGTCCTTCGGATCGCCGTACCGGTAGACAAGACCCTCCTCGCAGAGATCGAGGAGGTAGGTTTCGGCGGTCTTGCCCTCAGGCACGTCGAAATGGGGAAGCTGTGTCTCGCCGAGCCGGATCTTCACATTGCACTCGTCCGCGATCTTTTTCGTGTTCTCGATCGCGCCCGGATAATCCTTGAAGATCTCCCTCATCTCTTCGGGGCCTCGGAACGAGAGATCGAGGTGCGTGAGCCGTGGTCGGTTTTCCTGGGCGACGGTCCAGTTGTTCTGGATGCACAAGAGAATGTCATGCGTGTCGCGGTCCTCGGGACGCAGGTAGAACGTATCCGCCGCCGCGACCAGTGGGATTCCGGTTTCCTCGTGCATCTGGCGGAGTCCCGCGTTTACGGTCGCCTGACTCTCATATTCGATATTCGGACCGAGCTCGAGATAGAAATTGTCTTTGCCAAAGATATCCTGGTATTCGAGCGCCACGGCCTTGGCCGCCTCGTAATTGTCGTAGATGAGGTTCGCCGGCACCTCGCCGGTCATATTTCCGGAAAGCGCGATGAGGCCATCGCCGTATTTCCGCAGCAGGTTCTTATCGATACGCGCCTTGTAGTAGAACCCTTCGAGCTGCGCGATGGAGACCAGCTGGAGCAGGTTGAGATATCCGGTCTCGTTTTTCGCGAGGAGAACGATCGTGTTTCGCGGGCGGTCGTCGGCCGACGGGGTTTTGCTCGTATGGTCCTTTACGACGTGCAGTTCGGTTCCGATGATCGCCTTGATGCCGGCGTCCTTGCAGTGGACATAGAACTCCACCGCGCCGTACAGGTTCGAAGTGTCGGTGAGTGCGAGGGACTCCATCCCGTACTTTTTCGCTTCCGCGATAAGGTCGTCGACCTTCGGCAGGGCGTTAAGGAGAGAGAAATGTGAGTGGACGTGGAGGTGGACGAAATCGGACATAGAAGCTTCCGTAGCTTCTGAAGCTTCCGCAGCTTCTGAAGCTTTTTAAATAAAAAACGCCTATCCTAAGGGAAAAGACGCTGACATGGTCGGGAAAGTCCGTTCATATGGTTTTCGCTTCCCCCGTACGCCGGCTTGCGCCCTGGCTTCCGCCGGGAAGATGAATGTGACTGAATGGTATCACAGGGGGTGAGTATTGTCATGTTCGCGAAAAGAGGGAGATTCGCTGTATAATAATGGTGTCTCATAAGGGCTCGTCGGGCCGTACAATCGGTTTTCGAACCCCCAGAGCCTCTGGATTTCCGAGTCGACGTTATGCAAACCGAGTATGGAATCTATTTTTGATTTTGAAAGATTTAAACGCGGTGAGAGCGGTATGCTTATCGTCGGGATCGATGAAGCTGGTCGGGGACCCTTGGCGGGGCCGGTCGTGGCGGCCGCAGCGGCACTGAAGAATCAGGAATTCGGAGTCATGAATCAAGAGGAGGAGAAAGACTGGGACCTGGTTCGGGATTCCAAAAAACTATCAGAAAAACAACGCGAGAAGGCGTTTGAGTTCGTTTTCGCACATTTCGATGTCGGTATCGGCATCGTGACGGCGGAGACGATCGATCGGATCAACATTCTTCAGGCGACGTTTCTCGCGATGAAGGAAGCGATGACCGATCTCAGGAAGACGCTCGGCGCGTCGGGAAGGGAAATGCTTCTCCTGATCGACGGGAACCAGGAAATCCCGAACCTGTCCGTGGCACAGGAGACCGTCGTCGGTGGTGATGCGACGGTCCGTTCCATCGCCGCGGCGTCCATCATCGCCAAGGTGACCCGGGACCGGATGATGGCCGAATACGATGTGGCGTATCCCGCATACGGTTTCGCGAGGCACAAGGGATACGGGACCAAGGAGCACATGGACGCGCTTCGCCGGATCGGCGCGTGTCCGATACATCGGATGAGTTTCAAGCCGGTGTACTATTCCGTGCCGGAAAACGTGAACCGGAATCTGTTGAACAGATAACAGATATCAGATAACAGTGAGCAGATAACTGGGGAGGGGAGCAGCGAGCAGATAACAATTAACGGTGAGCGGATAACGGGGAAGAGGAAGGGTGACGATGAACAGATCCTTCAGCATGTTCCCTTGTTCACTGTTATTTGTTATCTGTTTTTTGTCGAAATATACCGTGAGAATTTTCCGTACGCGTCGCGAAGAAGACGGGCGTCGTTCAAGGCATGATGCATGCGGCCGAAAACGGACGGTTCTACTCCGAGGGATTCGGAAAGGATGCGGTCGTTCTCGAGGAGATTCGTCGGATTGAGACCGGCCGAAAAGAGCATGGAGGCGAAGTCGATCGGATCGCGGGAAAACGGCCACCGTCCGTCGCCGAAAAGCTTGTGCAGGAACGCGGTATCGAAATGACTCACGTAGGAGACGAGGTACGGGGTCGAATCGCCGATAAAGTGTTCGACCCGTTCGCGGGCGGAGTCGGGTGAAATCGGATCTCCGTCGAGCAGGGGAAGGATGTTCTCCCGGACCCACGGATGCACCAAATCTTCACCGCGATCGATTTCCAGGTAGAGTTCCTCTCCGGACGGCTTCACGATCGCGACCGACAAGATTTCCCCTTGTCGCGGATCGAGCGAGGTGAACTCCGCGTCGAAGAAGACGACGTTTTCCGAAAAGACGCGAGGAGACATAGGAACTTCGATAATGTTGGTACCGTTTTCACTCAGTATCGCCGATATCATGGCTGGAAGCAAGGAACGTCTATTTGCCGCCTACCCCTTCCCTTTTTTGCCGTTTTGTATCTATAATGGGCGCGCCGGATGTTTCTTTGACGGTTTTCGGTTCGAAATAATCGTTTAGGCTCATATAAGCCTTCTATTCTGAAAGCGGACATAGGTCGGCTTTTGGTGATTCGTAACTGAACGGTATGCAAGAGCTTTGTCATTTCAACGGGAAGTCCGTGCCGGTCGAGGATGTCTCGATCAGCCCGCGCGATTTGGGCTTTCTTCGAGGATATGCGGTATACGATGTCATGCCGGTCGTGAACGGTGAACCGTTCCTGTTCGATGAACACTGGAAGCGTTTTGAACGTTCTGCGTCGGACCTCGGGCTCCGTTCTCCAGTCGATGCTGAAGCGGCACGGGAGATAGCGCGCGACCTGATCCGACATCACGATTATGAGACGATGATCGTCCGTACCGTGCTGTCGGGAGGGCCGAGCGGAAACGGTTTTCTTCCGGAAGGGAACGAGACGTTTTGTATGATGATCGAAGAAACGGCGCCGTTGCCCCGGGAACTGTATGACAAGGGCGGAAAGGTCATCACGCTCGGATATCGTCGGACGTTGCCATCCTCGCGTACGGCGGATTTTATCGTGCCGCTCAAGGAACGGGAACGGAAGCTCGCGGAGGGCGCGGTCGAGATCCTGTACGTGCACGGCGGACGCGTGCTCGAGGCGTCCACAAGCAATTTTTTCATCGTGAAGGACGGCGAGATACGGACGACCGGACATGGACCGCGATCCGGTATCACCAGGAACCTGATCGTACGACTCGCGAAGGGCGCCGGGATACCGATCAGGGAACACGGATTGTTCGAGGACGAGCTCCGTTCCTGCGACGAGGCGTTCCTGACGGCCTCGAATAAGCTTATCGTGCCGATCGTCCAGGTGAACGATTTCCCGATCGGAAAAGGGGAAGTCGGTCCCGTCACCAAAAGACTCCTTTCCATCTTCGACGGTTTCATCAAATCCTACGGCCCGGATTCGGATAAGAATCTCCCTGGCGAGTCACTATCGGTGTGAGCGGTGATCCCGCCTGAGTCGGACGCTTGCCAAGCCCGAAGAATGATGGTACTTTGTCTTTTGAACGGGCGTCATGCCCATTTTATCCGTCTTTATACGATTGTTATGGCATTGCCGAAGCAAAGACACACGAGACACCGACGCGACCGGGCACGTCGTGAGTTGGAAATGACCCCGACCCAGACGCAGGCCTGTCCGAAGTGTGCGGCGCCGGTCCTTTCTCACCGGGCCTGTCCGAAGTGCGGCGAATATCGCGGTCGCGCCGTTCTCAAGATCGCGCTCCCGAAGCTCGCGAAGGGAAAAAAGGCGGAATAGTCCGCCTCTTTTCGTTCACGCTTCCTCTTTTCAGAAACACTAACATGCCGGTCTAATCGTTCTTTCGTTTATGGCAAACCGTCACCTTCAGCGATCCGTCGCGATGCAGTCCCTGTACGAATGGGATTTCAAGGGATGTCCCGACGATGCGATCATGGACATCGTGAAACATAACCTGGCCGAATTCGCGCCGGGTCTCGAGGGCGGAAGCTTTTCTTCCCGTCTCATCGAAGGCGTCGTAAAGGAGCACGATACGATCGACCGGTTGATCGAGAAGTGCGCTCCCGAATGGCCGCTTGAGCAGATCGCATCCGTGGACCGGTCCATTCTCCGGCTCGGGATTTTCGAGCTCCTGTTCGGAGATTACGACGAGGTCCCCCCGAAGGTCGCCATCAACGAGGCAATCGAGCTTGCGAAATCATTCGGATCCGACAGTTCGCCGAAGTTCGTCAACGGGGTTTTGGGAACCATCTATCGGGAGATGGGCGAGCCGATGAAAGACGATTCCTCCGAAAAGCGTAAAGCCAGACTTGAGGAATGGAAGGGCGGGCAAGAGGAGCCGACTCCGGCTCCGACTTCGGAACCGGTCGCATCGGAAACGCCTGCGATCGTCGACTGACCGATTTTTCTATCCGATCTTCGAAACCTATGAACGATATCTTCGATGCGAAGAAATTTTCCGAGACGCTCGGCGTCGAGGTCCGAAACCCGGACCTGTTTCAGGAGTCGATAACGCATCGCTCCTTTCTGAACGAGCATCGCGGATATCGGCTTGAGCATAACGAGCGCCTCGAATTTCTCGGGGATGCCGTGCTCGAGCTGGTCGTGACCGACTTTCTCTACCGGAACTATCCGAATCCGGAGGGGGATCTGACGAGTTTTCGGGCGGCCATCGTCAACGGCGAGATCCTGGCTGAAATCGCGGCACGACTCGGTTTGGGTGATTTCCTGCTGATGAGCAAGGGTGAGGCGAAGGATACCGGCCGTGCCAGGATGTGGCTTCTGGCAAACGCGATAGAGGCGGTCATCGGCGCCCTCTATCTTGATCAGGGATACGAGTCCGCGAAGGTATTCATAGAAAACAACATCATATCCGAATTGCCGCGGGTCATCGAAGCCGGCCTGCATACGGATCCGAAAAGCCGTTTTCAGGAACTGTCCCAGGAAAAGACCGGCATTACGCCGTCATACCGTGTCCTCAAGGAATGGGGGCCGGATCACGATCGCCATTTTACGGCCGGCGTGTTCCTTGGGGAGAATCTCGTCGCCGAGGGTGAGGGTGCGTCAAAACAGGAAGCTCAACGCAACGCCGCTGCGGAGGCAATCAAGGCGAAGGGGTGGGACTGATGAAGCTACAAGTCGAAAGTAACAGGTTGAAAGGAATGAGCCGGAACGTCTTTAGCGTCGAAAGGCACTGATCCGTTTGGAATTTCGAAGAACGAATCCTGAGATCGGAAACGGCGGCTGAATCATAGCGAGTATACGGAAACGGAGCGATCCGTTTTTTTGTTTTGAGGAGGGCAGAGTGGAGCGTTTCTGCTGTATCTGATATACTTAAAAGAGAATCGTCGCAATGTCGGTAGCGCCTCGACGAAGGGATGTATTGTCTCATCGCTTCTATATTTGGCAGTAGTTCGCGGTTGTTTGTTGTCCGTTGTGAGTCGTTAGTTTCTCTCATCATGTTTTTAAGAAAAGTAGAAATTTCAGGATTCAAATCGTTCGCCGATCGGACGGTTCTTGATTTTTCCCCGGACGGGGACGGATCGGAACGTCGGCTCGGCATAACGGCTATCGTGGGACCGAACGGTTCCGGAAAATCCAACGTGGCCGATGCCATCCGCTGGGCGATCGGTGAACAGTCGTCAAAGAATCTTCGCGGAAAAAAATCCGAGGACGTCATTTTCGGCGGAACGGCGAAGCGCGGCAAAGTCGGCAGCGCGTCGGTCACGCTCCATTTCGAGAACCGTGATCATCGTATCCCGATCGAATACGAGGAGGTGGCTATCCAACGTAAGCTGCATCGGAGCGGGGAGAGTGAGTTCCTGATCAACGGCGCCAAGGTACGGCTGCTCGATATCGTGGACCTGTTGGCCAAGTCCGGTATAGGCAAGGACAGCTACTGTGTCATCACGCAGGGCATGAGCGACGCGACGCTCAATGCGACTCCCGCGGAGCGACGATCGATTTTCGAGGACGCGGCCGGCGTCAAACAGTATCAGATCCAAAAGGAACGCGCACTCCGCAAGCTTGCCTCGACGAAGGACAATCTGGCACGCGTCGATACGCTCCTCGTGGAGATCGAACCGCACCTGAAGATGCTACGTCGTCAGGCGGAACGCGCGTCCCAGGGAAAAGACGTCGCCGAAAGGCTGCTTTCGAAACAGACCGAACTGTACGGATTCTTGTGGCATTCTTTTCAGGGCGAGCGGGGCGGTTTGTCTCAGGAGCGGGAGGATCTCGCACGGAAAGCAGGGATGCTTGAACGCGAGACGGATACGCTTCGCGAGGAAGTCACGAACCTCGCGGGGGCGCTCGAGGAAGGAGAGAAGACCGATACATTGACGAAGGAAGCGGCCGCGCTCCAGGGCGAGCTCAATACGGTCGAACGTGATTCTGCCATCCTGTCCGGTCGTATCGAATCCGAGCGGGAACGGCAGAAAGATCGGGAGGAAATCCGTACCATACCCGTCGATCTCGGGTATATCAGGAAATCGCTCGATCGGATCGGGAAAAATCAAAATACCCTGTTCGAGCGGCTTGGACTCGTTGAGAAACTCGAGGAGATTC
>JAAXXZ010000023.1 GCA_013334245.1 Candidatus Moraniibacteriota bacterium
TGTAACTTATGCGACATGCAGTGATATTTCCAGTTAAGAATGTATCAGGTCGTAGTAAACCAAGGCAGTGAGTCGCATCGATTATGTTCGCAACGAATACCCCCACATCGTGCATTCGCATCTTTTGAACCGTATCGAACCATGTCGGGCTTGCACTCTTTGGGTCGTGTGCCTGTCGGCGGCCAGACTTTGAATCCGCTCAACGGACGCTTCGTCCGGTATATGGGTCGAGTTATCACTCGAATAGTGTGCGGGTAATCAGGAATTCGATCTACTCATGATAACCACGATCGAGTGCGCTCGGACTCCCCTTCTACCGCTCATATTTTTTGTGAGACACTGAAAGCCTTCATCATATCCGTCGTCGCAGAGATTTAGGAGCCGTTTGATGGTTTTTAGGGGTACCTGATGTACCCCTAAATCTCTCGAATCCGGTCGTATTTTCCCGTTTCGTCGAAACGACGTTCGTAAATCGGTTGTCAGGTATTATTGATTCGAATTCGTTACGTTTAACGCCAGGAAATCCTTGTCGGTACAGTAAAGACGATTCATCGCTCGCGATGAATGTTATGTGATCGTAAAGCGCGCGGATTCGAAGAGACGCTACTTATGGGGAGTATGCGTGAAGGGGGCCTACGGTCAGAGTGCGACTCCCCTTTTTGGACAAGGGCGGGGATTGCGGATATCGGAACTTATCCGAGGAGGCGTGAAACTGGGGAAACGTTTCCTCTCAACCCCGCGGTACCGGTGGCCTTCGGGAACGAAGAATTCCCGACGATGCCCGGTCGTACGATGTTGCCGTGCAAGGTTGATTGCGAGGAAGGACGGTCCTGATGTTCGTATCCGCCATGGCTCAGGCCACTTCCGTTCGCAGGCATCGTTTTTGACATCGGAGGTCTGTCCGGCTTCATGATGGACGGATGATGGCCTCCATGTACCGCCGGGCCACTGATCGGCCCGGCGACTCCCCCGCCTGTGATTTCCTGCGAAGGTTCTCCCTGCGCCGAGTATCGTACTCCGGCGAGAAACTGGTGGGGTTTGCCGTGCACTACGGAGCCACTGATCGGCGGTTTCATCGCATGAAAGGCGGCTGCGGTAGCGGCGGAGGCCGTTATGAGTGCGGACGTTTCTGCCGCAGGTTTCTTAAGGGTCGACAGGGGAGCCTTCACCTCGATTGTCCGCGTCGGTTTCTCATTCGGAACCTGTTTCTCTTCCGTGTGTGATTGGAAAATCTTATCCGATGAAAGGCTGTTCAGGAGTTCACGCTGTCTCGCCCCGGTCGCTCCGGTCAGGGTGCGTGCTATCGTCCGCGCTTCCTTCGGCGTGATCTTTTTTTCCTGTGCCATGGTCTTCACGATATCGCCGAGATCCGTCACGCCGGTCACCCCCCAATCTTTGAGCTTGCTTCGGTTCTTGCCGCCGCCTTTTTCGATGAGAAGTTTTCCGAACATGTCCCGCTTCGCATGCGTCGTCAGGATCTTTTTGAGTTCGGGATGCTTTTCCAGTACAAGGTCGGTAGCCTTGTAATTGTATTTATGAACGGCGCGGACCTCGTCGTGAGTGAGGATGATCTTGTCGCGCCTGTTTCTCCATCCCGTCCCGTACATTATGCCCGCCATATACGTAAGTGATAGGTATCGGTTGAAACGGCCAGGCCATATCGATTCTTCCACTCCCCTTCCCAGCGGTAAATTTATCGCTGACGGCGATAATCATCCGAAGATCCTCTGAAAAACCGTTCTCTTCCGTGTGGTCGGTTCGGACGTTTCGCCCGTAAGCTCCCCCTCTTCGGACGGAGATTCCGGGGATTCGTACGGCATCGACTGCTCGGGTTCGGGCTCCTTTTCCGATTTAACGAAATAGGCTTTTGAAGGATCGCGATTTTCCGAAAGTAATTCCAGGGCGATATCTTTGATACCACTCTTCGTTATGTGCGAATTGCCGTTATACAGTCCGTGAAGCGCGATGCGGAGCTCGTCAGCTTCAAGTTTCGCGGCCCCATCCATGGCGCCGATGACGGCGTCGTGGAACTCGCGTTGGCGGGTCTTGTCGTACAGTGCCAAAGCTATCTTGCGATTTTCCATCAGTTTCTCCATCATTTTGCTCGTCTCAAAACGGCGAGAGGCACTGCCGGAAAAATAGCTCTTGTCGAGGATGGTCGGATTTCGCATAACAAACGATCAAGTTATTATAACGTATTATTTCGGAGATTACGGAAGATAATTCAACGGATTCACGCTTGCTCCGATGGGATAGTACACCCCGCTCACCTTCGATGATTCGACGACCTTGTACGAACTTGAAGAAAAGACGGAAAAATGGAGATGGGGACCCGTCGAATAGCCGGTGTTTCCGGAAAGACCGATTTTTTCGCCTCGGATGACCTTCTCACCCTTCTTCACGCTTTGGACCGAGAGGTGCCCATAGAGGGTCACGAGGCCGTTTCCATGATCGATCGCGATCCATTTCCCGTAGGCGTATCTACCCGAGCTGCCGACACCGACGACGGTTCCGCTCGCCGCGGCCATGACGGTCGTGCCTGATGAGACCCCAAAGTCGACGCCGTTATGCTTTCCGGACGCGTACGCGGTTTTTGAGAATGATGTTTTCCCGTATCCCTGGGTCATTTTCGGGCTTTTCAACGGATAGTCGAGCAGTCCCTTCTTGGATGACGGAATGTCTTCTCCTACGGACAGTCCGGATTCCAAGTCTTCGATTTCACTTTCTATCTGTTTCCGCTGCTCCTCGAGCGTGTCGACCAACGAAGAATATTTCGTCTGTTCGGTCTGTGTCTTCGCAAGCAGTGCGGCCTTGTTTTTCTGAGTGCTTTCCAGTTCATCGCTTTTTTGTCCGAGTTGATTCTTGAGACTGTCCGCCTCGATCTTCTTTTGGGTGAGGGCGGACTGGTCCTCCTCCATGGATTTTTTCGTTGCCGCCATATCGCGAAGAATGCCGACGATGCGTCCATTTGTCTCGGTCATCCAGTCGTCGCGTTTCATAAGGAAATCGAAATCGTTTCCGGCCGCAGCGAGAAGGATTCCGGATCCGTCATCGGCACCCGCATAGTATTCACGGATCAGCTCCGAGAGGACGAGTCGCTCCCGGGCGATGACGCGCACCTTCTCGGAAATCCTCGAATTGATATCCTTGAGTTCGCTGGAAATATCCGAAACCTTCTGCTCAGTCGCGCGGATTTCGAGTTCGAGTTTCGATGCCTGCGCCTCCAATGTCTCGATCTGATCGGAAAGCGTCGCCCCCTGGACTTTTTTCAGGTCGATTATTTTCTGGTACGCCTTGATTTTCGCGTTTATCTCGGAAATCTGTTTTTCCCGCTCGTCAATCGCGTCCTTCTGATCTTCCGTAAGATTTTCGATGCTGGAATCGGCTCCGTCCGCCTGTTGCACCCAAAACAATCCGGAAGTGAATATTCCGATCGCGAGAAGCGAGACTGGGAGATGTTTATTCGTTCGTATAGCCATTAACATATTATAGCACAAGCAGACGTTGTTCGTGAGAGATGGCGTCAGGTTCCGTTTCCGAGCATGTCAGTTCATGAAATCCTTGTCATCCGCGAATCTGGCTTTCCAGGCCATGTAGTTGATGTAGAAGAAGATAATGGAAACGATGGCCAGGAGCGATATGCGACGGTGTTGATCGGTCGCGATATTCTGCGCGTAGAGGTACGTCACCGGAAACGCGATGAGCGGATAGAGTACGTCCGTCACCCTGTTTCGGAAGCTTTCGACGATATGGTTCCGGTATTCGAACAATTCCCATAAAATGGCCAGAAAAAGCGTCGTCAGAAACATCGTTCCTGCCGGAAGGGCATATGCGGAGGCAAGGAGCGCCGTTACGGAACCGAACAGAAAATGCGGTATCGACCAGAAGTCGATCAGTTCCAGGCTACTCCGAATGCGTTTCAACTTCATAGGTCGTATGTTTCGATCCATTTGAATCCTGCCTTATCGAACTCGGCTCGGAGCCTGGTCTTGATGGATACAAGCATGGGCGACAGTTGTGGGAAGGCTCTTACGGCGGCATCGGCGTAATTCGGGATCAGTTCCGGCCGATCATAGGTCTCGTAGCCGCTTTCGACGAGTTGACTCAGGGTTTCCAGCTTATCGATGGCTCTCACGTATCGCGCGATTTCCGTCTGACCCGCCTCGTATTCATTCCAGAGCGAGCACAGCTCGTCGCCCGATTTCCCGGAAAGGGTCTTTCCCAGTTCGGCCATGGCTCTTTCCTCCACGTCGCGCTTCCCCTCTTTCGTCGCCTTGCCGTCCGAAATGCGGACGAAATCGATGTCTCCGGTCAGCGCTTCGGCGATATCGTGAACCGCCGCCATCTTCATGGCACGGCATACGTCGATATCCAGTCCGAGTTCGTCGGCCACGACGAATGTCATCAACGTCACTCGCCATGAATGTTCGGCGGCCGACTCCTGCCGGCCGCTCGTCGTTTTTCCATACCGAATCGCGGACTTCAGTCCTTCCGCTTTCCGGAGAAAATCAAGCATGTCGTCTATCCGTTCCATGCACGCGGTCACGATACGGGTTATCGGTCGGGTGACTCCAACACCTGATGAAGTTCCTCCAGTCTTGAGATGATATGATGTGGCGACCCTTTGAGCAGCGTATCGCGATCGTGATACCCGGTATCGATCGCTATCGTCCGCACGCCCACCTCCCTGGCTTCCATGATATCACCAAGCGTGTCAGTCACGAAAACGCAGAGATCGGCCCGTAGGTCGTGATCTCGGAAAACCCGTTCAAATTTTTCCACCTTCGAGCCGTGTCCGTCCAGACCGAGTATTTCGGTAAATGCCGAATATATGCGGTTGTTATTCAGATAGTCCGTAATGATGGCAGTGCTTCCGGAGCTGATGATGAACAGCTCGTACCGTTTTGTGAGATCGAGCAGGAAGTTTCTCGTCGACTCCGGCATAACCAGGTTCGACATGTTCCGGTGGACATGTTTCCGATATGCTTCCCAGTCGGCATTCCTGAGAGCGTTCATGGGATTCTGAAAAAATGATCCGTTATGAATATCCCGAAAATCCTGTTCGGGAATATGCTCTCCGAAAACCTGCCGGACGTTTTTCAGGTGGAAGTCGAACGTATCGTGAATGACCCCGTCGAAATCAAAAACGACCGCTTTCATGCGCGTTTAAGTCAATGATTCCAACGCGGATGATATCCTTGAGAGTGTGTACGTCTTTCCGATGACCCAGGCGATATCCTGGGGAGGCGGAGACTGCTTCGCTCCCGATAGCGCGACCCGGAGAGGCCACAGGAAATCACCCCGTTTCTCGCCTGCAGCTTCCAGAAGAATTTCGCCGAGTCGTTCGCGGGTCCAGTCGGAATCCGTGACATCCGTCAGTATCCGTTTCGCGTTTTCGAGCGCTTCGGCGGTTTCCTCGGGACTATTCCCCTTCCATGGAAGCAGTGATGGATCGATGTCCGGCTCCGTAAAGAGAAACGCGTGCTCATCGCCGATCGCCGAGAGGACGGTCAGTCTTTCCTGTCCGATCGTAACGACGCGATGGAGGTAGTCATCGGCTTTCCGTTCATCCGGCGCCGATACGAAATAAGTCTTTTTTCGAAGGAACGGGAGCGCCTTCCGGGTGAGTTCTTCGACCGTCATCGCTTTTATGTATTGGGCGTTCAGCCAGTCGAGCTTGCGCGTGTCGAATACGGCGCCGGCCTTGTTGACCTGTGCGAAGTCGAACGCCTCGGCGAGTTCGGAAAGCGAGAATACTTCCTTCGTGCTCCCCTGCCCCGGATTCCATCCGAGAAATGCCACGAAGTTGATGAGCGCCTCTGGAAGATATCCCTTCGAGAGATAATCTTCGACCGCCACATCTCCCTGTCGTTTTGAGAGCTTCGATTTGTCAGGATTCAGGAGAAGTGTCAGATGGGCGAATATCGGCGGCTCCCATCCGAAGGCTTCGTAGAGAAGGACGTGCTTCGGGGTGCTTGGGAGCCATTCTTCCCCGCGTATGACATGCGTCACTTCCATGAGATGGTCGTCGACCACGCTGGCAAGATGATAGGTCGGGTAGCCGTCCGTTTTGACGAGAATCTGGTCGTCCACGTTGTTCGCATGAATGCATACGTCGCCACGCACCAAGTCGCGGAAAACGATATCGCCGCGATCGTTCGGAACGTTCAGCCGCACGACCGACGGTTCGCCTGCGGCAATCCGATCCGCCACCTCTTCGGACGAAAGTGATGCGCAGAGCTTGTCGTATTTCGGAGCCTCGTGATTGGCCGTCTGTTTTTCTCGAAGCAGGTCAAGACGTTCGCGTGAACAGAAACACCGGTAGGCATGACCGGATGCGATGAGTTTTTCCGCGTATTTGCGGTAAATGTGGAGTCTTTCGGATTGTATGTACGGTCCATGCGATCCGACTTCGGACACGCCGGGGTATGTGTTGGAGTGACGCGAAACTGCCCGTTCCGAAATATGCGGATCTTCCAAAAGCATGACGCCTTCGGTCGGAACGAGCCCGATGCCTTCAAGGCTTCGTACCAGACTTTCGAGCGCTCCGTCAACGAACCGATCTCGATCGGTGTCCTCTATGCGGAGTATGAAAGCGCCTTGATGCTTCTTTGCGAAGAGGTAGTTATAGAGCGCGGTCCGGAGACCGCCGACATGAAGATACCCTGTCGGAGACGGCGCGAATCGGACGCGAATGGGAGAAGTCATAGGGCAAAAAACAGTAAGCAGTAAACCGAGAACAGCCGACAGTAAACAGTTTCCATGGAACAGGTATCAATGACATCAAGGGTCTACAATATCTTACTAAAAATACTATAGGCGGTGTGATTTATGATTCGTCCCGCTTTATGTTATCTGCTATTTGTTCACTGTTTCCCGCCTCTCATCCTATCAGAAAGGCACAAAAAAGGGAAAATAACGACAGCGTTCCAAATTCTGCCAAGCCGTTTCGGCTGTATCGCAAGCCGGAAAAGCCACTCGAGTCCGGCTGATCGCATCCAGCGCGGAGCGCGAGGCCTTCTACCGGTCAGGAAATCGAAGGTGCCGCCCACTCCCATCACGAGACGGATCGAGCCTGGATCGGAACGAAATGACTCTAGAAAACGTTCCTGCTCGGGCGCCCCGAAATTGCAGAGCACCACCGAAGCATAACGAATCCTTTCCGACTCGGCGTCTGATCCCGGGAGCATATCCGCGCCGTCGACTCGTAGACCAGGGTACGATACGACGACGGCCTTGCGAACATCTTCATATGTCGAAAGCCCGCCTCCTTTCGTGGCTAGAAACACGGAGACGCCGGCTTGTTCCGCGACCGACAGTATGAAGCGTACCAGATCCGCTCCCGGATACCGGGAAACGCCTTGGTCATATATGAGTCCTGCCAAGACGACACCGGATCCATCGGCAATGCGGATGTCCGCTTTCAATAGGCAGTCCCTGAAGCAAACATCACCGTGCGACAGTACCAAAAATTCAGGATTGACCGTGGCGATTCTCGTAAAAGAACCGCTCGTCACGGTCGACGCGATTATCCGCTCAAGTTCGTCCTGCGAACGACTATCGATCCGGATGCCAAGTATTTCGTTACGGTTTCTGCAGCTCATACTCACTATGTTGGCAAAATGCGAAACACTCGCGTACCTTCATGCAAATCCGTTCCCGATCCCGATGTCATCCTTGTGTCGCTTCTTGCGCTTGTTATCCGTTGACTGATCTCACCCGAGTGGGAATTCGTCCATGACCAGGTATTGCCTTTTTGCGCCCGCACCTACGGATTCATACAAGACGACCGATGAGACGGGTTCCGAAATCGAGACCGATTGCGGGAATACCGACAATGTTTCCGCGGGAAGAGCGGAGAATTCATGGCGTTTCACCTGCGCCAGGGTCACCCTGGGACGAAACCGTTTTCCATCAACCTGCTTTCCCATCAGTTCACGCTCGAACGCGTTGCGGAGCGCAAGCAGAGGCTCGCTTTCTTCTCCTACGAGTTGGATGGTCTTTATCTGTCCTTCGTCCGGCGCGGTCGTGATCGTCGTCAGCATCATGTCGAACGGCTCGATGCCGGCGCATACCTCCCCCGCCGTCTCGGCCATCCATGCGGCATTCTCGTCGATGACGAATCCGAGATAGAGTACGTTGACGAAAAGATTTTCCGGTCTGACCGTGAACATCGGCAAATCATCCAATTTTTCGATGGATTGAGCGATCCTGGTCTTCGACTTGCCCGACAGCGGTATGCCGAGATAGAGTTTTCGTTCGTTCATAGGTTGCGCATCAGTCGTTTGAAGCCTAGCAGGAAACGCACGGACTTCGCAAACGACGTGAATCGAAATGGCATTACTCTCTCTTCGCAGCTGGTCGGATCGTCGTGCCGCCATCCGAATGAAGTTCGATCGGAATATCGCGAAACGAGAGGATCTTCGTGGCGGGATCGATCGTCATGGATACCAAAAGGCCGTGTTTCGTGTCATTGCGCTGGTACTGGTCGAAGATGAGGTTTCCGAGCGAATAGTAGATCGTTTTGCCGGCGTAGGTTTCCGATTCCTGCACGACGTGAGGGTGAGATCCGATGACGGCGTCACACCCGGCGTCGACGAACGCATGCGCGAGCGAGCGGACATCGTTACGCGTCGGCAGATATTCGGAACCCCAGTGCGCGTACACGATAACGAAATCGGCACCGGATTTCGCTCTCGCGATATCATTGAACGCATGAGTCTTCCCGTCGGGAGCGAACTCGTCATACCCTACGAAAGCGATGCTCGTTCCGCGAATCCGGCGTACTGAAATGCGGTCATCCGAGGTCGGGTCACCGAAATACGCAACGCCGGCATCGTCGAGAAATTTCCTGGTCTGTACGACGCCGTCCTGATCCTGGTTCAAAATATGATTGTTCCCGAGACTGACCGGGCCTATCCCCTCTTGCGCAAGCGTAGCGGCCCAGCTCGGATCGAACGTGAAAATGTAATTGTCACGGGATCCGATAACCGAGGCCATACTCTTTGACGGCCTGTCAGTAATAGGTCCTTCAAGATTTGCCACGGTCAGATCGTGCGTCCGGATTTCGTCCCGCACGCCGTCGAAAACGAACGCATTCCCCCGTTTCATAGACTTCTCACGTATCCACCGATCGAACATCATATCGCCCCCGAAGAGGACTCGTATAGGTGTCGAGTCTTTCCGGTCAGGTTCGACGATTGCCTTGTTCCGGGTGTCGATGTTACGGGTCGCCCCGGAGGGGTACGGGGACGATTGCCTGAAATACAAAAGGCTTGCGCCAGCTACGAGCAGCAGGGCCGACGATGCCAATATCGGCGCGGAGAGCTTCATAGCCGGCCTGAAAGAAGGATGAACGCAAGGTATAGGAATGCGAGGTTTTGCGCCATGAGCAGCGGAATGCCGATGATGAAGTACCACTTCCGCGTTTTATGATGGAACGTGAACATGCCCGCATAGACTCCGAGACTTCCGAATGCGGCTGCCAGAAAAAAAAGCATTCCTTCGGAAATCCGTTCCGCGCCCTCGCGCCGGGACCGGCCTTTGTCCAGGAGCATCAGTACGAAAGCAGCGGCGTTTATAAGAATAAATGATCCGACGAGAAGTAAGGATGTGTCATTCATGATAATTGTGGTAAACCGTTTTTATTTCATCCGTGTGTCGGCTTAGTTATCGTATCATTCCGGCGGGCCCTGTCCATGGGGAAGCCACGGATATCGACTATGTCAATATCGCATTATTCGTCCGAAAAGGCTACAATGAGGCCATGAAAAGGGACCTGATTCACTTTTGTGACATCGCGCCGGTCGTGCCTATCCCACCGGGAAACCGACAGGTCTTCTCGTACCTTTCGGAAGTGCCGATCTTGCGCGGTTCGCTCGTGTGGATTCCGTTCGGTCCACGGACGATACAGGGTGTCGTCCTTTCCTGTTCGGAGATAGCGCGAGCGGAACGGCCGACCGGTCGGTTCAAATACGTGAAGTCGGTCATGCGTGAATCGTTCCTGACCGATGACCAGATTTCCCTTGCGGAAGCCGTTTCAAAGGAGTGCCTTTCTCCGTTAGGAAGGACTTTCCGTCACTTTCTTCCGGCGGTCGTAAAGGAACGTTCGAGCAAGGCGGAAGCAGTCATCGAAAAACCTGCCCCGATCCGTTTGTCGAACGACGAACGGGATGTGGTCAGGAAACTTGCCGAGGACGTCGATACGAAGCCGTTTTATCTTGAGGTCGGAATCGAACAAGCGCTTCGGATTGTAGTCGGGTGGAAAAAAACGAACGGAAAAAAGCTTCAGACACTGGTTCTGGTCCCGGAAATAATCGCCATTCCGTTTACGGAAAAATTTCTCTGCGACCGGTTCGGCTCCGAGCGGGTCGCATCCATACACAGCGCGCTCGGAGACGGAGCATATTTCTCGGCATGGGAGCGCATCCGATCCGGACAGGCGGATATCGTCGTCGGAACGCGACAGGCACTGTTCGCTCCTTTCAGGAAACTGGGAATGGTCGCCTTGCTGGAGGAGGCGGAGACGGTCGGCTACAAACAATGGGATATGAGTCCGCGATACGACGCTCATCGCGTGGCCTCGGTGCTTTGCCGGTTGCAGGGAGCGACATTCCTCCGCGCGGGATCGTTTCAGGGACTTGATACTGCCTTAAGCGAACGGCTCGGGGAAGTACGCGTTCTTCGTATCGGTGACGGTACCCCGCTTCCGTCCGCTCCGATCACGATGATCGATATGCGAAAGGAACGATACAAGAAGAACTACTCGCTGTTTTCGGAAGACCTTCGCGGTTCGATTCTGGAAGCGCGACGACAAAATCGGAAGGTTCTGTTGATCGCCAGTCGCGGAGGCCTTGATTCATTTTCGGTCTGCGCCTCCTGTAAGGACATTCCCCGCTGTCCCGAATGTGACCGGGCTCTCCGTTCTACCCGTGAGGGAGGGTTCCGATGCCCGGGCTGCCGATACCGGACAAAGTCTTTTCCTCGTTGTGGCAAGTGCGGATCGCTCGAGTTCAAAAACGTCGGTTCCGGAACCGAGAAAATCGAGCGCGAAGCTGCCAGGATTTTCGGTGGCGGATCACTCGTCAGGATCGATGAGAGCTTTTTCCGAAAGGCGGACAGGGTGAAACCGTACGACTCTGCCATTTCTGCGGGCATTCTGATCGGAACCCCTTCCGTACTCAACATCGGCACGTTGCGGGATGTATCGCTAGTTGCTATCATGGATGCGGATAATTTCCTTTCATTCCCCGATTTTCAAGGTGACGAGCGGTTCCTCAGGATTGTCGCGCGGTCGGCATGCATAGCCGGAATGGCCGGGCACGTATATGTCCAGGCGTTTCGGCCCGAACGGGAAGCGCTTCGACATATCGCCGACAAATCCGTTTTCGAACTTTTGGAAAAAATGGTTCGGGATCGCGAAACATTGCGATATCCCCCGTATAACCGGGTATTCCGGATCGCGTTTCGGGACAGCGACGAGGACGCATCCAGAAAGTTGGCATTTGAAGCGCGCGAACGGCTGATTGAGGCCAGTATCGGATTTGAAAAGGAAGTCCGAATCTCGTCTCCGATGAAGCCTCTCGTACCGAAGGTTCGCGGTCGGTTCGAATGGGTCATTCTCGTAACGATTCCCCGTTCCTGCGCGTTTCCTTCCGTGCTCGAAAAAGTCCTGCTTTCCGAACCGAAATCATGGACGTTCGATCCGGATCCGCTTTCCCTTCTCTGATTTACTACGGTCATACGAACCCGGTCTATGCTTGATATCGTCACGACGGAAAGTTCCGACAGGGATATACTTCGAAAAAAAGCGGCCAGGGTCATCGATCCGACCGCTTCGGAAGTGCGCGCACTCGTTTCGGAAATGGTAGAGGCGATGCGCGTGTACGACGGCGTCGGTCTTGCGGCGCCACAAATCGGGCGTCCCATCCGCCTGTTTGTCATCGAAATAGGAGGACGCGTGTCCGTTTTTTTCAACCCCAAAATCGTATCGTATTCCGAGGAGACCTCCGTTTCGGAGGAGGGTTGTCTGAGCGTGCCCGGACAGTATTTCATGATTCAACGACCGCGCTCCATAACCATGGAATACGAGGATACGGATGGCAAGGTCCGGTCGATCGACGCGGAAGGCTTCTTGGCCGTCGTGCTGCAGCACGAATACGACCATCTTGACGGAATACTGGTCATAGACCGCTTCATGAATCAGAAATAAACGTGATACATATGATCTCAGACATCAAAAAAATGACGGTAGGTGCCAAGGGTGCCGTATCTTCGCAGCCCGCACCGAAAATCCGTGTCGTGTTCATGGGTACGCCGGAATTCTCCGGCGAGGTTTTGGAAGGGATCATCGCTGCCGGATATAACGTCGTTGCTGCCTATACGAGACCGGATAAGCCGGTCGGAAGAAAACAGGAGGTCGTGGCCTCCGCGGTGAAACGTCTCGCGTCGGAGCGTCGTATCCCCGTCGAACAGCCGGCGCGGTTCGACGATGAAACGGTGAAGGGACTTCGGGAATACGAACCCGACCTCGTCATCGTTGCCGCATACGGGAGAATCCTTCCGGAGTCAGTCCTGTCCATACCGGGATTCGGTTGTCTGAACGTGCATGCGTCACTGCTTCCTCGCTGGAGAGGCGCCTCTCCAGTTCAGAACGCGCTATTGGCCGGAGATACGGAAACCGGAGTGTCCATCATGCTGATGGATGCTGGAATGGATACGGGTCCCGTTTTCGCGCAGGAGTCGTTCGAGATCGCCGCTGACGATACGACGGATACTCTGCTGTCGCGCATGTCCGCGGCAGGTGTTCGGCTGCTGATATCGATCATTCCGAAATGGATCGAGAAGCGTACCGAACCCGTCGAGCAGGATGATTCGAAAGCGACCCTGTGCGAGCTTATTGAACGTGAGGACGGAAGGATTTTCTGGAACGAGACCGCTGCTAACATCCTGAACCGGTATCGTGGCCTTCACCCGTGGCCGGGTATCTTCACCTTTTGGAAGCGTGACGACGGTTTGTTGCGTCTGAAACTGACCCGGATCACGATTCAGAAAACAGATCCCGCGATAAAGCGGAAATTCGGTGAGGTTTTCGAATCGGGCGAAAAGGTGGCTATCCAGTCGGGCGAAGGCATCGTATATGTCGAGGAAATTCAGCCGGAGACGAAAGGAGCCATGCCGATCCGTGATTACGTCAACGGCCACCCGGATTTCATCGGATCCATTCTCGGTTGACGAGCTGAAAAATACGCTCCCTTGCCCCTTCGGAAAGTGGTATACTGTGAGCGCATACCGCAACGGTAAGAAACAGAAACACTAACGATATGGAAAGGCATTCGTCAGGGCAAGATATGACCGCCATGGTGGTCGGATTCGGTCTGGTTATCGCCACGTCCGTCTTTTTTCTTCTCAAGGGACCGTCAAAGAGCGTTAAAGAAGACGTAGCCGCGAATACTGCCGGCTCAACCGTTACGGCGTCCCCGCTTCAAACGATGAGCGTCGTCGAGGTACGCGGCATATTGGCGAAATCGATCTCGTCGATACTGGTGGTCGATCTGCGGTCCGCTGGTGAATTCAAATCGTCGCACGCGGCCGGCTCCGTGTCGGCTTCTTCGGTTGCCGACTTCGGGGCCCTTCCCGTACCGGATGGCGGAACGGTTCTTCTTATCTCATCAGGCGATGCGGAGACGGATCGTCGTGCGTCCGACGTCGCGAAGGCAGGTGGCAAAAAATTCGCATTCATCGCCGACGGGCTTTCCGGATGGCAGTCCGCGGGAGGTGCGGTCGTGACCGAACCGAGTCTGACCTCGCCGATAGACCGTTCCAAAGTGACGTTTGTCAAAACGGATGCCTGGAAAGAAATGTTCGCTCAAAAGGATATCGTATACAGGATTTTGGATGTGCGGTCGACCGAGGATGCGTCGAGGTCGCCTGTTCCGGGCTCGTTGGGAATCCCGTTCACTGATCTCGAAAAACAGCGTTCCGAGATACCGTATGCATCGAATATCGCCCTGTGCGCTTCGAACGCGGAGGACGCGTATCGTGCGGCAGTACGGCTGTTCGATCTCGGTTTCTTCTCGGTAATGGCGCTTGACGGCGCGTGTCCCGATATCGTGACAAAATGACCGGTAATCCGCATATTCGTCCACCATGGAAGTCAAGAAGGGGTATTCGGACAGGAGTTTCGGCTCGATGTACCTTTCTGAAGACGGGCCTAACGAGGAAAGCGTCCGAAATCGGGGACGTTTTTTCGATTCGATCGGATTGTCCGGGAAAGTGGTCGTTGCCGCCGGACCGGTTCACGGGATTGGCACGGCGTTCGTTCACGCGGAAGACCCCACGTATATCCCCGGAACCGACGCCCTGATCACTCGGGAAATAGGTGTCGCCTTATCCGTTACCGGTGCCGATTGTTTCCCAATATATTTCGAGGATTCAGCCACGGGAGTCATCGGGTTGGCCCATGCGGGTTGGCGCGGAATCGTCGGAGGCATCATTGAAAACGTCGTATCCGGCATGATTACCGTCGGTGCCGATCCCGCAAACGTGCGATTGCACGTCGGACCGGGAATTTGCTCGCGGCATTTCGAGATACGGGCGGACGTCCTTGGATATTTTTCGGATTATCCCGATGCTATCAGCCGGGTGAGCCATGATGGCCATACGACGTATCACGCCGACTTGAGGCACGTCATACGATGTCGCTCGATCGCCGCGGGCATTTCCGATGCGTGTGTTTCCGAATCCGATGAATGCACCTTTTGTCTTCCTGACCGCTATTATTCCTATAGGAGAGATCATCCGAGCGCACTCGAGACGCAGCTCGCCTATATCATCATGACCGGTTAAACGTCATCAGACGGCAAAAAACCGGGCGGAGTGATCCAGCCCGGCTTTTTGGATTTCATTCTTTGCACGAAGTTCTCGTAAGCGCGGCAAGCTTCGACATCAGGCACAGCATCAGCACCTGCTGCTCCAGTGAGGTGATGTTTCGCTGGCAGAATATCGCGCCATGACCCGAAAAGAACTGGCGACACCGCTCGAGCCCAGCTCCAGAACCGCCCAATACGATCGACTCGATATGACCGTCTTCGGAACGCCTGATGCCGGGGATGTCTTGTTCGGAAGTGCTTCCGTTCCACACGTGTCGTCGGATGGTCGCAGGCAAGTCTTCGGTCAGCCTGGCTTCGATTCTCAGGTCCATAGGAAGTCTCCACGACGCCATCACCTCGTGCGAGAGCGTGATATTCAACGCGAACGTCGAATCGCCCACATGGCACGATATTCCCCCTATTGTCAAGAGTTTGGATAAGCCGGATTCGTTCTCGGACACCTGGAATCTGCTAAGAACAGACGCGACGATTCCGAGCGTATCCAGAAAATTCCGTATACGTCCAATATCGCAATTCCGCCCGATTTCGAACGACCATGCGGACATGATTCCGTCCGTTGTCGGTCGGAGTGCGGCTGACACGTGATCCGGTCGTAAGACGTTTCCGATTCCGAATCCGTGTTCGGATGTCGGCAAGAAACCGCTGCGACGTATCCTGTCAGTCGAGACGGCCCGGCTGTTCAGAAACTTTTCCGCCGATCTCGTCATTGTCAGGTAAAACGTGTTCAGTAGGAACGAAAGCTCGTAAACCAACGGAACGGCCATACTTGATTTGAGGCATATCATGAGTCTGCCCTCCTTTGCAAAGGGTTTGTGAGTTAAGATGCTTACAATAGCAAAGCACGGAATGATTCATTCGTCAATAACAAAAACCGTGAAACCAGAAATTCATTCTCAGCAGTACAAAGCCAAGACCTGATACCCGAGCAGGATACGGACATAGTGGACGAGGTATCCGTATACGGAACGAGGAAAGGAGGATACGAGATGGAGGT
>JAAXXZ010000024.1:0-7164 GCA_013334245.1 Candidatus Moraniibacteriota bacterium
TCGAACGTCCGTTTCCCGTTGAACGCCGAAGTAAACACGCCCCGGATGGAAGAAACCTTCTCATGCGGGATGCGGAAGGTCTTACTGACATTTTTGACGCTGATGGCGATGTCTTTGTCCATTTATCTATTCTAGCCTATTCTGTAGCTCTTTTCCAGTCATTGACAAGCCCTATTCTTTGACGTATACTGTCTATGGATGACTACGAAAAGGACCCTGCCTAGGCTTTGCCTTTGTGGGGGCCTTTTCTTTTATTTTTCTGCAACTTGTCCCTGAGCTCACCAAGAAATGTAATCGGCGCCTGTGTACGCTTCAGAAGGATGGAGCACTTTTCAGGATTCGGGGCAAGAATGACGCGCAGTTTTTCTTTTAAAATCAGAAATGAAACCAGCCCCGCATAATCGCCGTCCCCGGAAACGATAATCGCGCTGTCAAGCCCGTTCTCGTACACATCCCTCATCACGTGGAGCACGAGATCGGCGTCGCAATTCCCCTTCGCTTTTCCATCCCCATCGTACGTGGTCTCTTTGAACACGAGAATGAATCCCGCCTCCTGAAGCATGGCATAGAGGTCCTTAAACTTCGGAATAAGGCCGATAAAAAGATAGGCTCGATCGATGGAGTATTTGTTTTTGAGCCACGCATGAAGTCGGCAGTAATCCATCTTCCATCCCAAATCCGCTATCCCCCGATGTAGATTCGCCGCATCTATGTAGGCAAATATTTTTTTCTGATCGTCCATATTTTTACGCCTTGAACTCCTCATAAGAAACCCCTCCCTTCCCTCCCCTCACAAAGGGGAGGTGGAAAGAGGAAAACATGCCGACGAAGGCGCCACGGATCGAAGAGATCTTCTCGTGCAGCCCGCCTTCGCGCATGGCTCCGACGAGGTGAAATATGCGGAAGGTCTTACTGACATTTTTGACGCTGATGGCGACAGATGAGTCCATAGGGAAACGATTTTCAAACAGGAGGCAACGGGGCTTCAAATGTTTTGATATCTTCTTTTGTAAGGAGAATAGTCTCATCGGCATTTTTCATAAGCCCATAACTCGGCTTATGTGAAAAACCGATATATTCGACACGCTTGCCAAGCAATCTTGCCTTCTCAATAGCTGGGATAAGGTCCGTATCAGAGGAAAGAAGAATCGCCGTATCATACAAATCCTCATACGCACCGACAAGAATATCAACCGCCATTTTAACATCAACACCTTTTTCATGAAACACGCCATCGTTTTTCATCAAAAAACCGCGCTGTACGGAAAATCGCTCCTGTTTTGATCCAAGATGGTTAAAAAGGTTCACTTGATTTTCCTGCAATTTTTTTGCCCTCGCGTCACCAGCCTTCGCCCGGATAACTCCGATATAATATCGTTTGCCGATCACATCACGTCCACGCGCAAGATGATTCGCCAACGCGCCATATTTGTAATAGGCGCAGTTCTTTATTCCAAGATCCTTCAGCTTGTGATAAAAATTACTCCCATCGACATATACGGCAACCCGCCTGTCCTGCTTTTCATCTTTAATCATGCCCTTATTTTTGGAAAACTAAAACCCGCCATGCCCAGAGGGTCAGGACGGGTGGTTTTAGTACTTCGAATATAGCACATGAAATGCACCCTGTCAATATTCTTAAGAACGCCTGTCTTAAGAACGCCGATATGAACTCATTTCTGGAACCGTTCCGTCCGCCCTCGAAGGCCTGTGGCGTGACAAGTCCGACGATGCCGAAGAACTCCCCTTTTTTCACTTCGAAAGATACATCGTCGAGCGCCTTGAATTCTTCGTACGACACCCCTCCCTCACTTCCTCGTTTTCCTCGGAAGCAAGTCCCCATCACAAAGGGGAGGTGGAAAGAGGAAAACATGCCGACGAAGGCGCCCCGGATGGAAGAAACCTTCTCATGCGGAATTTTGAACGTCTTGGAAACGCCTTTTACGGAAATGGCTATATCTGGGGACATGGAATCAATATTCAATGATCAATTCACAATTTTCAACCCCGACGGAAACAGATCATTCCTTTGACGAAGTGAGTATCTTTTGGAAAATCAGCGTCAATTCGTGCACTTCCCGCCATAAATTCTGTGTCTCTTGTTTGGTTTCTGGCAGACAGCTGCTTATCATCCGAAACCAATACTTCGTTTCTTGCGCTTCTTTCTTACAAATGAATATCTTGTTCCTGAAGTCTTTCTTCAAGCTCGCATTATTAGCCTCGCAGTAATTAGCTCCGATACTCGTTCCGCTCCGTATCAACTGCGACAATAGCGGCGCCGTAATCGGGTCACGCTTCATTCTCCCGCAAAAGGAGATGGCAGCTTCTCCAAACACAGCTGTCCGCTCTTCAAGATCATAAGTCCTTGAAACTGTTTCCATCTTTAATTGAAAAATGGAGATTGAGAATTGATAATTCTCGCCGCCTGTATTTTATCGCAAATCGGGTAATCTTTCCACCGATTGACAAAACCTCCTACCTGTTGCATATATCCGCATTGAGAATGACGCGTCACGGATTCTGGTGGTTAGGGTCGAAAATCATGAAAGCGGGGTCCGTTTGTGCGAACTTCCCGCTTTCAATTAAATTCCGGCAGCGAAATCAGTCTGCGGACATACTGACGCAGATGAAATCCGATCCACTCCGACTCTCGCATTATACGGAAGAACGCGCTCAGCACATCATCCTCTCTTCCAACCTGCGTGATACGCGCCTTCGACGAAAGCGAGGCGTAACCGTTGACAAGGAGCCTACACGGCGAGAGACCGCCTGTGAATCCTTGTTGTTGAGATACCAACGACAGCGAATATCGTATCTTTTCCCAGCCGTTATTCCGCAACACGTCGGACAATTCCGCCTGAGTTATCAGACACGACAGTTCCTGCTCCTGATTTTTCAGCTCAAGAACCAACGACAAACCGACAGGAATCACCCGAGTACCGTCTTCTCGTCTGGAAGTGATTTCCCACGAGAATAGATTCATAAGCGACATGTCGGCGAATCCGATCAGATCGTTCAGTGACGGCGGCGTCTTCTCCCTTGAAACGGTGAGCACCTGCGGCGCCGGATTCGTCATGCCCCCCGCCTCGTAGGTTATCTCCTTATCTCTGACCGCTTGCGGATACGCTTTCGCGATAACCGCGTCCAGCAGGCCACAGTATCCCGAAGAAACGATATGCACGTTCATCCTTTTCCTGTTTAAGATTGTAAGAAACATGGTCATACGATTTCATGAAATGGCTCTGTTGTCAATATATTTTTAGCCGAATTCGCATTTGACGTATTTCTCGTATCGTGATATTCTATGTGGCTGCTTAAAATACGTCTTCAATAACCCTATCCCAAAAGGAGCTCATCAATGAGCAAAAAACCAAACCTACGTACTCTCCGCGACCAGCAACTGAAATCAGGAAACAGAATCGCCTTTCTTGTGGTCCAAGACCCGCAAGGAAGAATCGTTGCAAAAGGAAAAAAGCTGTGGCACGATCCACTCGCAGGCGACAAACCGTCACTCAGAAAGATCGTGCTACCGGACGGACAACAGCTGAAGCATCGGCTGGGAACCGTCCTTGCCGGTACGGTCGTTTCCATCACGATCGGTGAGAAGACCCGCAAACGCAAGCCCATTTACCTGCAAGAGGTCGGGGTTACGGTAAAAGATGTTCGTGTCGAAAAAAGCGCTGCGACGACGTATGCGTACTACCTTTTCGGCGACGGCGTCATCGAGATCCAAGAAGTATTCGTCGGCAACGTGCGTCTTGGCCGACTCTGCTGGTCATTGCGCCCAGGAAAGGCGTCCCGCGGCATTCCGTTGCATTCACTTCCATCAATGCCGAAGGCCGAATACGACGATCGTGGTCGCAAGGTCGACTGGAAACGAAGGAGACGCAACATCGACGATGCCACGGCAGCAAGAATTCAGGCCTATTTGGCAAGCCGGGACACCATGACTCAGGCAAGTGCATAACCATTCCCCAACCATCGCAAACAAAGGAGTTTTGAGTGAAACAACGCATTCCACATCGGTCATCACTTATTATCGATAGCCCGGCCGATATCGGCGTTCGTAGCGACGATGTCGTCATCTCCCCGGTCCTCTGGGAAAAATTAGGTCTTCATCACTTGTCGAGGCCAAGGATTATTCCGCACAACTTCTGTAATTTGTCCATCACGCTTCACGACAGGGTGATAGTGACGACGCGGAAGGTCGACGGAAAAAACATGATCCGGACCGCTCATTTCGACAGGGATCCCTGGGCGAACGGCATGTCATCCGTACGTGTTCCGACATTTGAGGGCTGGCAGGATTTTTCATCAGTACCGGACAATGCCTGTCTCGGTACCGTGTCGGCAATCAGAGTCGTGACTCGCGGTACGGGAATGAGCCCGCAGAAGCCGACAATCATATGGTTCGATCTGACCAAGATCCGGCCCATCCGACTGCATTACGAGTACGAGTATGTTCGTCTGGGCGACGTGTTCACGGAAAAAACGTTTCGCTCGTATAAAAACGAACCGGTGGACATGCACCGACGGACATTCAGTACGGACGGAATCCCGCGATACATCCTCGGCCAGATTCCGCATCCGAAGCTGGGAGAAAGAGACGCCAATTTGCTCGCCTCATACCTCCTGAAAGGACGTCTCGCAAGACGAGCGCCTGAAGACAGTCTCCGCAGAATCAAAAACGTCTTCAGCAACCACTGAATAACCGAGAAAGGCCTGTATAACGCTATGGGCCTTTTCTCATACCTGCTTGAAGTTTCCATTATTTCCTTTTTGCCTTATACTGGCCTATATGCGATTCTACAATACTCTCAGCAAGAAAAAGGAGGAGTTCGTACCCTTGAACCCCGGAAAGGTCGGCATGTATACGTGCGGACCTACGGTTTATGACTTCGCGCATATCGGCAACATGCGGGCATACGTCTTTTCCGATACGATCCGCCGCCTCTTGGAACACGAGGGGTATGAGGTTCGTCTCATCAAGAACATAACCGATGTCGGCCATCTGACGGAAGACGATTTGGCGCAGGGCGACTCCGGCGAGGACAAGGTGGCGCGGAAGGCGGCGAAGGAAAAAAAGACGCCCGAGGAAATTGCCCGATTTTACGAGGACGCGTTCCGATCGGACGAGGAGCGGATGAATATCATCCCTGCCCAGTTCTTCCCTCGCGCCACGGCACACATCCCGCACATCATCCGGATGGTCGAGACCCTGATTGCCAAAGGACACGCGTATGAAGTGAATGGTAATGTTTTTTACGATGTCACTTCTTTTCCCGACTACGGAAAACTCTCCGGCAACACCCTCGAGAATTTGAAGACCGGTGCCCGACTGGAAGAACATCCCGACAAGCGTAATCCGTGGGACTTCGCGCTGTGGCTATCCGCCCCGAAAGGACACCTTATGCACTGGCCGTCGCCGTGGGGCGAGGGCTATCCCGGATGGCATATCGAATGCTCGGCCATGAGTCTGGAGTATCTCGGCGACACGTTCGACATCCATACGGGTGGCGAAGACCATATATTCCCCCACCACGAGGCGGAAATCGCGCAGTCCGAAGGTACGACCGGAAAGCCGTTCTCGCGGTTCTTCATGCACGAGCGGCACATCCTCGTCGACGGGCAGAAGATGTCGAAATCGAAGGGCAATTTTTACACGCTCCAAGACATTGTCGACAAGGGGTTTTCTCCGATGGATCTTCGTCTCCTCTACCTCTCCGCACACTATCGGAGTCAGATGAACTTCACCTGGGACAGCCTCGCGCAGGCAAAGAAGAATCGCGATACGCTCGCAAACTTCCGCGAGCGTATCGTTTCGACGGATACGATGGATGGAACGGACATTGCGGCGGATGCGCGCAACGCTTTTCTGGAAGCCATGCGCGACGATCTCAACACGCCGCTCGCGCTCTCGATCCTACTCGGATTCGTCAATCGCGTGAACGCGGGACTTGATCGGAAGGAATCGTTCGACATGACGGCGGCAGCAGGCTTCCTCGACGAGGCTCTCGGCCTGTTCGGGATGCGGTTCGAATCCTCAACAACGATATCGGATTCCGACGAGATACGCGACCTGGTCGCCCGACGCGAACAGGCTCGCAGGGAAAAAGACTTCGCTCTTGCCGACCGGCTCCGTGACGAACTTGCCGCCCGCGGCATCCAAGTCCGCGACTCCGTTCTGGCGAAGGACTTGCCAGCGACATGAAGCATACGGCGCGCGTTGAACGATACGCTGTTTTTATGCGCACCAAGATGATGCCGCACGCCGGTATGTCGCGTATTTCGTGCTTTCCGATCCTGACGGCATATACGATAAATCCGGCTGATTCTTCGTTCAGCCGGATTCTATCTTTTGACAATGTCCCCGCCACTACGGAAAGGTGATTTCCAGGCTCCGTTTGCGTTTCGAATCGGAAGCAGCGAACATTTCTCCGATCCTGAAAAACGTGAGGACACCGAGGTCCCATGACGAGGCAGCGATGGGGGTGTCGCCGTTCGCCGATATCGTAGCGACCTGGATGATTCCGCCCAGAAGGAAAAGGCTCAGATTCAGAAAAGGACGCCCTCCGTTCGTCCGAAACTCGTATTTCGATACCTGAATCAGCGGTATTCCGTCTCCGCATGACATCCTCGTTCCTTCTGTTTTGACGACCCTTCCCTCGCCGACCCGGACGACATACCCGTCCCATGTTTCGATGTATGCATGCATCGTGCCGATATCGGTTTCCGCGTCGCAAACCCGCGGCAGCCACTCGATATCGGAGACATGTTCGGAAACCGGTCCCGCAACAAGGTCTTCGTCGATTCCCCCGCCGATGAAGTCGAGCAGCTCGGTGGCTAACGTGTATTCATAAACGAGCTCGAATCTTCTCGACCACACCGTCGGTGGCTTTGGAATATGAACCTCCATCGTTTCCTTCCTTTTTTTCGGTTAGCAAGTTTTAAAACAACGAGTGATATTATCGCATGCATTCATAAAGTCGTCAACATTCCGCTCTTTATCGTCGCATCATGCAGTCCCGCAGGTGTCAACATTTCCATCTCATCGGATCCGTAGTAGAATGGAACAACCATGGCGACGAAACAGGACCACCTCCGCATCCCTCCGCACAACCTCGAGGCCGAACAATCGGTTCTCGGGGCTCTTATGCTGGACAA
>JAAXXZ010000024.1:7264-15387 GCA_013334245.1 Candidatus Moraniibacteriota bacterium
GACCGCATGATATCCTCGCAGGCCGGCGTGGACCTCTGGAGACTGCGCACCGGAAAGCTTAGCACGGAGGGCGAAGGCAACGACTTCCAGCGCATCGGAGAGGGAATCGGCATCCTTTCGGAAGCGCCGATCTTCATCGACGATACGTCCTCGGCGAACATCATGGAGATGAGGACGATGGCACGGCGCCTGCAGTCAGAGCACAAGCTCGGCCTGATCATCATCGACTACCTCCAGCTCATGGAAGGACGTTCACGCAGCGGCGACAACCGTGTTCAGGAAATATCCGAGATATCGCGCGGCCTGAAGCAGCTCGCGAAGGAGCTCAATGTTCCGATCATCGCGTTGTCCCAGTTGTCCCGCGCCGTGGAAGCCAGGCCGGACGGCATACCGAAGCTTTCCGATCTCCGTGAATCCGGCTCCATCGAACAGGACGCGGACATCGTTCTCTTCCTCTATCGCGAGGACCGGGTGAAGCCGGATACCCCCAACAAGAACATCGCCGACGTCATCATCGCCAAGCACCGTAACGGACCCGTCGGAAAGGTTTCCCTCTACTTCGACGAGAACTCGGCAAGCTTCCGAAACCTGGAGAAATACCACCGCCAGGAATCGTAAGTGAGTCGAAAGTGAAAAGTCGAAAGTGAAAAGCGAAAACGGAAACCGAAGTAAAGCCTCAACATAGTCGAAAGCGAACAATCGAAAGTTGAAACAAAAACAGAATCCAATGTGTTGCCTAAAACATCGCAGAACCAAAGCGCTAGTCGGATGAGACGCGATATTTTGCAGTAATAAGAAATTTGAAGGATTCCAAAATTGGCATAAAGGTCGAACGTTATGGCAGCGATAGGGCGGTTTGAGGATATACTGGCTTGGCAGAAGGCAAGGGTACTGACGCGTGAAATTTACGGATTATTCCGAAACAACAAGGACTTCGGCTTCAGAGACCAAATTGAACGAGCTTCCGTTTCAATCATGAATAATGTAGCCGAAGGATTCGAACGCAAAGGTGATAAAGAGTTTCGGAACTTTCTCTCCATCGCCAAAGGTTCCTGCGGGGAAGTTCGATCAATGCTCATTCTCGCATTCGATCTGGGATATATCGGGCAGAACGATTTTCAGTCACTTTCAGAACTCAGTATAGAAATTTCCAAGATGCTCCATGTGTTCATGAAGCGGCTTGAACAGAAGTGATATTCCCCCGTATTTTGTTTTCGACTTCCGACCCCGGACTTTCGACTGTGTACTTGAGACTTGTGACTAAAAAGGTATGCGTTACCCGAAACCGTTTCAAAACGTCATCGCCCATTTTTCCGCCCTCCCCTCCGTCGGCCCGAAGATGGCCGAAAGAATAGTGCTGCACCTGTTCAAGCAGGAGCACGGGAAGCTGCTTTCTTTCGCGGAAAGTCTCGAGGAACTTCAGAACCTCTCCCTCTGCGCGCGGTGCTTTCATATCGCCGAAGGACCGTTGTGCGATATCTGTGCCGATCCGAAACGCGATCAAAGCGTTCTCTGCGTCGTCGAGGAACCGATGGACGTCATAGCCATCGAACGTTCCGGCGGCCATACCGGCCTATACCATGTTCTGGGCGGTGTCATGCGCACGGGCAATGGAGATGATCCGGTCCTCAGGATTCCGGAGCTTATTCATCGCGTGCACGAAGAGGGAGTCAAGGAAGTCATACTCGCGTTGAACCCGACCACGGAAGGCGATCTGACCACGCTCTATCTTCGGAAAAAACTTGCGCCTCTTGGCATTCAGGTATCCCGGCCAGCACGCGGACTAGCCACGGGCGGCGACATCGAATACGCCGACGAAGCGACGCTCACCTCCGCTATGAAAAACCGCGAGGCGTTGGGATGAAAGAATAGTCGCGAGTGACAAGTCGAAAGTCGAAAATATCATCGCTATGACGTTCTATTCCGCAGTCGAACTTTTTGTCGAGGAATCGTGCGCCAAACACGGGACTCCCGGAGACCTATCGCATGCGCGCTTGACCGTCGAGTGGATCCGGAAACTCAAGCCGGATGCTAGCGATGCACTGCTCATTGCCGGCATATCACACGATATCGAGCGGGTTTTCAACGGTGACTGGAAGAAAGGGACGGATAATCCGGAAGCATTGAAAAAACACCAGGATATGAGCGCGGAAATCGTGCGCGCATTCCTTTCGGAACATGGAATGGATAGGACGCGTACGGGCGAGGTCGTGTCGCTTATTTCACACCATGAGGACGGCGGCCCGGGAGACGCGGCGGTCCTGTGTGATGCGGACAGTCTTGCGTACATAGAGGAACGGGGCATCCGAAACGTTCAGCGTTCGCTCGAAAACGGTGGGTCGAGCATATCAGCCATAAAGCGGCTGAATTACGTTGTAAGCCGTCTTTCCACTCCCGAGGCGAAAGCGTTTGCAAAGCCATGGCACGATGAGGCGATCAGGATTGTGAACGAACGGGAATAGGACGAGAGGATCGCATATACAAAAAATCCCCCTTTCGGGGGATTTTTCTTACTTCGCGGAAATGTTCGTTATTTCGACCTCGGTATAGTCCTGCCGATGGCCGAACTTGACCTTGTAGTGCTTCTTCGGCTTGTACTTGATGCCGGTCACTTTGTCATGACGGTCGTGTGCGATAATCTTCCCCTCGACTTTCGCGCCTTCGAGCACCGGGGTTCCGACGGTCGCCTCCTTGTCGTCTCCGACATAGAGCGTTTCGAACGTGACCGGGCTTCCGACCTCGCCTTCGATCGATTCGATCTTCACTTTCTCCCCTTCTGATACCAGATACTGCTTGCCACCGGTTCGGATAATAGCCAACATAGCCCTTGTTCGTGAGAGTTTTACAATGCTTCTATACTACCGCTTCGGCGGTATTTTGTCAACAGAATGCCATTTTCCTGCAGCCGGAAGACCTATTCCAAAACCGCCTTTATCCGCCGAACACCGGCCGAGGACGCTTCTTCCTTCGCGATTCGGAACTTCCCCCTGATAGCGGACGTATTCGGGACATGCGGACCGCCGCAAAGCTCCTGAGATATGATCGAGCCGTCATCCTTCCGTACGGTATACACGTTCACGGTATCCGGGTATTTTTCCCAAAAACTGCCCTCGACACCCCGAGCCTTGGCTTCTTCCTTCGAAATCTGTTCCATGGATACCTCGCACTCGCTGCCGATGGCGTCGTTGACGAATGCTTCCACCAGGTCCAACGTCTCCCGACTCACCTTTTCCGGGTGCGTGAAATCAAACCTCAGCCGCTCCTCCGTGATATTCGAGCCGGCCTGATGAACCTGATCGCCGAGGTATTTCCGGAGGCCGGCCAGCATGAGATGCGTCACGGTATGCAGCGCGGTCACCTGCTCGCTATGGTCGGCAAGTCCACCCTTGAACTTCCCCGCCGACGCCGTCCTCGAAAGGTCCTGGTGTTTCCGAAACTCGTCCTTGAACGCATCCGCATCGACCGACAGACCCCGTTCGGCCGCAAGCTCCTGTGTCATCTCGAGCGGAAATCCGTAGGTGGAAAACAGCTCGAAAGCGTCCCCTCCGGAAACGACTCCCGTATGCATCTTCTTCTCGAATTCCTTCATGCCCCGCGAGAGGGTTTCCCGAAACTTCTTCTCCTCCTTTTCCACCTCCGTAACGATCTGATCACGCCTTGCGACCAGGTCGGGATAGGCCTCGCCATAGGTACCGATGACGGACAGCGCGAGCTCGGGAAACTTCCCTTCCGGAACGCCAAGCATATCCGCGTACCGAACCGCACGCCGGAGGAGACGCCGCAGAACGTATCCCTGGTCGGTATTCGAGGGAATCACACCGTCTCCCACGAGGAACGTCGCGGCACGGACATGGTCCATGACGACCCGGAACGCGTACGCGTCTTTCTCGTCTTCCCCGTATGTCTTGCCGGAAAGAGCTTCGATCGACTCGCGCGTTCTCGTGAAGAGCGAGCACACGAAGACATCGGGCAGGTCAAGCGCCGCGACCGCCATGCGTTCCAGACCGCCGCCAAAGTCCACGTTCGGTTTTGGAAGTTTCTCGAATCCGTGTTCCGTCTTCACGTATTCCATGAACACGTTGTTGCCGATCTCTACAAACCGACCGCAGTCGCAGTTCACGTGACACGGTTCATCTTTCCATGCGGACCGCTCGTGAAGTCCGTGCTGGATGCCGAAATCCCAAAACATTTCCGTATCCGGCCCTCCCGGCTCCCCGAGCGGCATATTCGCGGGCACTCCCGAGCGGCTCCACCAGTTCTTCTTATCAGGGTAATAGAAAATATGCTCGCCTGATCGCATTCCATCGACCTCCGGACAATCGCCGATACCGCTCTCGATGCCGGCCATGGAAAACAGCTTCTGCCACGCAAGCGCGCTCTCGGTATCTTTCGGTATGCCGATGTCCTCGTTCCCGCGAAAACACGTAAAAAACAGCCGGCTCGGATCGAGTCCTATCTCGGCAGTCAAGAACTCCCACATCCACTTGATCTGTTCTTGCTTGAAATAGTCGCCGAATGACCAGTTCCCAAGCATCTCAAAGAAGGTCGTGTGCCGGTTATCACCGACTTCCTCTATATCCTGACTCCGGAAACATTTCTGGGAATCCGAAACTCGGGTTCCGGACGGATGCGGTTCGCCCAAAAGATACGGCACCATCGGCTGCATGCCGCTCCCCGTAAACAAGGTAGAGGGATCGTTTTCGGGAACAAGCCGCGCCGAAGGCACGATGGCATGCCCCTTGGATTCAAAAAAATCGAGATATTTCCTTCGCAACTCGTCGGCACTCATCGTCATACGGTTAAATTCATTCGGATACTATTTGCACCGTGAACAGAAGAGGGCCATGCCCCTTGGATATCGCGCGGTTCGGGGTTCAGGCCATCATATTCATGCGTCGTTTCACCCTGGCACATTCCGCCTCCATGATACCGAGGTCGCGGGACTGTTTCGCCTCATCCGAGTTCTTTTCCCGGAGAAGCGACTCCACACGTGAAAGCTCCAGTTTCAGCTTGCGGATTTCGGCGACCAGCGCCTCATGGCCTCTCCTTTTTTTTCTGAGGTCCTGATCGAGAACGAGATATTCCGACTGCAGACGGCGGTACGCTGCCGTTCGCTCCCGCCTTGTCTCATCGCTCATGCTTCCCGATCGGTTGCTTATCATAGCGCGTATTGTTCATTTCGTGAAGAGGGACGGCCACCAACGACTGCGGGCCGTCGTTACGGCTGCATAACCGTCACGGTCACACGCTTCCTGTCTTTGGGGACCGCGAACGAAAAGCCTTTCGGTTTCAGCTCGATCTCGATGTTCTTCACCTCGGGATGCTTTTCAAGGATCGGCTTTATCTCGTCGGCCTTTTTTCCGAGAAAATCCTCCCGCAAAGCCCCGACATCGATGGAAGCGACAAACAACGCGTTCACGTTCGCCTTAAATCGGAACGTACCGGCCTGATAGTCCGCGGTTCCTCCTTCGTACCGGAACGTGACGTCACGCGCTTCAAAGTCGTCGTCTATCGATGATTTCTTGCGAAGTACGGCGACCGCGCGGTCTTTCAACTCGTCCTCGGAAAACACGAACGCCTTCGCATGAAACGTCGCCTTATATTCGAACGAGGAAGCGACCGAGCCCACACCCGGAGCCGACGGGTTTCCGACAACGGCAATATCGAACGTTTCCGGAATAAATCGCTCGTTCTGAGCCAGATCCCTCGAAAGCGTATCCGAGAACGAACGACGGAATGTTTCTGTCGCGTCACCCTTCGCCTTCTCAAGGTCGGCAGCGGAGACCGAAGTCGCACCGGACTGTCCGACGGACGATCCTCCGCTCATGGACGATTTCGATTTCGCATAGATCTTCCCCGCCTTCGCGCTTCCCGAAAAACCAGGGATGGAAAAATTCGTAGTGCCGATATTGTACTCGCTACCGGAACCGTCAGCGACGACATCCGCCTCAACCACTCCCGGTTCGCGCTGACCGTTCCTTTCCGTGACTCCCGGAACGGTCACCCCCTTGGACAAACGGAAGATCTTGCCATCCGCACTCTGGAAGCGCGTGGTGGCGACCAACTGCTGGGAATCTGAGCCGTATTCGTTATAGATAAGTATTTTTCCGGATGCCTTGGAGCCGTTTCCCGATGATGAGCCCGAGGTCTCTCCGGTCACGGTGACCGTTTCCTCCTTTTCCACGATACGCACGGGCACGACGCGCTCACCTTCTGCCGTCGCACCCGTTCTGCCGTCGAACTCCATGCCGATATCCTGGGAAACGGACATCGGAACGACCGAAATCTCCGCTTTGGGAAGAAAGATGAACGCGCCCGTTCCGACAAGGAAGAGGACTGAAATGACGACGAATCCGGCAAACCACGACTTGCCCTTCCCTCCGACCAACGTATGCGATTCCCGTTTGGCCCGTACCGGTTCCGGCTGACGTCGTTCAACCGGTTTCGGTGGCGCAAACACGCGGGAAAGCCTTCCGGACGAATCAGGGATTTCGTTCCTAAGCGGTGCAGCGACGCGCGTCGTCTCTTGCGGAGCTTGCACCGGCATGGACGACCTCGGCCTGACTGACGACACTTCAGGTTCCGTTTGGCGCATCGAACTCAGGGACGGCTGACGAACGGGCGACGCGTTCCGTATACGGAGTCTCATACCATTACCCGCCGGACTCGTAACGTTCCTGTCGATGCCTGATGCCGATACCCCGTTGTCGGACGGTGTCGAGAAAAAACCCGATGATCCGATGGAATCCGCCGAAATACCCGGGTGATGCAAGACCGGCTCGTCCGCAGGCACTTCCCGGATGACCGGCTCGGTTTCGCGCGAAGCCTCTTCGGAGTACGGCCTCGTCTCTATTCCCGCTTTTTCTGCCAGTCTTCGTCCGTTCTCATCCTGCGTCACGATGACTACCTGCTTCCCGGCCTTTTCCGCCTCTCTTGCAAGCATACGAAGATTCACGATGCTCTGCAAAACCAGCGCGCGCTTCGGTATGACAAAGATATTTTCCAACAACTCGGAAGAACGCAACCTTCCGACGATGGAAAGGATCTCTTCGTCCTGAGTGGTATAGAAGGTCTGCGGCATATGCGTCCCTTTTTATTTTTTGTCTATCGATTCCATGCTCTTTCGCAGGAGGTCGGTCAGCATCCGCTCCCCTTCGAGTTCCTCGAGAAGTACGAGGTTGGCAAGCCCGAGCGGTGGAATATCCTGTGGATTCGTGAGCGACCCGGTCGTGTCCACGACACGGACGACATCCTTCGGCTGAAGATATCCGACTTCGACCGCCTTTCCGAACGGCAGGCCGTCCGACCATTGGCCGGAAAGAAGCGACGACCTGATTCCGGGAAGGCCCGATCCCCCGCCGCATAGGAATATCCTATGCGGAAGCAGATCGGTCTCGGCGAATTCGAGCAGGGAAAGCTCGACCCCGCCGAGCCACACGCGACAATCCTCTTCGAATATCTGTGCGATCTCGACCGTCCGCTCCGGAGAGAGCTTGCCGAGCGAGTACTCCAGTTTCAGTTTTTCGGCGGCATCGAACGGAATGCCGAATACCTGCGAGAGTCGTTTCGTGAACGCACGTCCGCCGAGCGCGAACATCTTGGTCCCTTCGAGTCCGCCATTCCGAACGACCGCGATATCGGTCGTTCCACCGCCGACGTCGATGAAGATGGCGCTGAAATCCATCATGTCTTCCACCTCGATCGCCCGCGCGACGGCGTACGGCTCCGCCGCTATGCTGAGAAGATCCAGCCCGAGCTCCCCGGCGATGGTCTCCAGCGCACCGAGATGGACCATCGGCGCGTACGCGTTGAAAACGCTCATCGAGACGTCTCCTCCTTGAAAGTTGAGCGGATTTGTCTTCCGGTATCCGTCGATACGCACGTCCACGAGCGCCGCGTTTATCAGCTTCACCTCAATGTCGCTTTGCCCCGTCTCCCAGGCGAGTTGGCGCCGGATACGCTCAAATGCCTTCTCCTGCACCTTCTCGATGATCATCCGGAGTTCCTGCATGCCGATCCGGATATTGCGGTTCACGCGGTCATAATGGACGGTCGTCGTGGTTCCCTTGACCAGCTCTCCCGCGATGCCGATGATGCTTTTCTTGACGTCCTTCACTCCGGCA
>JAAXXZ010000003.1 GCA_013334245.1 Candidatus Moraniibacteriota bacterium
TGACGGTCATCGACTCTCCTTTTTCCAACCCGAGGCTGATCTCCTCGCGCTCAGCATCGGACAGGCGCGTATATGATGTTTGCATACGGACAGGGTATCCGTTGCGTTAGATTCTGGAAACCGCCAAATAAACAGTCATACAGTTATCGTTGCGCCCGCCATGAAGGCGGCCTGCTCGTGAGAGTGCTTGAAGGGCTCGGTATAAACGTTATTCGGAGCGGTTCCGAATGCGCGCTGAATTTCGATTTCCTCCCTGCGGAGCAGCGAATAGGGTCGTTTGCCGAACATCATGCCTTGTCCGCGTCGCGCTGTGCTCAGAAAACATGTTTCAGTCGCGTGGTATGCGGATTCCATTCCGGCGCGATATTCAACGACTGCCTGTTGGGCGGTCCGCGGAACCAAGCGGACCTTATCCACCTGCTGAAACTTTTGCGGAGAAAATCATACCGTTTCTTCGCGGTCGTCCATCTCAAGGTCTACGGATATCAGGGCGTATTACAAACGGAATGTTCCGAGACGATCGAAATCAATCCGTTCGTGCGGGACTTGAGTGATTCGGAGATTGCCGAGAGTGTCGCCGGAATACCTGAAAACCTTGTATGGTTGTACGATCCGGGTGTCCGCGCTTTGCCTGATTTCGAACACTCGTTCCGTCGGTATCTTTCCGAGGGAAGTGGTGACCGGAACGAATATGTCAGCCGACTCAAGCTGTTCTTGAGGACGGAGCTTACGAAAGCCGGAAAACTGAAGTGACACCAGTCATGTGTCATGCAAAAAAGCCCAAGGGTAATCCCGGGCTTTTTTCGCATCCTGGCGGATATTTCCTAGAACCACTTTTTCACCTTGAAGATGAAGACCGTGACAAAGGCGACGATCAGCATGACGACGGAATGTATCCAGAACGCGTTCGGGTTATCCGTGAGCGGAATCCGGGCGCTCATCGCCATGACGTTCGAATACAGGGTGATCGGGAGCAGTACGGCGCTGAAAATCGTGAGGACTTTCATCGTCATGTCGAGCTTGTTCGAGAGCAGCGAGTTGTTCGTGTCCTCGAGCGCCTCTATGGTCTCCTTGGTGCTTTCCAGGATGTTCCAGATACGGATATTCGTGCCGATCAGGTCCTGGAAATAGATCTTCAGTTCGTCCGGGATGAACGGGTGGTCCTTCTGCGAGAGCGAGTCGAGGATGGAGCGCTGCGGCTTGAGCGTCCGCCGGAAGTTGAGGATGTCGCGTTTCACGACGGATATCTCGAGCACCATTTCCTTCTCGTGGTCCGAGAAGACCTGTGTCTCGATGTAGTCCAGGTTCTCGGAGATGTGATGCAGTTTCGGGAAGCAGGAATTGAGCAGGATGTCGAGGATGTGGTACAGGAGGTGTGCCGGAGTCTTCGCAAAATAGGTCCGCTGGCTTCCCTTGCTCTTGCTCAGCTTGTCGAAAAAATCGCGGATCTGATAGATGTCGTGCTTGTGCGAGGTGATCAGGTAGTCCTTGGTCAGGATGATGTCGAGCTCGCCCGGAAACGTGGTACGGAGCGCCGTATCGAAGAGCGGGGTGTGTACGGAAAGAAAGAGGCAGTTCTCGTACTGCACGGCCTTCGGCTGGTAGGTCGGGGTCATCAGCTCCTCGATCGCAAGGGGGTGGATGTTGAAGTTTTCCTGCAGGTACGTGATGTCGCTCTGCTGAGGATCAAGAAAGTCTATCCACGTAAACTTCCCGGATTTGATGATATTCATAGTCCGTTTCGATGTTGCTTTTGTTTCAGTATATCAGATGGATCGTTTACAGCCAAAGTGATCGGGTGTACGATTGGTAAACTTCATATATAGGCTTTCAATCACATTAGAAAGTGGCGTCGCCCGCAATCGCGACCCTTTCTCCCTTTCAAAAAGGGAGTACCGATTCCGCGAGGGGAGGGATTTGTTTGTAACAAGTACTCGATGATTGTATGAAAAGATTGATCTTAATCATCATCCGGCTCTATCAGAAGACGCTTTCGCTCGACCACGGACTGCTGGGGAAAATCATTCCCGGTGGCGCGTGCCGATTCCATCCGACCTGCTCCGAATATACCTACCAGGCGATCGACCGATTTGGCCTGTTTCGAGGCGGTTGGCTTGGACTTCAACGATTATCGCGCTGTCATCCCGGGAATCCCGGCGGGTACGATCCCGTGCCGAAGGAATAACGCACAAAAAATCAAAGAGCCCTCATCGGAATGGGGCTCTTTCGTAACGAGCAAACAGAGTCACTGCTCTGGTTCGTCGATGTTGATGGTAGCGCCCGTGTTGCCGCCGGCGAATATCGGTCTTTCGGGCGTGGTCGGTGGCGTGCCTCCGAAGTTGAACGGGCGTTCACAATGTGAGGTCTCGGGTTTAGATTCCCGTGAGTCGGCACCGTTTCCGGAGCCGTCGATAGGCTTCTGCTGCTGTGGCATGTGCTTTTGGTTTTGGTTATTCGGCCTATAACATCGTTTGGGTCGCTTCCGCGATATCTGCGGGAGTGACCGTGCGCTTTTTGGTGCTCGGATTTGCGTTACATCCGGGTGAAACGGTCGGGTGTGCACCGGCGCCAAAAGGCTCTGCGGGGATGGTGTGCGGATACTCGTTCGCTTTCTGTGGGCGTTCGTGAGTATTTTTTGTCTGGTCTGCCATGAGGTCTCCTGGATAGAATTGGCGAAGGCTTCTTTGTAAATAGCAAGTATCACGATTATGGAAATGGAGCGGGATATTGTCAAGGAGATACGACCTATTGCAAGTCATCGATAAGTCGGGATCGGAGTCGGTCTGCATGATGTAAAAATGTCCATAAAATGCAAATGACCCCGTATCCTTAGATAGGGGGTCATTGCGGGCGTTGCCGTTGCCGTCGGTTACCTTTTTACGCGAAATCCAGGCATACGTGCGAGGAAATCAAGAATGTTTCCACTGCCTGAGACTCCAACCACTTCGACTCCTTCGATTCCTGCGAATGTTTGGCTGAGCTCGCGTTTGAGCTGGCAGCTGATGCATTGGCATTCCTCTTTTACTTTGATCAGGTTGTATTGCGATAAAATCATGATGCTACCGAGACTCTTCAATGAATCCGATGCACCAGAATTTTCGCCAACAGAAACGTTCGGGGCGGATGCGCTTTCTACCAGACAGCCGATGAACAACTGCTTTTTGATCTGGTCAGCGACTGTTGATGTCTCCGTCTTGCTCTGTAACTCCATGAGTTCAACGAGAGCCCGTTCGAAAGGTGTCATTGGCCGCATGCCCTTGATGTCCAGGCGAGAAGTAAGCTCTTCATCTATCGGCTTGCTTTCTTTGCCGACGAATGTGGCAGCCGAGCGAAGAATGCTGCCGAGCTCTCTTCCCTCGAGACCAAGTTCGTTAACAACGGTGTTGATGGCCTGCTCGAGGACGGTATTTGTTGATTCAGGTGAAGTTGAATCTGCTTTGGATGTGTCGTGTTTAGGCATGGATATCTGAATCTTGTTGTTAATTGAAATACTATTACTCCAGAAAGTCTGGAGATGTCACAGTAGCATAATGAGGCAAAACTGTCAAATATAAGACAGTGGCCAGGATAAGGGTAAAAGTGACCGATTTTCGATTAGCACTCAGACTTGACGAGTGCTAATCAAGCATTTATACTGTATCTGATGAAGCTGCGTAAGCTGCTAAAGCCTCTTTAGCTTCAGAAGCTTCCCTGATCCCACTCCCGTCTAACACCTTTTGAAGCTCATGCAGCTTCTGAAGCTCTCGAAGCTCCCATATGAATGAACGACAGAAACAAGTACTCGCCGCGATCGTCGAGGAATATAGCAAGACCGCCGTACCGGTCGGGTCCCAGCTCCTGTTGGAGCAGTACGGATTCGAGGTGTCTTCGGCGACCCTGCGCAACGATATGCTCGCGCTCGAAAAAGCCGGGATGCTCTATCAGCCGCATACCTCGGCCGGGCGCATCCCGACCGACAAAGGGTATCGGTTTTTCGTCGAGGAGATCATGCCGGACGAGTCGCTCTCGCTTTCCGAACAGAAGTCGATGCAGAAGGAGTTGTTGACGCTTCGCGCCAAACATACCCGTCTGGGTCGCAGCACCGCAAAACTCCTGTCCGCGCTTTCGGGGAACCTGGCCGTCGCCGGTCTCGGTGATAACGAAGGATTGTATGATTTCGGCATGAAGGAACTGCTGGAGAACCCGGAGTTCCGCGAACTCGACGAGCTCTGCCGGTTGGTGGAGGCTCTCGATTCGCTCGATGAGAAGTTCGATACGATCCTGGCGGAACTTTCCCAGGGCGAGACGAAGATCTTCATCGGTAAGGAAAATCCGATCGCCGAGATATCGAACTGTTCCATGATGGTCGCGCCGTACGAGAACGAGGAAGGTCGGGGAATCCTGGCGATCATCGGTCCGAAGCGGATGCAGTATGCCAAGAACAAGTCCCTGCTGGAACACATGCGCAAACTCCTGTCCGCCTCGCTCGTCCTGATCATATTCATACGATAATTCAGACCGTAACACGCACGAAAAAGTTATGCCGAAACACAAGGAGACAACGGAGGAGCCGAATTTCCGGTTCGAACTGTCTGCGAAGGCGGTCGTCGTCGGACCCGACGGGAAAGTCCTGATTCTGACCCGCTCCAAGCATGAGACGAGCGCGCAGGGGAAACGGGATTTGCCCGGAGGGAGCGTGGATTCGGGGGAAACGGTGGAGGAGGCGGTCCGGCGAGAAATCATGGAGGAAGCCGGTCTTTCCGTGACGGGCATCGCTCCGCTTCCGGTCTATCGACATACGAAGACGGGTGAAAGCGAACTGCAGCGGGTTCGGTTCGTAGCGTTCTCCGATTCGAACGATGTGACGCTTGATCCGATGGAGCATTCCGAGTTCGAATGGCTCACCCCCGACGAGGCGATTGCCAAGCTGTCTGACAAGGGATTCGAAGCGGATAAGCGAGAGTCGGTCATGCGGGCCAAGGAGTATATGGAGCTGCAGGATTCCCTTGGGGGATGGAAGCGGTGCCTGGCGGACTTTGATAACTACAAGAAGCGGCAGGAGGCTTCGCAGAAAGAGATGGGGCAGTATCTGGTGGAGCGGCTCCTGAACGACCTGGTTCCGGTACTCGACAATTTCCATGCGGCGGCGTCCCATGTTCCGGAAGAATCGAAAGACAATCCCTGGGTCGTTGGTATCGGGTATATCGAAAAGCAGCTCGAGGATACGCTTGCCCAGCACGGGGTTCGCGTCATCGAGGTGAAAGAGGGTGATGCGTTCGATCCGAGCCGGCACGAGGCTTTGAGCGACAGCTCGACAGAGGCGGAAGAAGGGGAGGAAGGGGACGAACCGAAGGGGCACGTGATCGCCAAAGTCCTGCAAAACGGATACATGATAGGAGATAAAGTCGTCCGGGCGGCGAAGGTAGCCGTAAAGTAGTCAGAAGTCTATAAAGTCGAAAGTTGAAAGTCGGTTAAGTCGGATTTCTCCCTTTCGGAAAAGGGAGTACCCGGTAGTCCTGGGGGAGGGATTTGAATCGTCAGAAAATCCCCCTGTCCCATCTTGATATGGGACGTCCCCCTTTTTCAAAGGTGGAAATCGGTGGTCGTCGACGTTTACGGTGCATCTCCCTTTTGTAAAGGAAATATACGGTAGTCCGGGGGAGAGATATGTATGAAGAGGTCAGGCGTTTATAAAACAAATATATGATCACCTACGAGGATTTCGAGAAGGTGGATATACGGATCGGGACGGTGACGGCCGCCGAGGAGTTTCCCGAGGCGCGGAAGCCTGCCTACAGGCTGACGATCGATTTCGGTCCGGATGTTGGCATCAAGAGGTCATCCGTGCAGATTACGAAACGGTATGCGAAGGACGAGCTGGTTGGGAGGCAGGTGATGGGGGTCGTGAACTTCCCGCCGAAGCAGATAGGCCCGTTCATTTCCGAAGTGCTGACGCTGGGGTTTTCGGACGAGAACGGGGAAGTCGTGCTGGCCGTTCCGGACAAGCCGGTCCCGAACGGAAAGAACATGTTTTGAACGCGGCGTTGATATGAAGTGTTTACAAAGCCTTATCACGTGATTAGCACTCTCACTTGACGAGTGCTAAGACAAAATCTATAATGAATTCGTACGTACGGTATGGCTCCCCGCAAAGCTTCCGAAGTTGGTCGGAGAATATACTCCGCCACTGTCACGGAAACGCCTGCGGCTTAGCCGGAAGATAAAGAGTAATCGATAATAAGAAGCTCGCGGGGTGCTCATATTTGTAGCATTTCGCGGACTCAGGAAGAAAGGTATGGCTCCCCGCAAAGCTTCCGAACTCGGTGAGAGAATATACTTCACCATTGTCACGGAAGCGCCTACGGCTTAGCCGGAAGATAAAGAGTAATCGATAATAAGAAGCTCGCGGGGTGCTCATATTCGTAGCATTTCGCGGACTCAATGACGAATATGGCAAAGATACTCGGAATTGATCTCGGGACGACGAACTCGGCGATGGCTATCGTCGAAGGCGGAAGCCCGTCGATCGTGGAAAACAAGGAAGGCAACCGGACGACCCCGTCCATGGTGGCCATTTCCAAGACGGGCGAACGCCTGGTCGGACTCCTGGCCAAGCGGCAGGCGGTCACGAACCCGGGCGACACGCTCTTCTCGATCAAACGGCTCATCGGACGCCACTTCAATGACGAGGAAGTGCAGCGTGACCTGAAGACCCTGCCGTACAAGATCATCCAGGCGGGTGAGGGGACGAAGATCGTCATGGGCGGCAAGGAATACACCCCGCAGGAAATCTCGGGAATGATTCTCGGCAAGCTCAAGGCCGATGCGGAAGAGAAGCTCGGCGAGAAGATCACCGAAGCGGTCATCACCGTTCCGGCATACTTCGACGATTCCCAGCGCAAGGCGACGATGGAGGCCGGCGAGATCGCGGGCCTCAATGTGCGCCGCATCATCAATGAGCCGACGGCGGCCGCGCTCGCGTACGGGTTCAACAAGAAGAAGGACGAGAAGATCGCGGTCTATGACCTCGGTGGCGGTACGTTCGACATCTCGATCCTCGAGGTGGCCGAAGACACCGTCGAGGTGAAGTCCACCAACGGCGACACGCACTTGGGAGGTGACGACTTCGACCAGCGCATCATGCACTGGATCCTCGACGAGTTCAAGAAGCAGGAAGCCATCGACCTCAGTAAAGACCCGCTCGCGCTCCAGCGTATCAAGGAAGCGGCCGAAAAGGCGAAGATCGAACTCTCGACCGCGCAGGAGTCCGAAATCAATCAGCCGTTCATCACGAGCGGTGCCGACGGACCGAAGCACCTCGTCATGAAGCTCACCCGGGCCAAGCTCGAAGAGATCGTGCATGACCTCGTGGAAGCGACCCTCGTGCCGGTCAAGAAGGCACTTGCCGATGCGAAGCTCGATGCCAAGGATATCAACGAGGTGGTGCTCGTCGGCGGTATGACGCGCATGCCGCTCGTGTTGGCGACCGTGGAGAAATTCTTCGGCAAGAAACCGAATATCTCGGTCAATCCGGACGAGGTTGTCGCGATGGGTGCGGCGATCCAGGGCGGCGTGCTCGAAGGGTCGGTCAAGGACGTCTTGCTCCTCGATGTCACCCCGCTCACGCTCGGTATCGAGACCATGGGCGGCGTGCGCACCGCGCTCATCGAACGCAATACGACCATCCCGGCGTCCAAGTCGCAGACCTTCTCGACCGCGGCGGACAATCAGCCATCCGTCGAGATCCACGTCTTGCAGGGCGAGCGCGAGATGGCCGCGGACAACAAGTCCCTCGGACGGTTTATCCTCGACGGCATCCCGCCGGCGCCGCGCGGCATCCCGCAGGTCGAAGTGACCTTCGATATCGACGCCTCGGGCATTCTCTCCGTCACGGCCAAGGACAAGGCGACCAACAAGAGCCAGTCCATCCGTATCGAGGCCTCTACCGGTCTCAAGGACGAGGAGATCGAGCGCATGAAGAAGGATGCCGAACTCCATGCCGAGGAGGACAAGCACAAGAAGGAACTCGTCGAGGCGCGCAATATCGCCGACACGCTCTCCTACACGACGGCCAAGGCGATAAAGGATGCGGGCGACAAACTGACCGAGGACGAGAAGAAGCCGGTCGAAGAAGCCATCGCCGAGCTCGATAAGGTCAAGAACGGCGACGACCTTGAGGCCATCAAGAAGGCGAGCGAAACCCTCTCCGAAGCGGCACAGAAGATCGGCGAGAAACTCTATGCTGCGGCTCAGGCTGCCAACGAACAACCGACAACTGACAACTCACAACAGGGAAGCGGAACATCGGATTCGGAAGGAGCGAAGGACGCCGAAGTGGACGATAGCGCCCCGGCAGGTGAGGAGGAAAAGAAGTAGGCGTGTACTAAGAGCGAGGATTCATTTCCTCGCTCTTATAATTAATTGTTTTTTGTATGGCATTCGCACCAGTTCCAAGAGAGTCAAAAGAACAGATAAATAAGGCTGGAGCATCTCTTGTGAGTAATCCCAATGATAAAGTGGCGCTTGACTTAGCAAATAGATGGAGGGCATGTCACGCTTATCCTATCAACACTTTTAATGCAACATTAAGAATTAAATCTAAGGCTTTTAATGAATCAGTGATTGTTGCGCAACGTTTGAAGCGCATGCCAACGATTGTTGACAAATTGAAAAGATATCCATCCATGAAACTTGCCCGGATGCAAGATATCGGCGGATTGAGAGCTGTTTTGACTTCAACAAAGTGCGTGTATGAATTGGCGTCATCATACAAAGATACTCGATTTAGGCATGAACTTGTAAACGAAAAGGATTATATTAAAGAACCGCGAGATGAAGATGGATATAGAAGTATACATTTGATTTTTAAATATAAGGGAGCAAATAGTATTGCTAACAAGTACGATGGACTATTATTGGAACTACAGATTCGAACTAAGTTACAACATATTTGGGCGACTGCAGTCGAAACCATGGGAACCTTTCTTGGCCAGGCTTTAAAAGCACGTCTTGGCGATAAAGAGTGGCAAGATTTTTTTGCTCTTGTATCGTCAGCGTTTGCTATTTCTGAAAGAATGCCCGTTCTTCCACGGCATCGGGAGTTGTCTAAAGAAGATATATACAGAGCAATTCAAAAGGCTAATGAGGAACTCGGCGTGTTGGAAAGAATAAAGGGATATGCAGTAGCTGTTGAGGTTATTAGCAATAGACCAGACTCTTCAAGGAGAGGACATTCATATCATCTGGTGGTTCTGAATTCGGATGCAAGGAGCGTGCAAGTTAAGTCATATAAAAAGGGAGCTGTAAAACAAGCACTGGAGGATTATTCTAATATCGAAAATCGAGCTTTAAATGGAGAAAAGATTGAAGCGGTTTTGGTTTCTGCTGGCGGGCCGCTAGCAGTGCTTCGACAAGCTTACCCAAACTTCTTCCTAGATATTAAAGATTTCGTCGGAAAAATCGAGGATATTGTTAGAAAGGCAAAAAACTTAAAATAAAGAAGTGGGTCAGGTAGCTTTTTCAAAATACTACATATAGAATCTTACCGATACGAATGAAACGAGGTAGGGGAACGCGCTTGATGTTATTCTTTCTAGGCTGAAGAACGACCGCGACAAGGGATATGTTTTTTTGAGATTTTGCATACAATCGGCTTAGGTCGTAAGATGAACGCATGGATATTCAGACCGTCTTCGATAAGGGTATAAAGCCAGTGAACGAGGATTCGCTCTTGGTAGCGGATCCGATTTTTGGCGTGTTCGACGGCGTTTCCGTACTGGAACCTGGGGCGCCGCGAGAGGACGGGCTGACCGGAGCGGCTATCGCTTCAAGAATCGCGAAGAATGTCTTCTCATCTAGGGATGGTGCCCTGGTCGAGTCGGCTCTTCAAGCGAATGACGCTATCCGAAAGGCGATGGAGGAGAATGGCATTGATTGGAAAAGAAAGACGGCACAATGGGCGACGACGGCGTCGGTTATCCGTATCGGGAACGGTTCGTTCGACTGGCTCCATATCGGGGACAGCGTCGTGATGGTGGTTATGAATGACGGATCCTGCAGGGTTCTTGGAAGCGGGCATGGGCAGGACCGGGAAATCTTGATCGAATGGAAAAAGCTTGCCGATCAGGGGATTGAGAATATACGTGAGGCACTGTCGGACTCGATGTCCGCGGCGCGCAACGGTGAAGCTAATTATGGTGACCTGGACGGCGATCCTAATATAGAACGCTATCTGGAACATGGGACGGAGTCACTTGAAAATGTGCGTCACATTCTTCTCTTTACGGACGGACTCGTGATGCCGAAAGAAGATCCCGCATCAGACGACGATTTACATCGCTTCGTCGATATGTTCGAGAAGGATACATTGGAAGGACTTCGTGACCATGTACGAACTCTCGAAGATGCCGATCCGAAATGCTGGAAGTACCCCCGATTCAAACAGCACGACGACATCGCTGCCGTCGCCATATCATTCTAATCGGAAGGACCGCGCTAAAACTCGAATCGGATTTTTGGGAAAAAACAGGCCTCAACAATGTTCCTGACCCCTCTTCGGGACAGAATGGGGTTGTATACAATTATTTGCATAATTGATAATCTGAAGACAATATGAAACAACAAATCAATCCGGAAAATTTTACCGAGATCATGGGAGCGTATTCTCACGGTCTCCGAGTTGATATCGGGGATTCGGAAATGATTTTCGTTACCGGTCAGATCGCGATGGATAAACATGGCAATCCGGTTGCGCCCGACGATATCGTCAAGCAGACGGAGTTCGTGTTTCAGAATATCGTCAGGATATTGGAAGCGGGCGGTTCTTCCATCGATGACGTGGTCAAGGCCGTGATATATGTCACGAACATCTCCGACTTCAAGGAAATATCTACCGTGCGAAATAGGTATTTTGCGAACTGCAAGCCGGTCAGCACGCTAGTCGAGATCAATAAGACCGTGAAGGAAGGCTGTGATATTGAAGTGGAAGTGATAGCAATACGAAAAAAATAAACCCAGCCTGAAAAAGGTCAGGCATCTTTTCAAGAAGTAACGGCATAAAATCGAACTGATATGGATGAACCGAAGAAGGGGAATGCACTTGATAGCTTTCTTGCAGGACTGCGGAACGATATCACGACGAGGGATATGTCTGTCGCGACGGTTTTGAAGTGGGTGGTATTGCTTGTGGTGGCGTATGTCGTCTTGCCGCTTACAATCGTGGCGGCGCTGTGGTATATCTGGGCCAAGACATCGTGGTCGAAGTCGAAGCGGATACTGGCGACGTTGGCCGTCATTGTGGTCGCGATATGGATTGTTTCTCTTGGTGCCAACCGAAAGGCGGATGTGCCGGATACGGCGGGATCGCAGCAGCCGGCCACACAGACGCAATCAAATGTGGAGGCTCCGCAGGTTCAGGTTCCCGTAGTACAGGAAGAGGAAAAAGTGACGGAGCCCGTTTCGGAGGCTGATGACCTGTATAAGGTCGTTGGCGTGACGGACGGGGATACGATCAAGGTGGATATCGGGGGGAATATCGAGACGATCAGACTCATCGGCATGGATACGCCGGAAACGGTGGACCCGCGCAAGCCGGTGCAGTGCTTCGGTAAGGAATCGTCCGACAAGGCGCGCGAGATGCTCGGCGGGAAGAAGGTCCGTCTGGAAGCGGATCCGACCCAGGGCGAGCGGGACACGTACAATCGTCTGCTTCGATACGTCTATTTCGAGGACGGCACATCGTTCGACAAGTGGATGATCGCGGAAGGGTATGCCCACGAGTATACCTATCAGAGCAAGCCGTATAAATACCAGGCTGAATATCAGGCCGCCGAGAAGTCGGCACGCGAGGGGAAAAAAGGCCTGTGGGCCGACGATACCTGCAAAGGGGTTACGGTAACGGCTGCGGTGACCGCCGCCACGACAGCTGTCGTTGGGAATGCGCTTACCGCCGACACGTCAAAAACAACGTCCTCGGTATCGAATGGTTCCACGACCACGACTCCATCTGCCGGTTCAACGACATCGACTTCCGGTGGTGTGGTCAAGAAAAGCTCGACCGGCATATGCCACGCTCCCGGAACGACCTACTACAACCAGACCAAAAGCTTCATAGCTTTCGACACCCTCGACGCCTGCCTTGCGAGCGGGGGGCGGCTTCCGAAGAGATAAACATATAAATATAGAGTCGCAAAAAAGGACCCGGTACGTTTTTGACTCTCAATGATATGATGATCGAGTGAGCACTTCGTAGTCAATTCGAAACGTTGCACGTATATTGTCGTATGCGGAAATGCGTGATGGTCAATTTTTTTAGTCAAAGATATGAATATCTACATTTACGGTGTTCCGGGATCCGGGAAGACGACGCTTTCCAAGTTGCTGGGAGAGTCCTTGGGCAGGGCTTGTTATGAGGCTGATACGGTACGCGCAGCAGCGCAGGCTGGAAAGACCTCCGACTCCGACCCATTCTATTTCCTGCCGACGACAGAAGCGTATAAGGCAATCGGAGAACGAACACCGGAAAACGTCATAAACGGACTGCTGGAAGTTCGAAGGGCGCTCGGCGATTTTGTGGAGCGTGAAGTATCTTTGCGGGAAGATGCAATCATTGAGGCTTCGTTTCTTGACCCGGTCAGGTTGATGTCGAGTGGCCGGATGTTATTATTGACCATCCCGTCCGAAAGCTTACATCGTGAACGGTTTTTGGTTCATCGCACCGAGAAGTCCTTCTTGCATGGTCAGTTTGAGAATGCGAGAATCATACAGGAATTTCTTATTGCGGAAGCTGATCGTCTCGCTATCGATGTCGTCGAAAATACGGGTGATTTGAATGACTTGATGGAGCGCACGCTAAAGTTATTATTCCGGCAATAAAATAAGTACCATTTTTGAGAGTAAACTGATAAATCATCTCAAAAAGTGCAAATCGCGAGGCAACCTTCGGAGAAAAATGAGTGGATCATGCGAACGGTTTCCGCTCTCGACCTCGAATCGACCTTTAGGAAGAGGGGAAGACCCAAAAAAGGTACCTTACCTGCCCTGTAGAAATCATCTCTGCGTTTCAATTTTTCCGAACCGTCATCCCGGGCTTGACCCGGGATCCAAGGCATAGATTTCAGCTCTTGCCCGGCGCATGCTCGGGCGGAGGCCGGAATGACAATCCCAGGACGGCACTTTTCTACGGAGCATACGAGACCACTTTTCTGGCTGGATGAGCGGTCAGGGAACCCGTTTCCGTCGCCAGACCTTGTGCGGATCGGCGACGAATTTTTCGGAATCGTTGGGTCCGTCTTCGAGTTCGTAGACGCGGAAGGAGTCCGGATTCCTCTTTTTGACCAGCGATTCCCCGGCCTTCATCACGTTTTTGCTCCGTTCACGCTGCAATAGATTTTGTTCGATGAATTTGATGTGGGCGGTCCCGTAGATGAGCGTAATCTTCTTGTAGCCGGCATCGGCAAGGCGGTGAAGTGCGTCCGCGATATGTGCGTCCCTCAGGGCGTTCCATCGCATCTCCTCCGAAATCGATTCCGGAGTCGGTCCGTCGTCCGTCCGTTCGGAACGTTTGGGCGTTTCCGTCAGCTTCGGGGTGACACCGAATATGAGTCCGGCACCGGCAAGAAGGCCGAGGCGGAGAAAATTCCGCCGAGACATGTTCGATGCGGCTTCCGTCTTCTTTCCCATGCCGAGGGCGGTAGCTCCTGCTGCCGCGGCTGCGCCGTAAAGTCCGAGCCGTTTCAGTTTGGCGGACTCGGCGGCGTCCTCTTCGACGGCCTGCTGGTCCATCTCGCTTTCTTTCAGATATTCCTCTGGATCCATTGAATAATTCAGGTCGGCACAGGCGAGATCCTTGCCGTATTTGGCGGCCAGCAGCTCGAGCTCATGATGAAAGATGCCGATGTTCCATTCCCGTTCGTGGCCGATGGCGGTCTGCCGGACCTGTTCGAGATTGTATGCGGGATTGGACGGAGACGGAATGGCTGAGAGGTGCGACGCCGTATCTCGATCGTACATTCCTTGGGCCTCGGGCGCGTATTCGACGACGACGATATCGCTTTCGCGAATCGCGGATTCGATCTCGCTTCGGAATTCCAGGAACGTTTCGGGAACGTGCATCGTTCCGATGGCGTTGATGTCGGATGCCCCGATCTTCCAATGCCGCGTCTCCATGTTCGAGCGGATCTGTTCCGATGGGAATTTCCGTTTTGACTCCGACTCACGATCAAATTCGCGCGAATGGCCGGTGACGCGCTCGGATGTCGTGGGGATATGCTCGATGCTCGGGAAAGGGAATCGTTCCATAGTCACAGTATACACCGGTATGGGAACGTTTTCAGCCTTCCGAGGGCATCCCCGGCGATCGGGCGACGGCCTAACGTGATGCGTCGAATGACTGGCGGCGATATTGGTGCGTATATGACAAAGCCTCGAACATTGCGGTCGAGGCTGTATTGTCTCTTAAGCGGATACATTGTTGCGGGCAGGAAAGACGGCGCGGTTCAGTGCTTCCAGCACGTTTCCGATGCTCTCGATCAGCAGGCAGGTAAACGAGCCCGTTGCGGCGACTGAGAGGTCGAACCACGGAAAACGGCTTTCCGAAAGGACGGTCACGTCCCGACACGCGCTTCCGTATGAGTATCGGAAGATGCCACCGAGACGAGCGTCGGGAGCCGACGCGCCGGTTATGCTTCCGTACGCCCAGCCGTTCGGTTTCACGTGCACCGTCGCTTTCGCGGAATAGTCGTTCCGGTCGTGGTATGAAGCATGAAACGTGATACCGTCGCAGGTGCGAAGCGATATCGCCTTACGGTCGATTCCGGCATATCCGTGAAACTGCGATGAGAGCAGTTTTTCGAAGTTTGCCCGTGCGCGCGGCCAGTTATTCGGATCGATATGGATCATGGTGGTCTTGGGTTGCGGTTTTTGAGGAACGAGTGCCGGGTACAAGCTAACAGTATCGCCTCTTTCGTGTCAATGCCACGGTTTCGCGCTCCGAATGTCCGATCGGAACCAACCAGAAGGCATGAGACCAAGGAAAACGTCCTTTCGGTTCAATACCGGGATTCGGATAACGGGCCCTCGCGTCATCTGCCCTCGACTCGCGCCAGAATGCGCCATGACGGGAAGGGACGCGGTATTCAGGTTCGGTTCTTGTGTATTCGCTGCAAAATGCTATGATTTCAGCGTAAATGTGATGGTCATAACCAGTACTGCCATTTCCAAAACACGTTCCCGATGAGTCCGTCTTTGCGAGGACGTATTCGTCCGTGGCAATCCAGGGCTCAAGAATCGGGCATGGACCGCCACGGCCCGCCCTTTGCGAAGGGCAGGACTCGCGGAGACGGATGGAACGGATCCATGGAAATGGTATAAGAGAAGCATATGCAAACGGCAAATGTGGAGCTCATGCGGTCAGCTCGGGAGTCATTGAAGGGAAAGTGGGGATTGGCTATCGGGGTCACTATCGTCTATTGCATCATCACCGGGGGCCTGCAAAGCATCAAGCAGGTCGGCCCGCTCGTAGCTATGCTTGTGTCCGGTCCGCTCGCCGGGGGAATGGCGATATTCACATTGGCACTCGTACGGAATCAGGAGGCGAAGTTCGAGCAGCTCTTTGACGGCTTCAAATCGTTCGCGACGTATTTCGTCGCCTATCTCCTGATGCTCGTCTTCATACTTCTCTGGTCGCTTCTGCTTATCGTCCCGGGAATCATCGCGGCGATTTCGTATTCGATGACCTATTTCATCATCGCGGACAATCCGACGGTTTCGCCTTCCGACGCGCTCAAGCGGAGCAAAGAAATGATGCAGGGCAACAAGGGGAAGTTCTTCGGTCTCCAGTTACGATTCCTTGGTTGGGCGATCCTGTGCGTTTTGACCGCGGGTATCGGTTTTATCTGGCTTATCCCGTATATTCAGGTCAGCGTCGCCAAGTTCTATGAGGATTTGAAAGGAACCACCGCCGCGCCAAGTGCCCCAGCTGAGCCGGTCGCCGCGTCGCCGACGGCACCCGTATCTGATGCGCCGGTAACACAAGTGAAGGACGCCAAAGTGGACGACGGTACTCCGGTGAGTGAGGAAAAGAAGTAAGGAACGAAGGGCGGAGGGATTTACCCTCCGCCTTTGCTAATCGGGAACAAGAGCCAGAAAAATAAATAATATGTAATTATCGTATTGAAGCAGAAATGAATATTTCAAATTTATGGAAAAAAAATTAGCGAAAAAGGAAACACTCGTAATAAGCGCGTGGATTTGTGCAGGAAAATCATATTTGACGAAGAAATATACGAATATAATTGAGCTACCGAGCGGCGACTACAAGTATATTTTGACGGACGAACAAAAGGCCGTTGTGAACAAGGAAAGCCTGAAATCGACAAAAAGGGAAATTAATCCCGCTTGGCCAAGAAATTATTATGATGCGATTCTTACAGAAGTAAAAAACGGAAAATATGACATTATTCTTATCGCACCATGTATGCCTTTCTCAGAGATGCGGGACTATGGCATAAAATTCGTATTGGCGTATCCGGATCCGACGTGCAAGGAAGAGTATATTCAACGGGCAAGAAAGAGAGGTGCGAATGAAGAATTTGTAAAAAGAATCGAGACAAACATTCAGAGCGATTTCGAAGATTTCGTAAACCAGCCGAACGAAAAGCTCATCATGCAACCGGGAGAATACTTAGAAGACGCCCTCATCAGAGCCGGTATATTATAGCCGGTAAAGGTGTCAGGTACCTTTTTTCAAAATACTGCATAGAGAATCTCACCGATACGAATGAATCGAAGCGGGGAATGCGCTTGATGTTATTCTTTCCGGCTAGAAGAACGACCGCGACGAGGGATATGTCCCTTTCGATTGGACCCTTTCGATTGGAAATGCTATCGAAAAAACGTAACATAATAATGCGGTCGTCAGTTGGTGTTACAATATATGCACCGGGTGACGCGAAGTGACGGCCGTCCGCTCATGTCACCTGAAAAAGAGCAGAGCCAAAAGCCGGATACATTTATTGAACATTTTTTTACGAAGACTCACGAAAAAATGTCGAAAAAGATTTAATACAAAGCTGCTCGACTCCGCCCTCTGGTCTTTGGGTGAAATCATCAGACCATAACGCTGTCTATCTATTATGACCGAAGAAACCGGGATGCTTTCCGATTGTTTCTATAGGACGAGTGCCAAGGCTATGATTCTCGATGAAGGGGGGCGGTTCTTGCTCATGCTCGAAAAGAAAGGTGTGTGGGAACTTCCTGGAGGAGGCTTGGATTTCGGCGAGAGTCCGCAGCAGTGTCTTGCCCGTGAGATACAAGAAGAAATGGGGCTCGAGGTGGTCCACATCGCCGAGAGGCCGAAGTATTTTCTGACGGCCCCGCGGAGGGACGGCCAAGGCTGGATCGCGAACATCATCTACGAGGTACGGGTCGCGAATCTGGATTTCGTACCGTCGGACGAATGCGTGGAAATTCGGTTTTTCACGGCGGTAGAGGCGTCGAAGGAGAACCTCCTCCCGCACGTGAGGGAGTTCGTGAAACTGTTTAATCCGACGCGGGAGTGATAATCTGCTATTTACTATGAAACAAACTATCACCATCATCGGTACGCTTCATGCGGGGTTCACACCGGAGGCGGAACTTCGTGCGATCATCGAGCGATATCATCCGGATTTGGTACTGGTGGAGATGGCGCAGGAAGACATGGAAAGTGGAAATATCGCCGGCTATCCTCCGGAGATGGTCTTCGCATGCCGTTGGGCGGTCGAAAACGGTGTTTCCGTGAAGGGATTCGATTCGAAAATAGACACGTTCCGTGGTGGATTCTCGAAGGAGAGGAACGACGAGATAGTGCGAAAGCAGGGCGAGATAATCGCGAAGCATGACTGGAAGGATTTCAATCGTCCGGAGATCGATAGGTTGCTCGATATCCCGGAGCTTTCCAATTCGATCGACCCCGAACTGGAGGCGGAGCGTGAGGCGTTGATGCTCAAAAAAATCAGGGATTCGATCGGAGACGCCTCCGCCGTGCTTGTTCTTACGGGATGCGGACATCTGGATTTCTTGGAAAAAGCTATGCCGGATGCGGTACTGCCGCTTCGCTGCGGCACGAAGGAATAACCGATTGCTTATAAAGTATGAGACAGAAAAATGGCTGCTGTTAAGAATATACATCAGTGCCTAGAAATTGATGCTAAACCATATATGACCCAGGAACTTCCGACAATTGCCGATGAGATCAGGGCGGGGAAATGGTCGGGTTTGATTCCCGAAGTGTATGCGCTGAAGGAGGTCGTCGAGAACAGCCGCCGTTGGCATAAGAACGATTCGGTATTCGACCACACCCTGCGGGCGATGGACGGTCTGGACGATGTCTTGGAGAAGGCCGGAGAAACGGTACATACATACCTCGGTCAGGTGGTCGGTCGTTATTCCCGAAAAGACCTGCTGTATCTGGCATTGCTGTTCCACGATCTGGGCAAGAAGGATACGCTTTGTGTCGTGGACGGCTTCACGAATGCCCCCGATCATGAATCGGTGGGTGCAAAACAGGCGGTGCCGATCCTCGCCCGGCTGGGTCTTACGGAAGATGAACGCGACCATGTGGTCGCGCTCATCCAAAATCACGGAGCGACGTTCTCCATCGTAGACCCTGGGAACGACCGGTTGGAGGAGCAAATTGCGGAAATCAGGGAGCAATACGGGGATGTGTTCGTGGAAATCATCCTGTTGTCGATGGCGGATGCGCTCGGTTCGCAGATCGGTGAAACGGATCCCGCGGAATTCGCTTTCCGAATGCGTACGTACGAAGGTATTCTTGGTCGGATCTGATAGAGAGACATTTCTTGATAGGATCGGACTGGTTATCGAAAATGTCATCGACGCGTGTCGCGAAGGCGTGTGTGCCTAGAACACCGAAATAAAAATTCATTAGACATGTCCTTTTTGAGCCAAAAATGATACTATCGTGTTACGAAAAATGGGGTCGCAATATGCGTATCTGGGACGTAGAGCCGAAATATCTGTGCCGGAAGCATCTCCTGGCCGAACATAGGGAGTTGCACGGACTTTGGAATATCCTGACCGTTCATGGCGGAACGGGCGGGTATTCGCGACACCCTGAGACACTTCGATGGGTCGGAAAAACGAAAGCGCTGTATGCCCGACACGAGGAGCTGGTTCGTGAGTTCGCTCGGCGGGGCTACGATCACCGGACGCCGCTTGATGAGCGCCTGGCTTTCGGTTCCGAAATGCAGGACGTCTTTCGGGACACTCCCGAGGAACAGATACGGATGCTGAAAGAAAAGCAGTGCGATTGTCGAGCGCGTGGAAGCGACGTATGTTAGGTATGTTTGTTCACGACGTGACGGGGTACGAGGACGGTGCTGTCCCAGAACCGTTCGTCACATATACGCAGCTGGAGGCCGGTTCGTATCCGGCCGGAAAAAGATGGGTCAGGTCGCAAAGCGATTTCCGTTCACATTTTCGAAAGGTTTAATAGCGTTCCATCGGCGTTTGGAGTGGACATTATGCCCTATTTATGGGCTATTTTCGTTTTGACTTCGAAGCGGAAATCGGCTATAAGGAAGATGACGAACAGCGGACAGGATACGGATGTCGTCCGCACGCTTTCAGAAACTTAACAACAATGGAGTGAACCATGATTAAAAAGATGGTTGCAGTGTGCTTTGCGATATCCGTCGTTCTTTTCGGAAATATCGCAGTAAATGCCGAGAACAACAACGAAGCGTATCTCGGGAATATGGCCTACCGGCCCATCGAGTGGAATACGCGATCACAGCTGGGCCGGAAGTACTGCCAGCTGCGAGGCGGGGAGTATGCAAGCGATGCGGGCATATACGCCGAGACCCTGAAGATGACGGGCCACGTCGTGGGGGACCTGAACGGGGACGGAATTCCCGATGCCATCGTCGTACTGGTGCATTCTTTCGGAGGATCGGGGTCTGTCTTGCAGATGGCGGCGGTGATAGGGTATCCCGGCAGGAGACTCGAACACGTGGCATCGATTAACCTTGGCAAGGGGGTCCACGTGATCTATGTCGACATCGGACGTGGAGGGAAAATCGAAGTGAAATTGACGACGGACGACAATCTGATTTCGTGTCGTACGTATCACTTCAGAGGAAACCGGATCACCAAAGGTTGATCCGGGTATAGGGGGAGCTGTCTACCAGACGCTCCCTCTATATATTTTCCAACATGGCAGCACGGGCTTGCCGTTCGGATCGCATGTGAACAGGATAACGAAAGTCGTGTCTGACAGACTTTTTTAGTGCGGATATTTGATATACTGGAAACAAGAAACGAAGCCTGATTTTTTTGAAGGAGACCTATGAGCATGGAATCGCCGGATAATCATCAGAATGTTCCGGCTAGGACCCCCGAATCGGAGCGGGCGCTGGAGCTGCTTCGCGTTTGGCGGGAACGGACGCCGGTAATCCTGAAGTCGTCCTCGCCGATACGCAAGAACGGACTGATCGAAAAGGCCGGCTTCAATCCGGACAATATACGGGTGATGGTTTCTCCCGATTTGGTCGAGGAGAACGTGTTTGAAACGACGTCCGCCGATTCACGACTCGCGGAAGCATGTGCGGTCGCCAAAGGCGCGTCGCCGGAAACCATCCCTCCTGAAGCGATCGTCTTCGCGTTCGATACGTTGGTCGTCTGGTATCCCGAGTGTACGGACCCGGCGCATCCGGAGAACGTCGAATCGTGGCCCGGAGCAAGTATCCGGAAACCGAAGAATATTACAGAGGCGAAAGAGACGACGAAACGACTTTTTCTAGGTGTGCTTGCGAACCACGCGAATTTCCGAGTGCACGCGAAGATGTCGGGAGTGCCGGAAGGGGACAATGCAGACAAGCGTGAAGAAAATTCGAAAAAGGATTTCGCGTCCGGCATACACGCGGTTACGAGCCTCGATGTCCGCTTTCCGAATTCCGAATCCTCGGAAAATTATCGCGACAGGATTATCGCGCGACCGCAACGACTTTATGGACTGATCGAGGGGATGGATATCGATACCGATCGCATTACGACCGAAACCGTGACGTCGTGGAAATGCGGCGACGGTGGTTCTGTCGATGAGGCGCTTGATGAAATCATCGAAAAAATGTTCAAACGCATGAAGGACGTCGGCATAGATCCGTTGAAGATCTGCGGGGGAGTGGCGTACAGTGATGACGGAGTTCGGGAACTGCTCGGCATCACCGAGATCGCGGACGTGTGTCCAGACGGTCTGAAGTCGGATATTCCGGATCGAAGCATCTATTCCGGTTATCCCGAAACGCTGGTCAATAACGTTTTGAATCGCAGGGCGTTCGAAATCGCGACGGGCAAGAAGAGCTGACGTCTCAATGCCATTTCAGGCGGATCCGGGGCAATCGGTCTTTGCGAGACATACATATGTTCATAGGTGTGTCGTGGCAATCCATTCGTATCCATTAGGAATCGGATACGGGGGCATATTTCTGGACCGCCACGCCCCGCGCTTTGCAAAGAGCGGGACTCGCGGAGACAGAGTAGTGTTGCGATGATACGCATGTTCGGATGAATTAGAGCCTATCTCAAAAATACGACAAGCACGGTTTTGTTATCCCGGTCTCCTGACCAGCGTATACTGGTTGACCCGGGATCTAGGAAATATGCCGTTTTGGATTCCGGCACTTGTTCCGCGAATGCCGGGCGGAGGCTGGAATGACAGGGAAAAGAATCTTGAGAAATGCTCAAGTAATATGTGAAGAACGAACAAACCCGGAGCTTCATGAAGAAGATCCGGGTTGTTTTGTCGATCAATGATGCTTCATTGTTTCGACGGTGCTGTAAACCAGTGGGCCGGCCAGTACTTTGTCGTTGTACGTTGACCGTTCGATGATACTTTCTGCCAAGCGACCTGCGCTGCGGTTTGAACATACATATGACGCCCGCATGTCTGGTCCTACGAAAATAACGTAGTAGCCAATCCTTTTGCCGGCGTTACCCGTCTTGAGCTGGCAATATATTTTTTCGTATTCTAATGGCGCGAGCTTGCGATCGGATAAAATAATCGCGAATCCGTAGCTTGTAGACCTCTTATTCATTTTTTCAAGGACGAGGTCGTTCCTCATCACCTGAAACGACGACATTTCGTTATACAGCCGCGCTTTCGGGTCTGCATGGAAGTACTCGGTCGCCGCTGCTGTGAGCGAAAATGATACGGAAATGAAGAGCGCAAGAAGCGCGGCAAGAAAAGTTCTTTTCATGATATGCCTCATGGATGGCGGGCAGATGCCCTGGTTTGAATTGTTAATTAAATACAAATGCTATTATAGCACTATTAACGACTGATGTCAATCATCGTCGGAATATGGCTGAGAAAAGGCGCAAATCGATATCGAGATTTTGTGGCATAGATTTTTTGCAGAACCGTATTTTGGCAGGTATCAAGGGGGAGTATACTTGTAATGAAGTACTTCGAAGTAAAAGTATGACGCAAAACGATCTGATATCGCTTGTTCAGGAAATCGTAAAAGACGCCGTACGGCTGAAGGACGCGTACACCGATCTGCGGGACGTGACGGTCGGGTACGCGTGTGTTTTCGCGCACGGAGATGCGGAGTATGCCGAGTTGAGGAAAGCCGCCGAGTCGATGGGTCAGGAAATCAAGTCGACGCCGACTGGATCCGTATTTTTGGTACAGCCGATGCCGACCGTGGCAGGATCGCTTCGGGTCCTGAAAATCCGGATTCCGGACGAGACCCGTACCGAACGTGGCGATGCCGACTTCAATGTTCCGGATTATCAGAAGTTCAGAATAGCTGTCATGGGTACGCCCGGATTCACGATTATCCCGCGGGCCGATTGCGAGATGATCGAACTTATGGAATCTGGCGCCGACGTCCGCGTCTATTTTTCCGATCCGCCGGTCGAGAAACAGCTTGGTTTGGCCACGTTGGAATGAATCAGAATTGGAGACACTCTTCACATGAAAAGGCGAAAAGCGTACACTTTGATTGACATCCGTAATGTTTCAAATGCTTTCGTATGAAATTCCTTCAGACGGTGCGTGGCAGCGTCTATAACCCGGCCTTTTACAGGCTGGTGCTTTCGGGTGCCGGACCGTCCGCGATGCGATACTTTTCGAGTGTCGTAGCGCTCGTAGCCATCGTGGTGACGATCATGTCGGCGGCGTCGTTCTTTCCGTGGCTGTCGTCGACAGGCGGTATCGAGAAGCTCCGCACGACCGTGCTTTCGGCGTACCCCGACGAGCTTGCGCTCCAGTATCGGGACGGACATGTGACGTCCAATGTCGAAGAGCCGTATTTCATTCCGATGCCGGCCGCGTCTGGAGCGTCCTCGTCCGACGATCGGACACCGCAGAATCTTCTGGTCATCGATACGACCCATACGGTGGTTCCGCAGGATCTCGATCGGTATCATGCGGCGGCGATACTTGCCAGGGACGCCATATGGACGAAGGATTCGAAAGGAATCCAGGTGCATACGTTCGAGGATTGGAAGAGGGATCCGTTTACGCTCGATGCGGCGGCGGTGACCGGTTTTGTCGATCGGATCGCGGAGATGCTGATGCCGATGATCATCATAGGATTCGCATTGCTTCCGTTGGTGCTGTTCGTGGCGTTTTCCATCGGGTATCTCGCATACATGCTCTTCGGCACACTGGTTATCATGATCGTCGGCAAGGTGCGGAAGATCGATCTGTCGTACTCCGTCTCGTATCGGCTGGGATTGTTCCTCATCACGCTTCCGGTAGCATACGGCCTGCTTCGGTCGGCATTTCCGATTCTCAATGTCCCGTTCCTGTTCACGATCATCCTGGCGATCGCCGCCTACGCGAATATGGGGCCCGCCGAAGCCAGACCCGTCACCGATGAGAAGATGGACCTGTGGGGAACGGAGCCGGAGAAGACCCCATCGGTATGAAAAGGGATATCCGGGTCGAAGTTCGGCGGTGTTCCGAAGGCCTCCGACCGTAGGCCTGTTTCAAGTGTCCGTCAGGAAGCGCTTGTGAGGCGTTGTTCGCGGATACGACATGCTGCCGTCGCATATCTGCGTTCGGTTGTTGCATGATATAATCCTGCCAGGCCGCTTTGGCTATCCATACGTATTCGTTTTCATTTCCTATGAAGAAGATCATCCTGATGGTGGTCGGATGGCTGTTCGTGGTCAACCTGTTCGGGTATGCCGCGCTGAACCGGTTCAATCTGACCCCGGATACGTCGTACAAGTGGATCTTGCCGGAAAATTTTCGGGTACCGACGTCGTCCGATCTCGTGGACATGCATAACCGATGGGATTCGTATTGGTATCTCGATATCGTTCACAACGGGTATTACCTGAAGACGGATAACACCTTGGCGAACGTCGTTTTCTTTCCGATGTACCCCGCGCTCATTCTCGTCGTCGGCACCGTCCTTTTCGGGAACTACGTCCTTGCCGGATGGCTGTTGAGCATGGCTTTTCTTGTCGCGTCGTGTGTCTATCTGTACCGGTACGTGAAGGAGTTCCATCCGGATATCGATCCGGAACTGCCGATCGTGCTGATGCTCGTTTTCCCGACGGCGTTCTTCTTCAACGTGATCTATACCGAGTCGATCTTCCTGTTCATGACGATCACGGCCTTCTATTACGCATTCAGAAAGGAGTATCGGCTTGCGGGACTGTTCGCGTTCCTCGGGGCGCTGACGCACAGCAACGGTGTGTTTCTGGCATTGCCGATCCTGTGGAAGATCGTCGAGGAAAACGGATGGAAGAATATGCTGGCTCCGAAGACGTGGTGGAAACTGTACCCGGTCGTTTTCGCGCCGATCGGCAGCTTCCTGTTCCTCGGGTATGACTATTGGAAGTTCGGCGACCCGCTTCTGTTCTTCAAGATCCAAAGCAATTGGGGCCGCTCGTTTTCGATCAACTGGGAACACTTCTCGACGTTTTCACATCCGTCGATCACGAACATGTGTATCGATATCTTCCTCGCCGTATTCATCATCTCGGCCGTCGTCGCGGTATGGCGGAAGCTTTCACCCCTCTACGCGATTTTCATGTCGACCACGCTTATCGCTGCATTCACGTCGGGGACGCTTATGAGCGTAGGGCGATACAGTCTCGTGATGTTCCCGCTGTTCATCCTGCTTGCGGGCGTGAAAGACCGATACGCGAGAATGGGATGGATCCTCGCATCGACGCTGTTCCTCGCCCTGGATATCATCCTGTTCGTCAACAATTATTGGGCGGGATAGCTGCAGGGGATGATTTTTCGCGGCTTAACCGGACATTTGACGAAAAGTGTGCAGAAAGTTCAAAAGCGGTCAGATGTTGTGTCTGTCCGCTTTTGATTTTGCTCGATAGGAGCCGCAGGTTACATGCCGTAACACCCGAATGACGGGATCTCGATCCCGAGAAGCACGAAGACGAATTCGAATGCTTCTGCGGCCGCATCGCCGATCGTGTCGGCGAGGATGTCCGGAATCCATTCCAGACATGCGTCGAGGGCGGACTCCATCGTCTCGACGACCTTTTCAAGAACATTTCCGGCTGCACTGATGACCGCTGTTTCAGCGATCTGGATGCCGTGGCCGACGAGGCTGAGCGTATCAGCCACGCCTTCGACGATACCCATGCCGAATTCGATTGGTGCGAACAGGATGTTTTTGAGATGCGTTATTACTGTGCCAAGCCAGTTGGTAGGCTCGGAAATGGTTTGCGGGCAAGCCGCGTCTGCAGGTGTGCTCATTGCTATGTTCCTGGATAATATTGTGAAAGGCTTTCGCTGAACTAAAGCCACGGTCTGTCAAGATTTCTCAGAAGGATATTGCACAGCAATCCTTTCTGAAAGAGTATCCGATTTAGTTGCGTTTCGTGATAGTATGTACGGGGTGAAATCGATAGGACACGAAATATGACCATGAACCAACCCTCGCCGCAGCAGATCCAGATCAAAGCAAGCGACGAAAGGCTGAAGGGGGAATATGCGAACACGATGCAGGTCATGCATACGAAAGAGGAGTTTGTGATCGACTTCCTGAACGTCTTTCCTCCCTCGGGCACGTTGAATGCCAGAATCATCGTGAGTCCGGGACATTTCAAGCGCATTCTTCTTGCCATGCAGGAGAACCTGAAAAAGTACGAGTCCGGTTTCGGCGAGGTTTCGCCGTCTGATGCTCCGAAGACTCGGATCGGTTTCGGTGAGGAATAAGGACGAAAGACAAACGGTACTATGAAACTGTTGCTCACATCCGGTGGAATCACGAACGAGTCGATCGAACAGGCTTTGCTCGGATTGGTCGGAAAGCCGGCCGATGAGACGTCACTCGTGTTCGTTCCCACCGCCTCGAACGTCGAACCCGGGGATAAGAGTTGGCTCATCGACGATCTGGTGAGGCTGAAGAGGATCGGCTTCAAGATCATCGACATCGCCGACATATCGGCAATCGACAAGGATGTGTGGCTTCCGAGGGTGGAAGCGGCGGATATCCTGTATTTCGAAGGAGGTGATACGTACCATCTCCTGAAGTGGGTGCGTCAATCCGGCCTGGGCGCCGAACTGTCGGGGCTGCTCACGAACAAGGTATATGTCGGAGTCAGTGCGGGAAGCATGATAACGAACACGTCGTTGAATCTTCGGGTAAGCCACGAGATTTACGCGGAAGGGTTCGATCAGACTGCGGACATACCCGCACTCGGATTTGTAGACCTGCAGTTCCTTCCGCATTTGAACGCATCTTTCTTTCCGACCGCGACGGAAGAACAAATACGCGAGGTGGTAAGCGGGGTGGCAGGGGTGACGTACGCAGTGGATGATGCGTGCGCCCTGCGAATCGTCGACGGGGACGTTTCCGTCGTCGGTGAAGGGAAGTGGTTAACGATAAACGGTTGATCGCACCGATATGAGTACCGTGAACAACGAGGAGATAGAAGTGGTGTTTCTCGAGATCGACCAAGACGACATTGAGCGTCGGTTGGCGGGAATCGGGGCGGAGAAGGTGGGCGATATCCTGTATCGTCATACCGCTTTCGATTATCCCGATTATCGGCTGAACAGCGACAATGCGTGGATACGTCTTCGTGACGAAGGGGACGAGATAGTCCTGGCATACAAGAAGCGTCTTGGGGTCACCTCTCAGGATGGCAGTACGAACGACGAGGGAATGGAAGAGATCGAATTGGTCGTGGACGATTACTATATGACGAAGGCATTTCTTGCCAAGATAGGACTCATCGAGAAACACGAGGGAGAGAAGAAAAGGACACGATGGCGGAAAGGGGAGACCGAGTTCGATATCGATACGTGGCCGGGGATACCGACCATGCTCGAGATCGAAGCGCCGTCGTGGGACGACATCGATATCGCGACGGAGGCTTTGGGACTCCGAAAGGAAGACCGGAAGATCTGTTCGGTGAACCAGGTGTATCAGCTGTACGGCATGAACGTGAATGATTATCGGAAGATCGCTTTCGATGGACTGGTGCGGAAGGACGGGTTATCGGTCGATGTGTAACGACATGCAAACGCTATGCTGTGGCTATTGTTCGTGTTTCTGACTATCCTGACGTGGGGGAGTTACAACGTGCTGTTGAAATTGGCCGAGCCACACATCAGCCAGTCATGGGCGTTGTTCCTGATCGGTGTCGTACAGGTGGTCGTAGGAGTGTTCTTCATATGGTATCAGAGAGCGAACGATGAGGCGCTGCTTACGATAAAGGGCGCGATGATAGCGGTCATTGCAGGCCTTGTGTTCGTCATGGGCATGATTTTTTTCCTGTACGCCTTCAAATTCAAAGCTCCGGCATCCGTCGCCATCGCGCTGTATACCGTAGGCGCCCTACTGATCGGCGTGATTTCCGGCCCGCTCGTTTTCCATGAAGTACTGACGTCGAGAATCCTGACGGGTATAGGGTTTGCACTGGTCAGTATCGCTATCCTGACGCTCAAATAAATATGCAAAACCTACCGACCGCGGAAGTGTACGAGAAGGAGTTCAGGTATATGCCTTGGGGCATCCTTATTCACGAGATCATGGATCGTATCGCGGAGGATGTTCCGCAGGAAGGAAAGGTGTTGGATTTATTGTGCGGTACCGGATATCTTCTTTCTGAACTAAAGAAGAGGCGTCCGGATATCTCGTTCGTCGGCGTCGATATGGAATCCGAATTCATCGATTTCGCGATGGAACGGTATGACAGTATCGAGTTCAAGGCGGCGGATGTCCTGAAGTGGACGGATGATCGCCGATTCGACGCCGTTCTCTGTACCGCCGGCCTGCATCATCTGCCGTATGAAATGCAGGACGCGTTCGTCGGGAAGGTCGCCGGCTTCGTGGGGGAGGGCGGATTCGCGATCATCGCCGACCCGTATATCGACGATTATGCGGACGAGATCGAACGAAAACTGGCGTCGGCGAAACTCGGATATGAGTACCTGGCGGCGACCATCAGAAACGGCGGCACCGATGACGTGATCGATGCGGCCCTGACTCTGATCGGCAATGATATATATACCGTAGAGTTCAAGACCTCGGTTGCGAAGAATCGGCCCGTTTTCAGCCGATATTTTGGGAAGGTCGAGGAACATAAAACATGGCCGGAAACCGACGGAGGAGGGTATGGTGATTATTATTTCATTCTCAGACGTTAACAGGGTTTCTAGAGAGAGGGATTCTTCATTTTACGGTCTTCTGATATACTGGACGGGTCGGAAATAACAACGTAAGAAAAAAATGTGAAAAAGGGTATACTTATCGGCGCGCTCGTCGTGCTTTTGTTGTCGGGAGCGGCGTTCGTCGCCATTTCCCGTACCGGCTTAGTACGGTTGACCCCCGGGAAATCCGTCATCGGGGCCGAGGCCGCGAAAGCGAAAATGGAAGCGTTCGTCCGTGACGGCCTCGGTGTTCCCGCGACGGCCGAAGTGATGGTCTCCGCAGCTACCGAGGAAGCGGGAGTCTACAAGGCGACCGTGACCATTCAGAAGAAGGATTACCCGATGTACCTTTCACTCGATGGAAAGAAGTTCTTTCCGAACGGGATGGACACCGAGGTGAAGTCGGCCGAAGCGGCTGCTGCCAAGGCGCAGCCCCAGGATATTCCGAAGTCGGCTAAGCCCACGGTGCAGCTGTTCGTCATGAGTTATTGCCCGTATGGAACGCAGATCGAGAAGGGGATTCTGCCCGTTCTTGAGACACTCGGCGACAAGATAGACTACACGTTGGAGTTCGTCTCGTACGCGATGCATGACAAGAAGGAGCTCGACGAGAACCTTCGTCAGTACTGCATCCGGATTGAAGAGCCCTCGAGACTCAATGCATATCTAGGCTGTTTCCTGAAGAAGGGGCAGGGAACCGAGGCGGCATGCCTGAAGACGGCCGGCGTAAATGTCGCGAAGAACGCCGCGTGCATGAAGGCGACGGACACGAAGTTCGACATCACGAAGAACTTCAACGACAAGAGTACCTATTCCGGCTCGTTTCCCCCGTTTAACGTCGACAAGGCGGACAACGACAAGTATGCGGTGGCCGGATCCCCGACGCTCGTAATCAACGGCGTCTCGGCCGATTCGCAGCGCGATCCGGCATCGCTCCTGAAGACGATCTGTTCCGGATTCGACAACGCGCCCGCGGAATGTTCGAAGACGCTTTCGACGACCGCGCCGGCTGCAGGATTCGGTGAAGGTGCGGGGAGCGGCGCGTCGAACGCCAATTGCGGAAGTTAGTCAAAAAATCTGGTATAGAAAGACTGAAAGCCGTCCTTATGGGCGGCTTTCTTTTGCGAAGCGTTTTCATGACGTGAGGGCGAGCAGCTGCTTCGCGGTTACGCATGCGGACCTGAACAAGTTCAGGCTTGTGCAGATACATTCGCCCAGGAGCCAGACGAACGCGTCCGGAATGGGATTCGGTGACAGTTCCCAATCCTTGAACTCCAGGACTTCGAACCGGAATCCGAGTTCCTTTTCTCCATCCGATTCACGAACCGGTTCCACGAAGACCAGCCCAACCAGGCACAGGCCATGTCGCGGATACGGGTAGAAGTATCCTTCGACGATGAGCTTGCCGGTAGCGTCGCGGTATTTGTAGGGTCGCGTGTGGACGGAACCCGGGTTATCGCCATTCAGCAACCCCGTGAGTTGTAGCGCCTTAATAAAGGCACGTCTGGATTTTTCATCCTGGTATTCCTGATTCATTGCCGTTCCTCCTCCTCTTGCGCATTGTTAATTTTAGGCCAAAAACGAACCCTTTTGCTTGTGGTCGGCATCATAGGGAATCAAGGGGAATCCGTCAATCGTATCGTGGACCGACGAGCGTAAAATAATACCATTTCTAAATAATACATTCCCTCTATAGCTGTCGTTCGAGTCCGTACTCGGGCGGTCTGTCCCGTGTATGCCGGAGTAGCAATCCAGTATTTATAGCACAGACCTGGACCGCCACGGATTTCCGAAGACGCAAATCCTTGCGGAGACAGGAAGGCGGTTTCTTAGAAATGGTATGACTCCCACTTTCCCTTCCCGCTTCGGCGTGCTATACAAGGGAAAGACTCTTACTCTATGGAAATACGGGAGGTGAAATTCTTACGGGGGGTGACGGGATCCGAGGGGCTTCCCGAGGTCGACCGGCCGACGGTCGCCTTTTTCGGTCGCTCGAACGTGGGAAAGTCGAGTGTCATCAACGCGCTTGTCCGTCGAAAGGATATGGCCCGTTCCAGTTCGCGTCCCGGTCGCACGACCGAGGTGAACTACTTTTCCGTCGACGATTCCTGGTACCTTGCGGACACTCCCGGATACGGATATGCTCGGCTGTCGAAGGTGTTCATGGAAAAGATTGCAAAGCACCTCTCCTGGTTTGCGGGCGCTCCCGAGGTCACGCTTCGCCTTGCGGTCGTAGTGATCGATGCGGCGATCGGTTTGCAGGAAGCGGACAAGGAAACGATTTCCGTCCTGCAAGACGCCGGTCGCACGGTGCTGATTCTCGGGAATAAAAGTGACAAGGGACGTCGGAACGATATTTCGAACCATATACGGGAAGCGGAGCGCGAGTTCCCGGATTGCCGCGTCATCCGGTATTCGGCAAAGACCGGTGAAGGTAGGGCGGACCTGCTGGGCGCCATTTCCGATGTCATCGGATAAAGCGGATAGCGGAACGGACTGCGAGGGTTGACCTGCAGTCCGTTTGCTTTTGCCGTTCGTTACTCCGAGTGTATCGGAGGCGAAAGCCTTTTCCTGTCTAAAATGGAAAAAATAGTTCCCACCATCTGAGCGCTGTGCCTCAGAGCGATTCGTGCCAGTTGCATCTGGATGCCAACGAAGGACCCTATCGATTGGCCGACCGCGTGCAAGAAGTACTTCCCGGCGATGACTTCAGCAACAAATTCTTCGAATGACTTTCCGCTTTCCTGGAACAGTCGGAACAGCGTGTCGCCCGTACACGGTGCCATCTCGAGGAATCGAACCGTCATCTCCTTACTCTCCATTTCGGAGTATTGTTTGCCTCCGAAGAGGTAAAAATGTGCCACTAATTTCGTAAGATCATAGTGGCCGTTCGTGATGTGTCTCGCGTGCTGCAAGGGCAGCGGAAGCTGCGGATTTTTCATGGCTGGTTCGGTTTTTTGGTTGATGTAAAGGTAGAAATTGACTTTCGAAACTATCATAGCATGCCTATTCCGTCAAGGGTAGCGCACGGGAGAGAGCCTTCCCAGAAGTCCATATTTGAATAATTATGCGAAAAGGAACACAATGAGCGCAACAACGGGGGACTCGGTTTCATAAGAACATGAAAGCACTACGGATTATCATCGTCACATCTTTTTTCGCTCTCGTATCGCTTCCGGGATATGTTTTTGCAGAAAATGAAACGCAATCGTCAGGAGCGATCCACGCAAAGAATGAGAACGAGCTTTCCGCTGGTTTTTATTATTTCATCGGCGATCTGGCTGGGTGGAACATCGGAGAAGACGGCAAGTCTGCCTCGGAACAGTGTCATGAGTCCGGCAGCGTACGTGGCGAAGAAACGGAAACGGGTACCGGGGAGCCGAATGAGGTATCAGGCAAGATCGAAAAACCTGTTTCAGAAATTCCGTCAGGCGTACCTGAACAGGAGGTACAAAAAAGAACGATTCCGGTTCCATTCAAGCCCGCAACGGTTGTCCGACATGTAATTTCCGCGCCATATCCGAACTCGTATAAGAAGGTGAACGGACGACTCGTATGTGCGAAGAAAAACGATCATCCGGAAAAGAGCAAAAAAAATAAAAAGAAACACATGGATATGGAGTGTTGTCTTGATCCTGACGAGATTCCGAATCCGCACTGTTACTATCCGCCGGAAAAGTACGGAAAGTATCTTTAGCGGCTGAAATGGAGAAAGACAGGCCGTTAGGTCTGTCTTTCGTTTGTTGACGTTTGGCAGGCGTTACGCAGTGACTGCCTGTCCGTCAGAGGTTTCTGCTGCCTGAGGCTTTAACGGAGTGCCGTCTGATACTTCTGACGATCCGCAGCCTTGTCCAGAGGACAGAGCGCATCCTGGGCATTTTGGGCCACCGAAGTTGGGGCAGCCTGGCTTATTGCAGGTTTCGATTTCTGGCATTCACGTTCTCCGTTAGTGTTCTAGAAGTTAAGACAACAATAATTTTTGATTATAGACGAAAACCCTCGTTTTGTCAATTGTTGCCGAAGAACGGGACGTGGTATGATACAGGGCCGAAACAAGTAATTCATGACGCTATGACTGGAAACGCGAAAGAGATACTCGCGAAGCTCCGAGCGAAGGCGGAACCCATCGCGCAGGATTCGCTTGGAAAAGTGAAGGCGTCGGTCTGTTCAGCGCGCGGGTACGCGTGTTCGATCGTCGGTAGAATGACGGTGAAGGAACGTCTGTTGGTATTGTTCGCTGTCGGAGTCGTCCTCGGCTTCGGCGTGAAGACTGCCGCCGGTGGATTCATGACGATCGGCTACCAGGATTATTCCGTGAAGGGTAAAGGGGGAGCATACGACCTGAACCTTTTGCAACGGAAGGTCGCGGAGAAGAACGCGTCCATGACGTCGGATCAGGCGGATGCGACGGCGGTGCCGGCTGGTGGACAATGTCAGTAGACGGACGCAGACATCCGGGAGGAAGGAGGGGATAAGTAACGAATGGAACGATATGTACGGAAATGACATCGAATCGGGAGAGATCGTGACGGGCGGAGCGGGAATCGTTCCGATCCGTGACGAGAAGGAGATGAAGATCCAGAATTTGACCGCGATACTCATATTGATCGTCGGTCTGTTCGTGGGAAGCCTTTTCGTTGACATCGGACAGCTGGTGACTCGTGAGGGATATTCTCCGCGTGCGGTCCGGGAGAACAACATCCTCGAAGCGGCCGGTAAGACCTGGGTCGCCTACACGGATCCGAAGGTGGACGTCACGGTCATTACCGACGAGGCCTGCGAGAAATGTTCGCCGGACGAGGCGTTGGTATGGTTCCGTCGGATTCTCCCTACCATGGAGGCAGAGCCGGTGGAGGCGTCCTCGGAGCAAGGGGAAGTGCTGGTTGAACGGTATGGTATTCGGACGCTTCCCGCTTTCATATTTTCCGATGCGGTAGCTGGAACCGATTTCTATAACGCGGCCGCCGAGATTTTCACAGTGAAGGACGGTTCCTTCGTACTTGATACGGCCCGCCTCGGTCTCGCACCCGGGAAATACCTTTCGACTCCCGAGGTCGGGGATGGTGCCATCGTTGTCGGGTCAAAGGATGCGAAGGTTCGTGTCATCGAATATTCTGATTTCCAGTGTCCCTATTCAAAGGCGTTTCATCCTTCGGTGAAGAAGATGCTTGCCGAATATGGCGACAGAATCGAGTTCGTGTACAAGCAGCTTCCGCTCGCGTTTCATGCGCAGGCCGAAAACGCGTCGCTTGCGAGCGAGTGCGCGAACGAGCAGGGCAAGTTCCAGGCATATTCCGACGTGCTGTTCGCCAAACAGGCCGAATGGGGAGCGACGCAGGGGGTGCAGAAATTCAAGGACTATGCGCGGGTACTTGGAATCAAGGCCGCCGATTTCAACGCCTGTCTCGATTCGAAGAAGTTCTCCGACAAGATAGCGGCGGATTCCGCGGAGGCGGCATCCTTCGGCGTGGACGGAACGCCGGGCATCTTCGTGAATGACGAGTTCTTCGCGGGCGCCGTCCCGTACGAGAGCCTGAAGGCCTCCATCGATGCGAAACTGGCGGAGTAGCGTTCATTTTTGGCGACGCACAAAAAAACGCCCCCGCGTGGGGCGTTTTTTGATAGCCGTATTCATTCCAGACTTCCGACCGTTACCCGTCTCGTTCACCGTTCTCTGTTATCTGACACTGAGCCGATGGCCGGATTTGAACCGGCGACCTACGCGTTACGAGTGCGTTGCTCTACCAACTGAGCTACATCGGCAAACCCTTCGATTGAAAGCCCGATCGGGTTCTAGGAACCAGAGTACCGGAATATTGCGAACTTGGCAACCGGAACGTCGGTGCGGATTACGCTTTCATTTTCTTCAAAAAATGGTATACTGAAAGCGTTATGGAAGCACTGAAAGAGACTATCGAGGCGTTACGCGAGAAACTCCCGCATCTGCGGGAATATCTTTGACGTGCCGACGAAGGAACGGAGGCGGCAGGAGCTGAGGGCGGAGAGTTCGAGGGCGGATCTCTGGAACGACCCGGCTGAGGCGGGGAAAATGCTCCGAGAACTCGAGTCACTCGATCGGGAGCTTGGTTCTTTGGAAAGGATCGAAACGGAACTGCGCGATCTCGATGAGTTGTCGCGACTGGGGGACCTTGGTGCGGATGAGGAGAAGGATATTTCCCGTCAGGTCGACGTGCTCGAGAAGGAAATGGGGGAATGGGAATTCCGTCTGCTGTTTTCGGGGGCGCATGATCGAGGCGACGCGCTGGTGTCCATCCATGCGGGAGCGGGAGGCGTCGACGCGCAGGACTGGGCAGAGATGCTTCTGCGGATGTATCTGCGATATGCCGAACAGAGCGGCTTCAAGGCTCACGTCATCGACGAATCCCGGGGCGGGGAGGCGGGAATCAAGAGCGTCACGATAGAAGTATCCGGGGAATACGCGTACGGATATCTCAGGACGGAGGCAGGGGTGCATCGGTTGGTGCGGTTGTCGCCGTTCAATGCCAATCAGCTTCGTCAGACTTCGTTCGCGCTTGTCGAGGTACTGCCGGTGCTTGAGGATACCGCGGAAGTCGCCGTAAAGCCGGACGAGTTGCGGATCGATACGTACCGGGCATCCGGAGCCGGCGGGCAGCATGTGAACAAGACCGACAGCGCCGTGCGTATAACACACCTCGCGACCGGCATAGTGGCCAGCTCGCAGAGCGAGCGTTCCCAACTCCAGAACCGGGAGCAGGCCATGAAGCTCCTGATCGGAAAACTCTACAAACGTCAGCTCGAAGAGCGTGAGCAGGAGACGAAGGCCCTCAAGGGCGAACACAAGAGTGCCGAGTGGGGGAATCAGATACGTTCCTACGTGCTTCACCCGTACAATCTCGTAAAGGATCATCGGACCAAAGTGGAGACGGCGGATACGACGAAAGTGCTCGATGGGGGGATAGGTCCGTTCATAGAAGCGGCACTCAAATCCGGAATCGTTTCAAAAGGATAAACAAGGAATACGAATATGGACATCGCAAAGGCCACCAAAAAGAAAGTCGTGCCCACGATCGACCCGATGCGCGAGGAGGACGTGACTGATTTCGAAGTGTCGTATTCCGAGGAACTGCAGGAAGAGTCCGCCGTGCCTATCATCCGTTTCGATTCCGTTTCAAAAGCGTATTCCAACGGAGATCCGGCTCTCGAGAATATCAACCTGTCGATCTTGCCCGGTGAGTTCGTGTCGCTCGTCGGCGCGAGCGGAGCCGGAAAGTCGACACTATTGAAGCTGATTTATTCCGAAGAGGTGCCGACCACCGGAGCCGTATACTTCAATGGGCGGGACCTCGCGGCAATCAAGCGCAAACACCTTCCGTATTACCGACGCAACATCGGGACCGTTTTCCAGGATTTCAAGCTGTTGCCCCAGAAGACCGCGTTCGAAAACATTGCCTATGCCCTCGAGGTGTATGGGAAGCCTACCGAGGAAATACTCGACGAAGTGCCGCAAATACTCGAGATCGTGGAGCTTGAACACAAGGCAAACAATCTGCCCAAGCAGCTTTCCGGAGGTGAACAGCAGCGTGTAGCCATCGCACGGGCACTCATTCTGCAGCCGAAGATGATCATCGCGGACGAACCGACCGGTAATCTTGATCCGGTATCCGCCGAAGGGATCATCGACCTTCTGCTCGAAATCAACCAACTTGGGACGACGGTCATACTGGCGACGCACAACCAGGCACTGGTGAACAAGATCGGCCGTCGGGTGATAGCCCTCAACGACGGGAAGATCGTAAGCGACGTCATGGAGGGACAATATGTGTTCGCCGATCGGAAACACTCCACGAAAACCGTCTGAACCAAACAAGCTATGAAAACGATCAAACTCTGGCGGACATTCCGTGAAGGTGTGGACAATTTCCGCAGGAACGGATGGCTGACGTTCGCGACGGTGAGCGTGTTGGCGCTTTCACTGTTCGTCATCGGCCTGACGGCGCTCATCGGTTTCGCCGGCGGGCTCGCGGTGCGCAACCTGGAGGAAAAGATCAGTATCAGCGTCTCGTTCCGTCCGGACGTTTCCGAGGACAGGATCATCGCGATCCGTGACGAGCTCACGAAGTACCGTGAAATCTCATCGGTCGTCTATGTTTCCAAGGAGGCCGCCCTCGAAGAGTTCATGCGCGACGGCAACCCCGTGATTTCCGACGCCGTGGAGGAAATCGGAGAGAATCCGCTGCTGTCTTCCCTCATCATCCGTGCCGGTAACCCCAAGGATTACGACCTGATCGCCACCCAGCTTCGAAGCTCGACCTACAAGGATGACATCGAGCAGGTGAACTACGAACGGAACCGCAAACGGATCGAGGGCCTGAACGACCTGACGACCCGTGCCCGGGCGATCGGTCTCGCGCTCGGCATTGCCTTTACCCTCATCGGGGTCCTTATCACGTTCAATACCATCCGCCTGACGATCTATTCGCACCGGCAGGAGTTCGAGGTGATGCGGCTTGTGGGCGCTTCCAACCTCTATATCCGCATGCCGCTTTTCTTCGAAGGCGTCTTTTACGGATTGACCGCCGCCGCCGTCACCATCCTGTTCCTGACGCTCACGGCATACGCGTTCTCACAGAACGCCGGTCCGCTTCTGGCCGAGATCCTGGGCGGGAAGACCTTCTTTCATGTATATCTCTCCTTCTTCTGGATTTTCGCCCCGGGAACGATCATCACAGGCATCGTGCTCGGCGTGGTTTCCAGCCTTATCGCCATCAGGCGATACTTGCGGATCTGAAGACTCGTCGGAAAAGGAGTTGATAGGGGTCCTGAGTATACGGGGCCACTTCGTCGCATATGCGAAGCCTTTCCAAGCCTTGATTTTTTCCGGACCGGATGATATCGTATCCGAGGACTACGGAGTCCCGATTTTAACTTTGGGGAGTAGCCAAGCGGTAAGGCAGCGGGTTCTGGTCCCGCCATGCGTAGGTTCGATCCCTACCTCCCCAGCCACGTCGTTCGCGAACGACGTTGCCAGCCATCAAAAATATGCCAAATTCCGCCGTTGAACGATGGTTCTTGTCTCTGAAGAATATTTGGATCAACAAGGACATCGAGAATATCGGGACCTTGCTGTCCTCGGAATTTCGGTACTACGAGGATCCTTTCGGGCCGCCTCTCGTTACTTTGGATGAGGTGAAGAATGCATGGAAAGGGGTGTCCGACCAGGATATACTCAAACTTGAAATTCGCACGCTCATAGAGCATGAGAACGAGGGGAGTGCGACGTACGAATTTTCCTACAAAGATGTGCAGGGCAACACGCATGACTCAAAAGGAGCCTACTTCGTTATGCTGGACGGTCGGGGCAGGGCGATCGAGTTCCGGCAATGGTGGGTTGGCAGATAGGTTTTCATTGTCCTCTTTTTACGATCCATTCGGATAATCACCATAGCCCCTTGTGGGCGTGGTGATTTTCTCTTATCCTAGGAAGAACGGTACTAACATGCGAATAAACAAAGATGGATAATCAGACACACGGCAAGGGATCGGTGACCGCGGCGCTCTTGGGTAATACGTTCGTGACGGTGATGAAAGCGGCGGTCTTTTTCGCGACCGGTTCGGCGAGCATGTTCGCGGAGGCGACTCATAGTTTCGCGGACACGCTCAACCAGTCCCTTTTGCTGATCGGGATCAAACGTTCGAAAAAGCCGGCCGATGACGTCCACGGATACGGGTATGGTATCGAGCGGTTCTTCTGGTCGCTCGTATCGGCTTGTGGGATTCTTTTCATCGGTTCCGGTATCACCATCTATCACTCCGTCGATTCCCTGATGACGAGACATGTGACGCATGCCTCGTTCAATATGGTGAGCATCGTGATACTGATGGTGGCGTTCGTCATCGAGGGCGCGACCCTGCTTATGGCATTGAAGGAGATGCAGAAAGGCAAGGCATTGTCGAAGAGGATGTTCCGGGATGCCGACCCGGTGCTCCTCGCGGTCATCTATGAGGACGGGGCGGCGGTACTCGGCGTCTTTATCGCCATCATCGCCCAATGGATGGCATATATCACGGGCGATGTCGGCTATGACGCGGCGGGCGGGATCGTCGTCGGCCTGATACTCGGCATCCTGGCGATCGTGTTGATAATGAAGAACCATCAGTACATAATCGGAAAACCGCTCAACAGGGAGGTTACGCAGAAGATCATAAAGAGCCTGCTGAAGGATCCATGCATCGAACAGGTACTTGAGTTCAAATCCGTCGCAATCGACATCGGAAAATACCGCATATTCACGACGGTGGAATGGAATGGGTCGCCCTTGTACGAGGAGATATACGAGGCCGGCGACCTGCAACGGGAGTACGACGCGATACGGGACGACTTCGGGGAATTCGCGCGACTGATGTTCCGGACGACGGATCGGATCCCGCGATTGGTCGGCAACCACATCGACAAGGTGGAGAAGAAGATCGTCGAGAAGTTCCCGCAGGTCGTCTATGTCGACATCGAGATCAATTGATATGAGCATGAAAAGGATTGCTCCTTTTGCCTATTCCGTCCATCTGCGTGATAATGGATGACATACGGAAGAACCGAAAAAAAAGTATGCGTTTTGGAGAATGGAGGCCGACACTGAAAACTGAGGAGGAGGGCGATTCTTTAAAGTTGGAAGCATTCGGTGACGGTTCACCGGAATTGGAGCATCCCCAAAGCGATGAGGTCGCCGCGACGCGACGGATGTTGGAGCGTGTTGACGGACTGAGTGAGGAACTTGATCAGAAGGTTTCCAAAAAATTCGGGAAGGAATTCCTCCCGTTTCTTCTTGAAAAGGGAGATGCAACCGTCGAGTATTTGTTCGTCAAGATAGCGGATGCGGTAGATTGGGGGGATTCGAAGGGGCTCAAGGTCAGCGAGGGCGCGAAGGTCGTCATGTCTTCGGCCGACAGGCTGCTCACGAAGATGGAAGACATGGGCATTCCGATCCCGAAAAAGCCTGTCGGCATTCGCGTGGTATCTTCCGCGCTCGGCATCGCTGGTTGCGTGCCATGTTGTGGCGTGCTCTGGGGATTGTCGGCGCTGCTCCTCAAAAGGGACCCGGCCGTTCAGGCGTACTTCGAATCGAAACGATCGAAATTACGGAAATCATATGAATAGTTCCGACATCTTCAACTTCGGCCTCTTGATCGGCGGATCGGATCGGATTGTAGCCCTCCTGGGAATCGAGTCGCTTCCCGAGGAGGAACAGCTGGTTCTGGCCGGTCGTTTTTCGGACATCGTGCTGAAGCGGATCCTGCTACGGGTTCCGGATGAAAACGTCGAGGACGTGAAGCGGGCGCTCCTGTCGGACGGCGGAAATCTGGAGGCGTTCATAACGGCTTTAGAGGCTTCCATCCCGGACTTCGATCGTTGTTTTGAGGAAGAACTGGAAAAGACAGTGGCGGACTTTCTCGCGTGAAGCGGGCCCGATTAACGATGTGCATGAACGTATGAAACCATTCACCGTCATTTCGGAAACGGAGGACTATCGTTTCAGGGACCGGCTGTCGGTGCTGCGCGCGCGACTCGGCACTCCGGATGGAAAGGAAACCGAGTGGGCCTACGTGAAACAAAACGATGTCGTCGCGGTGATCGCGTTCGATGATGATAAGTGCATCCGTATCAAGCGTGAATGGCGATTGAACCGCAAGGACTTCGTATGGGAACTTCCGAGCGGGTTCGTCGAGGTATCCGATCCGACCGAGCAGGACATCCTGGACACGGCGAACCGGGAATTGCAGGAAGAGGTCGGTGTGAAAGCGGATCACCTGACACTGCTCCGCACGTTTTATCCGAGCAATCATATCTCGAGCCGTTACCATGTCGTACTCGCCACCGGCCTTACGGAGTCGAAACTGCCGTATGACGAATTCGAATTCGTGGAAGCTCAAAAGGTTCCGTTCGGCGAGGCGTCGGAGAAACTGCTCGAAGGGCAGATCCCGACGGGTCTTGTCATCGTCGCGCTTGAATGTGCGAAGGAGTATCTGAATGGCAAAGAATGACAGATTTCGAAGGGAAAGCGACCGTTTTCAGCATGACGTTTTTCCAGCTGCCGAAGAACCGGCGACGAAGCCGGTGGTCCAGCAAAGCTGGAGACTGTATCCGCCGGACGGCCGGTCGATATCAAGGATATCCCCGGCGAGATAGAGATTCGGATGGAGGCGGGAACGCATATGCTTAAAATCGACTTCCTTGGGCGTTACTCCGCCACTGGTCACGATGGCCTTATCCGCGTCCAAAAGGCCTTCTACGTTCATTTGGAGGCCTTTCAGGGCCTTTGCGATGGATTGTCGCTCTTCCCGGGTTACATCATGGACCGGTTTCTCCGCCCTGATGCCGGAAAGCTCCAAAATGACCCCGATACAGGAATAGGGGACGATTCCTTCGAGCCCGTTCAAGACCGACTTGTTTTTACTGAGATCGAACCGTGTTCGCAGCTTCAGATCGAGTTCGGAAACGTCGATGGCGGGTAAGAGATCGATGGAGAGCGTGACGGGTCCGTTTTTCAACAGTTCACCGATGGTTTTGCTCGTATTGAGCACGAGGGGGCCACTCAGTCCGAAGTGCGTGAAGAGTACTTTCCCTTTTGCGACGGACAGCTTCTTTCCATCTTGAAGGACCGTCAGTTTCGCATCCGAAAAGCTGAGGCCCGAGAGAGACCCGACCCACGATTCGCGGATGCGGACCGGAACGAGGGATGGGCGTGGTTCGAGTATCGTGTGGCCGAGCTCCTGCAGCCATTTGAATCCGTCACCGGTCGATCCGGTCTGCGGATGTGATTTTCCACCGGTCGTCACTACATACGAGTGGGCGTGTACGATATTCCCATCCTTGAGGCGTATGCCACATATGGCGCCGTCGGTTGTTTCGAATCCGTCGACTTCCGCGTCGGTTCTGACAGTGACGTCTCCGTCCGCCATGTAGCGCCGGAGCGCCTCGAGGACCGATTCGGCCCTATCGCTTTTCGGGAACACCCGATTTTCTTCTTCGGTCTTTGTCGGGACACCGAGATCCGCGAAAAAATCCAGCGTGTCCTGGATGCCGAACGTCGAAAGCGGGGAGTGAAGGAATTTCGACGCGCCGTGAAATTTCGAAAGGAAGACGTTCCGATCGAAGGTCGCGTTCGTCAGATTGCATCTGCCCCCACCGGTGAGGAGCAGTTTTTTTCCGAGCACCCCGTTCTTTTCGAGCAGAATCACGCGGGCGCCGCACTCTGCCGCCCGACCCGCAGCCATCATGCCTGCCGGTCCTCCGCCGATCACCGCAACGTCGTAATTGGTCATTTCTCGTACCTAAGAATCCATATACCATAGGATATTCGTCGAAATATGGCAATATTCACGATTGCCCGGAGGACCAAATTCTTCTACTATGGGAACAAACGGGGATTCTTGAACGGCAACGATATGGATGACAACGATATGGAAAAAAACACCGACCGATGGTTTGCCGGACTGAAACGGGTCTGGATCGAAAAGGACATCGAGGGCGTAAGGGAATTATTGTCGACGGATTTCGAGTATTACGAAAATCCGTTCGGCCTCCCGTTGACGACATGGGAATCGGTGCGGAATGCTTGGCAGGGTGTCCGTGATCAGGACATATCGAAACTGGAAATACTCCCGCTCATTTCCGGTGATACGGAAGGCATGGCGATGTATGAGCTCGCATTCCGGGACAGACAGGGGAATGATCGTGAGGTGAGGGGCGCGTATTATGTGAAGCTTGACTCCGAAGGGTGTGCGATCCGATTCAGACGATGGCGGGTCGCCGCGTGACACGCTTCGTATGTTCGTAATGTGACCGTTGTGACCTACGAGGATACCATTTTTTCGGAAGAGGAATCCGACGGACGGCAGTTTACGGATTGTCGGTTCGTGCGATGTTCTTTTCCGGGAGCCAAATTCCGATTCACGGTCTTTCGGCATTGTGTTTTCGAGTCATGCGATTTTTCGACGGTCGTATTCGAGGGTACGAATTTTACCGGTTGCTCCTTTCCGGAAAGCAAGCTTTCCGACCTGAACCTCTACCAGGTGACGTTTAGGGAGTGCAATTTTTCCGGTGCGGTCATGCGTAATTGCGTCTTCCAGCGGCTTGAGGGCCCGCGGAGCCCGTCATCGAAGAAATTCGATCTGCGTACCGGTTCGTTTCGTGAGACGGACCTGACCGGGAGCGTGTTTATGAATTGCGATCTGACAGGAACGGATTTCAGCTCGGCACTATTGGAACGCGTGGCATTCGACCGGTGCGCGGTGAAACGCACGGATTTTACGGGGGCGACGATGGGCGGTGTACGGTTTTCGGATTGTCGGATCGAGAAAGCGAAACTGGATATGCCAGGATTTATCTCGGTCGGGCAATCGATCGGGTTCGAATTGGGAGGATGAAGCTGGCATATCATCGGTTTCCTTCTTCGGGAAAACGATCGAGTCCGAAAGTGGAAATATGTAGACATCAGAAAATTCCCCGTCATGTCCGTCGCCGGACATGACACCCCCTTTTTCAAAGGGGGAAACCTGATAGGCCGCTTTCCTACTCTGGGAAAGGGAGTACCGAGTCAAAGAGGGGAGGGATTTGAAATGATCATGTAACCGTCAATCATGAAATATATGCGTGAAACGATAGTAACCCTTTTCGAAGCCATAGCTCCGTTCGATGAACTCGAACGGGAGCATCGAAATGACACGCTCGAGTGGATACGGAGCGGCGCGGAGATATTCCGCATCGCCAAGCCGGATACCCCGCCGAAACATCTGATTTCGTATTTTGTCGTAGTGGATCCGCGAAACGAGTCGATTTTGCTGGTGGACCATATCAACGCCGAAAAGTGGCTTCCGACCGGCGGGCATGTCGAGCTCGGCGAGAACCCGAAAAGAACCGTGGAGCGCGAATCGATCGAAGAGCTCGGAATGAAAGCCGAATTCCTGTTCGATCATCCGATATTCGTTTCACAGATGGTGACGGTCGGAAAGGCTGCCGGTCACAGGGATGTCTGTCTGTGGTACGTTATCAGGGGAGACGTCGACGATACGATCACCTATGAGAAACGGGAATTCAACGGGGTCAGGTGGTTTACGTTCGATGAGGTGCTGGAGACCGACGTCGCCGAGCTCGACGAACATCTCCATCGGTTCGTGTCGAAACTGAAAACGTTATTATGAGCAAAAAGTTCATCTACCTGTTTCTCTTCATCGGGTCGACTATCGGCGGGTATGTCCCGCTTCTCTGGGGCGGGAGCGTCTTCTCCATGTCTTCGATCATTCTGAGCGGTGTGGGTGGACTGATCGGTATCTATGTGGGATATCGGCTAGGGGAGAGTCTCGGCTGATTCCTTCGCGGTATGTTGCAGGGAAAGAAGCATCGTAAGCACCATAAGCACTAAGTGAAACCGTATGCGTCATGTCATCGAGTCCCAACAGTTCGATAGGAAGTCGATCGATGGGTTGTTTGCGGTCGCCGATGCGTTGGAAAAAAAGAAAGACGCTTCCATGAAGGGAAAGATCATGGCGTCGCTTTTTTATGAACCGAGTACGCGTACCCGGTTCTCGTTCGAATCGGCCATGCTCAGGCTCGGCGGGAATGTCATCACGACGGAAAACGCAAAGGAATTCTCCTCGGTATCCAAGGGTGAAACGCTCGAGGATTCGATCCGGGTCGTGAACGGCTACGTCGACGTCATCGTGCTGCGTCACGACGAGGAGGGTTCGTCGAAGCGTGCCTCACTCGTTTCGGACGTCCCGGTCATCAATGCCGGCGACGGGTCCGGACAGCATCCGACACAGGCACTTCTTGACCTGTATACGATCCGGAGGGAGCTCGGGAAGATCGACGGGCTGCGAATCGCGTTCGTCGGCGATCTGAAACATGGCCGGACGATCCGTTCGTTGTCGTATCTCCTGGGAAAGTATCGGAACATCACGATATGGTTCGTGTCCCCGAAAGGGTTGCGGGTCGGGGAGGACATCAAGGAATACCTCGGGAGGCACGGCGTCTCGTATTCGGAAACGGAAGACCTGGACGCAGTCGTTCCGGAAGTCGACGTGGTGTATCAGACGCGGATCCAGAAGGAGCGCTTCAAGAACGCGAAGGAGTATTCGAGATTCAAAGGATGCTACAAAATCGATATGGCCGTCGTGAAGCGGATGAAGCGGAAGTCCATCATCATGCACCCGTTGCCCCGCGTGGACGAGATCGCGACCGAAGTGGATGCGTCACCGAAGGCGGTCTATTTCAAGCAGGCGCGCTATGGGCTTCTTGTCCGTATGGCGCTGTTGAAGCTCGTCGTGGGGAAGAAATAGCGTTCATTCAGTCATTTTTGTCTTCCGCAGACAATTTATCCCGATATATAACCATATTTAAAGCATATTTCCGGAATGTGCGGCTATTGATGGTTGACAAATAAGCAAATAAAGGGTATTCTGTACATTATTCCGATTTCTCGGAAGCGAGGAACGGAATCAGTTCATTAACAGCGGGGTGACCGGAACGGATAGCGCAGCGGATGTCTCTTACGAGGTCTCTGATGCGCTCTCCGATTTCCGGAGGGTGTAATGTCAAAACCCCAACAGCACATGCAAGCGTTTAAGAAAGGCTTGATCCTTCCCGATGTTAAACGGAAGTGGTTGTATAATAGCGAGAAGATGGTGATTGACCTTCTTGGTACTGCGGGCGCTCCGATCTTTCGACTGAACGTCATCGATCGAAGGAGCTTACTCGTGAAAGAGAGAGGATGCGATGAAATGCCGATCCTTCTCGACTTACAGATATTATTCCGAAGTTCTGAAAGTCGTGTTCTCGATGGGCTTCCGGGATTCACGGTCGATAGGAGAGCCGGTTCGGGTGGATTACTGTTTATGTATTGCGATCCTGGGATAAAGGTTCGCTTTCCGAGAAAATCAAACCCTGTCATGGCAATCGACATGGAAACGAAAACTGTCAATACCACTCCTTTTGTAGGAACGGACGGTTATTGCTGGTTTGAACATCCAACAGAGCTCGTGGTCGCTTTGGATCAGGGTGGACGAGTCGAAAGTGCTCGCGATTTCAGAGAAAAGAGCAAGGTTAGATGTGTCCGTTTTTCGTGTAAGGACTTTATTTTGCTGTACTAAACAACGCAATGCGGCTAAAATCTCCCGGAGTTAATCGAAGGGAGATTTTGCATATATGATATAATTCACATCATTCATAGTAATTACTGTATGGCACTCATGATCAGCGTGTCGGGAATCCGGGGGATAATCGGGGAGGATCTGACACCGAAAAATCTGGTTTCGTATACGCAGGCATTCGCCGCATGGGTCACGAAGGGGCGCGTAGGGGAGGGGAGGCCGAAGATCGTTATCGGTCGAGACACGCGTCCATCCGGCGTTCAGATAGTGCCGCTCGTCGCCGAAACACTCGCCTTGTCCGGTATCGAGGTAGTCGATCTCGGTGTCGCGACGACGCCGACGGTCGAGCTTGTTGTTACGGAAAACGGGGCCGATGCGGGCATCATCGTGACCGCCTCGCACAATCCGATAGAATGGAACGCGCTGAAGCTACTGAACCGATCGGGTGAATTTCTTGGTCCGGACGAACTCGCGGATTTTTTGTCGATCGCGGAAACGGAGTCGTTCACTCCCGCCCGGTGGGATGAGATAGGATCGACCGTCTCGGACAAAACGGCGGACGAGATGCATCTCGGAAAGATACTCTCGTTGCCGTTCGTGGATACGGATATGATCGATAGGGCGGGACTGAGCGTACTGATCGATGCTGTCGAGGGGGCGGGATCGGCGGTGGTTCCGGAGTTGTGTTCGCGATTGGGAATCGGACGGGTGGAGACGTTCGCGTGCGGAGGAACGGGCATTTTCCCGCGCAATCCCGAGCCGATCGCGGACAATCTCTCGGAAACGGTTTCACGAATGAAGGAAAGCGGATGCGATTTCGGTATCATCGTCGATCCGGATGTCGATCGGGTGGCGCTCATCCAAGAAGACGGGGAACTGTTCGGTGAGGAATACACGTTGGTCGCTTGTGCCGATTATTACTTGAAAAAGTTTCCGGGGACGGTGGTGAACAATCTTTCCAGCAGTCGGGCTCTCCGGGATATTGCACAGCGGTATGGCCAGAAATGCGTGAGTGCGAAAGTGGGAGAGGCGAATGTCGTCACGATCATGAAGGAAGAACGCGCGACGATAGGAGGGGAGGGGAACGGCGGTATCATCCTGCCGTCGCTCCATTACGGACGGGACGCGCTTATCGGCATAGCGATTTTCGTGACCGCGTTCGCGGAGTGGCGAGCCGGCAGGTCGGATGCCGAGGAAAAAACGCTTTCGGCGTTCCGGAAAACGTTTCCCGCATATTTCATGGCCAAGAAGAAACTGGAGGTCTCGATACCGAAGGAGGAACTTGCCGGATTGTTCGCGAAGATCGCCGGGTCGCATCCTGATGCGGTCGCGGATACGCGCGACGGTCTCAAACTCGATTTCCCGGAGTATTGGGTGCATTTGCGCGCCTCGAATACTGAACCGATCATCCGTATCTATACCGAGGCGAAGACGGCCGAGGATGCCGATCGAGTGGCGGATGCGTTCATGCGGGAAATCTCATCCGTTCGTTAGCGCCGGTACCGTTGACAGGGAACGGGTCTTGTGCGACCATCATGGCAAATGAGGCTTCGTTCTTTCTTTTTCGTGCCGGAGTGATTCCTCAGCCTCGATAACGTTCCGGAGAATTCTCGACGAGGGGGTGATCGGATATGTCCAGTGGGCCGCTACCGTGAGTGCGTAGCGGTCCACTATTATATTCAAAACGCTCAAACAAAAAGCATGACCACGAAGGTCATGCTTTTTGCGTATATATCACTCTTGATATCAGCGGACGTGATCCCGAAGGTCGATGACTTCGTCTATCCGGATGCGTGCGACAAAGTCGGGAACGTGAGAGACGAAAATCATCGCGCCCTTATAGGCGTCGAGTGCGTCCGCGATCACGGGTATGTGCCGGAAATTGATATGGTTCGTGGGTTCGTCGAGGATGAGGAGGTTCGGCTGACGCAGGAAGAGCTGCGCGAACATGAGCAGGCCCTTCTGTCCTTCGGACAGGGACGCTACCGGGAGCTGTAACAGTTCCGCGGGAATGAGGAATCGCGCCGCCGCCTTGAATACGTCTTCCTTCGTGCCGATGTCCATCGCGGATTCAAGTTCCTCGAACGCGGTCTTGTCGAAGTCGAGCGTAGAGAAATCCTGGCGATAGTATCCGATCTTCGCGCCCGGAGCGATATCGACGAGGTCGGAATTCCCGGAGACCAATGCCTCGAGCAGGGTGCTTTTTCCGATGCCGTTCGGTCCGGAAATCAGCAGGTGGGTATCCTTCTTGAGAACAAGATTCACGGGTGATATCTTTGGTCCGTCCGGCGTCATGACGGAGACGGACTTGATCGTGATGATGGGTCCGACGGATTCGGTCGCCGGAATCTCGAACGGAGGAAGCGTCTTGTCTTCCCGTTTGACGTCCACCTTGTTGTCCTCGAGTTCCTGCGCCATGTCCCGCATGCGCTTCGCGACGGATCGGAGTTTGCCTCCCTTGTTCGCGAAGACGTTCGCCTGGTCCTTCTTTTCCTTGATGGTGTGCTCGAGCCGGGCATTCTCGCGCTGTTCCTTCTCGATGCGACGGGAAATCTCCTCGACCACGTCGTAATAGTTTCCGGAATACTGTTCCATCTTATGCGTATGAACGTCGAGGTAGAGGACTCCGTCCGTGAACGCGTTCAGGAAGTCGGCGTCGTGGGAAATGACAATAAGCGTCTTGTGATAGGCCATCAGAAAGGCGGTCAGGTGCGCGATGCCTTCGTCGTCAAGGTTGTTCGTCGGTTCGTCGAGCAGCAGTATGTCGGGATCCTTGATGAGTGCCGAAGCGAGAAGTATCCGTGCCTGCTGGCCGCCGGAAAATTCACGGAGTTTCTTTTCAAGCGGGGGGACGGGCAGGTTCACGACTTCGAGCACTTCCTTGATCTTGACCGGAAGCTCCCATTCCTTCCCTGGGAAACCGTCGGCGAAGAAGTCGTGTATGGTCTCGTCGAGACGATCGCGTGGAATGACTTGCCTGCCGATGGCGACGGTCGAATTCGGATCGATGGATATCCGTCCACTCTCAGGTTTGCGCTCGTCCATGATGAGGCTGAACAGCGAGCTTTTCCCGGCACCGTTCTGACCCATGAGGGCTATCTTGGTGCCTCCGCGCACCGAAAAATTGACCGCGTCGAGGACGGGTTTGCGGTGCCGATATTCGAATGAGACCTCGCTGAACCGGAGGACGATGTTGTCTTTGGCCATCGTGTACAAAAAAATGCCGTTCTGCTTACGGATCCGGCTTCATGACCAGTATAGGCCGAAAGAGGGGAATTGTCGAGCGCTGGGATGCGGTTCAAAGACCGAGCGAGGAAAGAAACTCGTCCTTTTCCGCTCCCTTGAGGTCTCGGTAGGCGCCGGGGGCGAGACTGCCGAGCGTGATGTTCATGATACGGACGCGCTTGAGCGCGATGACGGTTCCGCCGACGGCCGAAAGCATGCGTCGTATCTGGTGTTTGCGACCTTCCGTGATGGTCATGGAGATCATACTCGGGCCTTTCTTGACGATGCGGCAGGGCTTCGTCGGACCGTCTTCGATGACGATGCCGCGTTCCATCGCCTCGATCATTTCATTTTTCAGGTGTTCCTGAACGGTGACCAGATACTCTTTTTCATGATTGAAGCGAGGAGAGAGAAGCCGCTCCGTTATGCGACCGTCGTCCGTCAGGATGATGAGGCCTTCGGACTCCTTGTCGAGGCGGCCGATCGGGTAGACGCCGGAAACGGGGAATATATCCGCGATCGACCGATCATGATGCCCCTTTTCGGAATGCGTAAGGATGCCCCGCTTCTTGTTGTAGACGATATACCGATACGACCTCGGTTTGTACCCCTTCACGACGACCTCGTCGCCTTGGAGCACGCGATCGGTCAGGACGGCGACGCGGTTGTTGATGGTCACCTTGCCTTTCACGATGAGTTCCTCGGCTCCGCGGCGCGTCGAAACGCCGGTCAACGCGAGGTATCGGTTGATGCGGACGGGATAGGGGATATCGTCCTTCTTTTTTGTCGGATAGGTCTTTGCGGGAGTAGTCGGTGCGGGCATGTCTGTGGCGTGATTATGAGACGACCGAGTCGTCGAATTCCTCGATGTCACGTGATTTCTTTATCGAGAGCGAGACGGATTCCTTGTCCGGAATCTTCGCCGCCTCGACCGCCTTTCGTGCGGAGACGGGGAGTACGGGGAGAATCCCCCGTAACGCTGTCCCATCAATCTTCCTTATTTCATCCCATTTGTCAAGGGGTACGAGGACCTCTCGGAGCTTGTCTTCGTCGTATTTCCAGGTCCTTCGGATCGATTTTCCGACTATTCCGGAAGATCCGAATACCCGGTCGACCTGTTTCCCTTCCATGTATCGGAGAAGCGTTTCCTGGAGCGCGGCGAAGCGCGTCTTGTCGCTCTTCATCCTGTCGCGGAGCGCGAGGATCTCTTCGATCGAGGTCTGCGCCTCTTCGTCTTCGACGGCCGTTTCTTCCTGGAACTTATGTTTCCAGAACGGACACAGTCGCTGAAATCCGCAGTAGTCGCAGAGTGGGGAGAGTATGGGATCGAATTTTCCATCCTCGATGTTCCGTATCGTTTCGAGGAACTGGCGATCGAGATCTTCGAGCTGTTCCCTGGTCCGCGTCGAAGACAGTTTCACTCCGTGGCGAAGGTAGTAGAGGCTTACCGTGATGCGGTCAAGATGCGCGGTCTCCTTCGGATATCGGTCAAGAAATGCGCGGAGATAAATGGAGAGCTGGAGGTCGTTGTCGACCTTCTCCTGTGAGGGCATCTTGCGTGCCGTCTTATAGTCGATAATCTCGAAGCCGTCCGGAGTCGCATCAATACGGTCGATGATCCCGGCGATGACATGTTTGCCGTTTTCCTGGTCTCCGATCTCGATCGCGAAGCGGCTTTCCAGGTCGACGATGGTGAAATCGGCGGGGTTGTTCTTCGCGTAGTAGTCCGAAATGATCTTGACACCCTGCGTGAACGCGGCGCGTTCCTCGGTCTCGTCCGCGTAGGCGTCCCCGTTCCACGACTGCGAAAACTGGTTGAGCGCGGCATCGAGCGACGGCTGCATGGGTGCCGGCGTGTGAATGTATCGCAGTACGGAGTGCACAATGGTACCGAAGATCTGTTCCTTGGACTTTGGTTCCTTTATCTTGTCGATCGCTTGGAAGCGATACTTCAGCGGACAATTCTTGTAGGCCTCGAGTCCCGAGTAGGATATTCTCATAGTCGTTCTTTAAAAATGGCAGTTTAGACCTGATTATATCATGAAAGCAAATTCTTCACTGCGGAGCCATTACGGTATACACTTTGATCATAAATAATGTGTTGGACATGTATGAAGAGTGGAAAATGGACCGTGGATAATGTCGAAGATGGTTTAAATAGGTACTTTAAGGAGTTCGGTCGTTTTCCTACTGCACAGGAGATTGATAAAGTTAGTTACCTGCCCTCGTCACGACAGATTCAGCGGCGCTGGGGCGGGTTAGAGGAGCTAAGACGCCTACTCGGTCACAAGGATATTAATTTTGGTAAAGGTGTCCATAGAAGTAGGATTGCTCATGAATCCAATGTCAAGGGGAGGAGCGGGGAAGGATCCGTAAGGAAACTATTATGTGAGAGATTTCACGAAGAATTTGTTCATATCGAACGACCGATAGATAAAAACAGAAAATTACGTGCAGATTTTTACGTGTACAGTCCCGAGGGAAATTTCTGCGTCGACGTATTTTCTACGGATACATTTCATGACCTAGTCACACATATAGGCATAAAGTCCAGAAAATATGCCCATTATAGCGAGAAACTATTTTTTCTCTTAATTTCAGATCAGCTTTCCCAATGTGATATTGACCTTTTGATTCAGAGAAAGAAAGTCCCTTTGTCTTCAAATGTATCGCTGGTAACGTTAGAATCGTTCAAGCAAATAATAAGAATTATGCCAAGTTATGATTTCGTAGAGCAAAAATTGTAAATGCGGGAGGGGAGTGGTACTTATGAGTAAAAGATAGGAATAGAAATAATTTCGCTATTCAATCGTATGACAATGACGGTAGATAGTGTCAGGCGAGCTAGAGTCTACCGACTGCGGGCGCGATGGCATCTCATTTATTCTATTATAAAATTGATATTCATAAATAATATTGCTTGTGCCGTATTTATTCATGACATGTCGTACTATGTAACTTATGCGACATGCTAAAAGAAAATTTTATACGGCACCAGGCCGCTTCGTTGTCCGACTCTTTGTGTTTTAAGATTCCTGGGTGTACGATAGCACATGAAAAGTAACCCTGCAAGATTATGTCAAGAGGTCGATATAGAAGCATGGAACCCTGGCGCTGGTCCTTCGGTGAAGTTGTCGCCTATATAGTGATGGCCGGCGCGTTCTTCGCTTGGGTTTTCTTACATCAAATCTGACATCGAAACAATCAAGCGTTGACCGTAGCAGAAACAGCCAGTCGATAGGCTCTCACGATCTGACCCGCTCGTTGCGCACTGATACCAAACACCCGGGCAATCTCCGTCGGCCCGGTTTTCTTTTGGATCAATTGTTCCAAGCGCGCGACTCCTCCCTGCGCCTGGTATCGCCGGTCGAAAAAATCGCGATTAAATGCTTTCACGTCCAGGCCAGTATATGCTTCCTGAAATATGCTCATTCTTTCGTCTAAAATCGTCCTCTCGGCCTCAATTTCAGTCGGACCCCATGAAAGAACCAACCGGGGGAGTCTGACGCGCTGACGGAGGTATTGGACGGCCTTACGGCGAAATGAAACAGAGGGTAACGCGGCGACCATCTCCGTCATCTCATACTCCCCTTCAAGATAGATCGATTCGCCGCAGTGCGGACAATATTTCACAAAATATCCAAAGCCTCCCTTTTGTGCGCCGATCCAATACGCCTTTCCGATAGTTTTGCTCGCCATACGCTGAACACAAAGCCACGCGGGCGAGCGCGTGGCTGTGCGAATTATAGCACATCTCGCCATGCGCCGGAATTCTTTTTCTGTTTATGTTTGTGTTTGTGTTTGTCTCTACGCTCCGGACCGGGCGCCGATATAGTATCCGGCGGCGGCCGTCGCGAGCGATTCGAGCAGCGCGGGCACCTCAATCTTGAGAATGACCGCGACGCAAACCGTCGCAATCACCGACAAGGCGAGTATGGCCCGCACACTCCCCTTCGGGAGCCCGAGCGGTTCGTCCGTCATGGCGTTATTCTTAATGCTTAAACTTATTTGATAATGATCGTAAGCACCATCCCCGCCATAATCAGGCTTGGGTTGGTAACGATCATTTTGTTGGTCTCGTATATCTCGAGCCAACGGGCGGCGCTGCCCAAATATCGTTGTGCGATACTTGAGAGCGTTTCGCCTCTCGCAACGGTGTGTTTCACCGTTTCCGGTTCAACCGTATCAGTCTTCAACACGTCCGGAATCCGTAATTCCTGCCCGACACGAATCGTACCGGGTTCCTTCAAAATGTCAGCGTTCGCAGCAAATATCTCAGGCCAGCGCGCAGAACTTCCCAGATACGCGCGCGCAAGTCCTGAAAGCGTATCGCCGGAAACCACCCTATGGCGCGTCGGTCGAATGGTTACCCCTTCCGCTTCGCGAAACAGCGCGGGCTGATTCAAAAACATCTGCGGATCCATCAACGCACCATCCTTCCATACGGAAAGATGCAAATGCGCCCCCGTAGATTGTCCGCTGTTTCCGGACTTGCCGATCTTCTGCCCAAGACTGACGTTGTCGCCAGGCTTCAATCGATCATCGATTTCGCTCATATGGCCGTATAATGCTTCGTATCGTCCATCGGCCGATCGTATGACAACCATCCGGCCGTAGCCGGTCAGTTGCCAGCGCTCAATACGCGAGACCCATCCGTCGAATATCGCTAAAAGCGGCGTGCCAGTCGGCACGGCAAAATCGGTGCCATTGTGATGGCCTCCATTTGTCTTATACATTTGCGGCCAATAGTTCCAGAATTTCTGCGAAACAGGGTATTCCCCTTCAAACGCTTTCGGCTTAATGTCTGTGCTCATAATCGTCATTTAATGATTTATCCTACAAGCTTTTATATCGTTCACGCTGTCGCGTATCCACTTGATGTCAGTCTGAATCGCAGAAATTGCGGCATCAAGCTTGTCATGCGCCTCTACACGTTTCTCAAGCGTTGAAACGCGCTTTTCATTCGATCTCCAAATGACAGCGATCAACGCGATCGAAACGGTCCACGCAAGCGCAAAAATCGGAAATGGTACTTGGTCGGGCATATTACGAAACCTTAAAGACGCTTAATCGCGGAGTATAAACCACACGCGCCGCTCCTGAGTCTTGATAAATTTGCGCCTCAATATAATCGCCCGGTACAAAATTAAAACAATCCGACAATGATCCAGCGTATCGTCCGGGTGCATCTTTTGAAAAAAAACAATCAGCAAGTTGGCTTCCATTTTTTGCAATCGCAAACGCTCTTCCGGAACCACTGGTCGATGCTTCTATAGATGCACCAAAATTCACAAAATATACGCCGGCTTGATTGATAACAATCCGTTTATTCGTAGTATCGACCGTAATGTCGCCCGTTTGCGAGTCCACAGTCGCCGTGGAAGTCACTTTAGAAAAAACGCCAGAGGGACTCGAAAAATTGGCAAAGGCCAACTTCCCCTGTATCGGCGCTTTCGTGGTTGCAATAGTCAATGCCCGGATAGCATCCGCAATAGCCTTTAACGCCAAAATAATTCCTGAAAAAGAAATCTTTTCCATATTCATTTCATTAATGTCATCGGCAAATAAATATATTCAAGATCAACACCGCCAGGCGTCGTTGCCGTATCGGTCGTCTGCAGCTCGATCTTAAATTCGACAAACTCATATGGTCCGCTGCCCGGCGGCCAATCATACATCGCAACGACCGCGCCATCCGTTTCACTCGTCAAAATAAGCCCGTAAGCTGTAGCACGATTAAATCGGACATAGACTTTGACCGTGTGACCAGCAAGCAGCGGATTGTGCCGCAAAACAATGCGGCGCGGTGAATGTGTAGCGCAATCGATCTCCCCTGTTTCAAGAACAGCGGCTGAAAGGCTATAATTGCTCGTTTTCGAAACTCTCAATTTAGACGCCGTAATAGGGCCTCCGGAATAGGCTTCACATACGTATAGGCGTTCCCCTAAGAAAGGCATCGGATCATAGTCGTGCGAAGCTCCGCTTGTAACAGTAGGATATGATTCGACGAAAAAAACGCTCCCGGAATCAATATCAATCGCATACAATTTCCGAGTCGTATCATCTGACACAAAAAATCCAAAACCATCACAAATATACAGCGCGCGAACAGTAGGTGCAGACCATGGTAAGCGTCGCAACAGCTTCAATTCACCGTCATAAAGATAAACGTCAAGGTACCCGGTCGCCGTAAGCGCATAAAACAAAGCCACATCATCTCCAAAAGACGTTCCAAAGTAAAAATGAAACGGTATAGAGTCCAACGCCTGATCGCGGACAAATTCGTCAGACTCCGTTTTCCGATAGATTTTATCATCATGCCGAACAAACAATGTTGATCCGACAGTGAAAAAATATGTGTCACTACCCACTCCGAACTCATGAACCAGTTCATATGTGACAAAATCCTTCGTGCGCAATATGTTCAACTCACCTTCGCCCAAGTATATATATTCGTCAAAAAAACAAATATCCGTCACGTTTCCGATAGCCGGCGCAGTCTCCGTCCACGAATCACCGCCATCAAAAGAATACGTGAGGTGGGGCAAATCAGAATCAAACACAACGACCAAATCAGTCCCCTTTTTCGCAAAAATACTTTGGGCTGACGCGAATGTATAAGAGCACGTTTTCTTTTTTGTCCACGTCAATCCATCAAGCGTCCTCCAAATCTCGACTAAAAGCGTCGCAGGATTCGTAAGAACCATAAACGCGCCGCGCGAATTTGACGCAAACCGAGTATCACCACTCGTAGTAGCCGCAATTTCTGAAGACACAGCAACAGACCGTGGCAAAACCAGGTCACCGCTGTCAGTCACGTTAAGCGTAGCCGATCGAAACCCGTCCGGCTCAAACGTCTTGTATCCGAGTCCCTTCCGAAACCCCTTGATCAACTTAGATTTTTCAGTGCTCATACGTTTGCTTGTTTGATTCGCTTTATCTCCTGATCCACTTCGTCACTCACCTCCTTCAAAACACGCCGTATTTCGTTTACATCGACATCAGGCATAAATTGTTTCGTCGTCGCCGTAAGCAAAACCAGTCGCCGAAGGTATCGAGAAACTCCCAAAAGCGCGGCGACAGGTAGATACCGTTCCGGAATATCAAGCGTGGTTCCGTCCGCAGTTGGGACCGTAAATGCGACGCGTCGATGAATCGTAATGGTTTTACCGCTTCCCGGTGCAAGCAGAAAAATTATCTCAGTCGCGGTCTGATAAAAGCGGTTCTGTCCGCCGTCTCGACAAACATCAATACGCTCGCGCTCATCAAGCGCGATCTCCTCGTATTCCTCGTCGCCGACCAAAATTCCATAGATACCAATCGTTCCGGAAGGCTTCGAAAAAATAGCGGTCGATCCATTGCCGGTCAGACTCGTGTCCTCGTCGTCAAGCCAAAAGAAATTCGACAAATGCCGAATCGCGTCGGCAGCCGCGATCGTAACGTCGGCCGAAGAATCGGCGACATAATTCTTGATAACCGTCTTAAATTCTGCGTACGTCATACATGGTATGTTAGTGATTCCTCCGAAAAGCCCTGTTGGCGGGAAACTTCTGCTTGCGTCCGGACGACGGAACGACACGCCGCTACCGGAACCATCAGAGCTATTCGGAAGGATCAACAATTGTTGACCTTCCGGAATGTCGACATTGGCCGGCCGGCCATAGTCGACATTCCTTTCATTTCTTGTCTCCGTCTCCTTCGGGTTCCTTGTCCCCTTCCGGAACAGTCGGCTCCTCCGGTACTTCCTCAACTGCCTCAAGCGCATCATCCTCACTCAACTTTTTTATGAGCGCCTTGTTGTCCGTCTCGAACGGATCCCGATCCGTCAACGTGACCTTCTCGCCGCCGTAGAATCCAACATGGATCCCAGCGCGAAGGTTTATTCGTCTAAATTTCGCCATAATCGTCATTTGTCGGATTAAATCCCCGAAGAGAGGATCCGGCCGGCCATCCGGCCGGATCCGCTGCAATCAGGAGATGCCGTAGCAGCGGGTGCCGGCCCCGTTCCGGAAGTCTCCGGTATAGAGTCCAAGAACCTGCTTCGCCTTCTTCTTCCCGTTGGCAGGGAGATCGTAGGTCGCGAGCGCTCCGGAAACCTGTCCGTTTTCCATCGCACCATACGCGATCCGCTCATCATCGACGATCAACATCTCGGAAGAAAGCATGTCACGGTCAGCTCGCAGTTCGAGATCAAACCCGAGAGCCGTAATAACCGCAACCGAAAGACCGGCGCGACGCTCGTCACTCTTCATCTGCAGCTTGCCAGTGTAGAGCTGTTCGAGGGCAGCGATGGCATGAATCGAACCATGTATCGCCGTCGGTACCAGTCCAGCCGCAAGATGCGTCTCAAGCGCCGAATACAGCTTAGCCTCCGTAAGAGACCCACCGACGTTCGACGTGTTCGAAATGAACTGCCGAAGTCCGCCCATGGTCGCGACCTTGTTGGTCGTGTCATTGTTGCGGAGTCCGTAGATCAACGCGCGGTTCAGCAGCCGTAAGGTCTCCTTCGTCTTCACCGCAACCGCCATATCAAGCGCATCACCGAAGTCTGCTCCGGAAGCGATCGCCAGCTGCAGCGATTCATCGGCAACGTCCTCAAACTCCTGGACATAGTTGTAGTCCTCCGTAAAGCCCTGAAAGTTGGCCGTCATCGCATCCCCGCCTTCGACCTGCGCGTTACCGATGATCGTGACCGTAAACGCTGTGGTCGGCTGCGCCGTTGCCGTCGAGCCCCCATGTCCGCGCCCGTATACGTCAATCGTATTCGATCCGGTCGTCACCGTTTTAACGACAACCTGTTCACTGCCGTTCGGCAAAAGCAGAACATCGCCAACGCGGATCTTGGTTATATCACCCGAGGCAATCGGAAGGCTCGCCGTAACACCTGTCGAGTTCCACAGCACTCCTGCTCCGGATGTTCCAGAAGTAACTGTGACCACCCGCGCCGCAAGATTCCGCCACTCGTGCTTCGTCTTCGTAACCATCGCACCAAACCGACTCTTAATCGGCCGCAGGTGCCGGACAAACGACAGATACCGCATATCGTTATCCGTCAGGAACAGGGTATCAATCACTGGGGAAAGATCCTCCCTGGTCCGAATATCTCCTATCAACATCACTTTGAAAGAACGACCGCCACCTCGCTACACCTCATCGCACACCTCGTCATCCCGTACTATCGAATTAAAACCGCTTACTGACTAAGACCATTCCGGACTCGCGTGAGTCGCATCACCTCGACGGATTTCTGGACACCGCTCATATTCTGGTCCTTCTGGACCTTCTCAATCGCTGCATCCACATCCGCCGCTGTGCCATAGGCAGGAGCCGCAAAATACCGACTATCGCCGTATATCTGCTTATTCCTCGCCCGCTGCGCCTCGACGATCTTTTCGATCGCCGCGTCGTCCTTGTCGATAAGCAGTTCCGGAAGAATATCCGGATACTTCTCGGCAAGAATCTTCTCGCGCTTTTCCCTCTGAACCGTCGCCAGTTCATCGGTAAGCCGTTTGACCTCCTCGCGCATCGATTCGACAATCTGAGACAAAGCCGAACCATCCGCGCCCTTCATGCGCTCAAGTTCGGCCTGCGCCGCCTTAAGCTGCTTATCCCGCTCCGTCAGTTTGGCGTGGAGGGCCTGGATATTCGGATCCAAGTTACCGCCGTCGCCAGGTTTGCCGCCGCCGGCATCCGGATTGCCGTTCCCTTTCGGGTCAGGGTCCTTATTGCCGTCGCCGGGACCTTTTTCACCCTCCGACTTCGTCTCTCCGATCATGAAGATCCCCAGCGGCAAAACCGCCGGACCCGCGACCATCGCCACAAGAGCGACGACCGCAGCAAAGAAAATCCGCCTTCGGTTGAAAACAATAGAATCCATCACCTCCTGTATCATGCTCCGCATCATATGTTTGTCATCGTTCGTTTTTTGATAATCCGCCGCCGCTCCTTCTCGATCTTCCGCCGATATTCCCGATTCCCGACATCCGGCTCAAGTTTCGCTATCCCCTGCCGGAGGCTCCTCCGCGCCTTCCGATATTTCGACCGCCACCGATGCCTCAATATCAAGAATGAGGCAGAGAGGATCATCCGGAAACGGCACCAAACTCCGTGTTTCATACGGTTTTTTCCTTAGTCGATTTATAAATGCCTTTGTAGGGCCAATTTGAAGCGGCGCGTCATTGCAGACGTACACCAAAGACCCCTCTTCAACCCCAGCCGCCTTAAACGCGGGCGACAAATGCGGCGAAGTGGCATACGTCCTCGTTACTATTTCTCCATCCTTCACGACATCAAACCACACCTTTACATCGTTCATGTAAGGCGGAATCTGTACAAAATCTCGTAAAATATGCACTTCCATATGTTTATGCCGTTCGTTTAACACCTGCGGCCAAAATCCGCAGATCTGTTATCGCTGCCGACAATTGTGCGGTCCAATTTTCATTCGCAACCGGCTGCAGCATCGGGACATCAGAAAAATCAATTCGCACCGTCTCGCCGGCCGGCACATTGACCGATAGTAACACTGTGCCAGCAGTCGCCGCTCGAATATCGACACGCACCGCGCTCGCGCTTGTGTTCGTAAACATCATCCAGGAAGGATCAACATATACGCCCGCCCCTGCGGCCGCAAGCAGCGTCGTCTCGGTCGTTGTCGTCAAGATAAGAGGCATTTGCACCATCTGCGCACGCACTCCCAGCGCGACCATAACCTGCTTACCCAGCAAATCAAACATTGCGTCCACTCGATCAGCATTCGCAACAGCCGCCCTATCAGCACTTCCAGCTCGCCCACCTACTTTCACCGGATTGGATGAATCGACTGCATCATGACCCGCGTTGCCGTTAATGGAAGCAGAAACAGTATTCAGTAATCCTACAATCGGTTGTGTGGACAATAACACCGTCGCGGTACGCGTACCGGACGTATATGCCGATACTCGAATCCGGAAATAGACGGTCGGAACCATGCCATACCATTGTCCCGCAGAGGTAGCGCTCGTTGTTGCAGATCCTCCAGCAACCGGTACCAACGCACAGGAGCTCCAATTTATACCGTCATTAGAACACTCAAAAATTACCGTACCAACAAACGTACCTGATAGTTGCACGACGACCGAATCAAACAGATCCATCAAAATCGGCGATCCGTCAGATGTCAAAATATTGTTAGTCAAAGCAGCCGCAGAACCCTGCATCAACTCTGTGTGTGAATTTGGTACGACTCTGCTCATAGCCCTTTCTTGTTCTTTTCAACTTCATCACTGGGCTTAAAAAACTCGCGCTCTTTCAGAATCTCTGCGAGCTTCAAGTCAGCGTCTTCACCGCCCCGCAACTCCTCGATCGCGTCTCGACGAGAAATCAAACTGGCATCAACCATCATCGTCATTTCCTCGACCTTCGCCTTCGTATCCTGCGGCAGTGCCGGATGATAAACGGGATCTGTATGATAGTCGCCATCGGTCGCACCGAAACGATACGTAAGGATCGCCCGATTCAGTGCGCGGAATCCCTCATCCCAGAAAACGCGCATATAGGCGACCGCATCAAGCATGTCGTTGTATTGGTAGGCCAAAGAAACGCCGGAAACCGCGCTCTTGATCGTACCAGCGGAATCAACCAAACACAGCTTGGTCTTGATTTGTTCGCGGATATCCGACACATACGCCGCGATATCCTCAGCGTCCGGAACCGTCAGATATTTAGCGTCAGCGCCCTTTTCAAGACGCGTAACCTTCTTCCGCCCTCGCTTGACCGCCGACTCGTCCTTTACCAAGTCGGACATAAAAACCAGATGCGGATCGGTATTGTCGCCGACTCGCTTTGACCAATCGCTCGTGCGTCGATTCAGATCCTCTTCAAGGCTTCGGACGGAGCGCAATTTCGGCCGACCGTTCATGCTGTGCGGCTTCGGACGGTTGGGCATAAAAGAATACGGCACAACATGCGAAACATTATCGCCCTGCGCCTTTACGGCATCGTCCTCGATGACGACATACGCGTCGCGAGTCCAATACGTAACCCGCTTCGTCAGCGTCATGTGCGCATTGTAAAACTCCTCCGTATGTGCGGCAGCGGCAAGCCCATCGGCGTCAAACAGAAACGAGCATCGCGTCGGGTCAACGGATCGAATCATGGCCCGCTTCGTCGTCGGATCTTGCGGATAATACAGAACCGCCGATCCACCGACCAGAAAGTTTTGCCCCTGCTCGAGCAAAATCGCCGACAGGTTTGACCGCTTGTACACGTCGATGATCTCCTGTTCATACTTCGAGCGCTTGGCCTTGTCCTGCTCGTAAGTCTTCACGCCGATTTCAAGCACCTGCGTCCGCGGATTGATCGGAAACAATTTGCCGAGATATTTGTCCGTATAATCTTCGGAAAGATTCAGCGTCAAAACGGGCGCGTCCTCGCGCTCGAGTTTCTCGGCCGCATCCCACTGGTTACCATCAAAAACAAAGGAAAATGCCTTTGCGAACTCCGATTCGCGCTCGCGTCGTCCCTTCTCCGTCGCGGAGATGAAATCACTCGCCGCGCGCACGAGCGCCGCATTCGTCGGACTCACTGCCGTCTTGATTTTATTGAAAATACCCATACATCGTATCTTATTTGAAACACTCCTCCTTCATCTTCAACCAGATATCCACTCCGCATTCCGGACACGTCGCCGCCTTCGTTGCCTTTCCCTGCTCGCTGTTGTCATGTATCAAACCGATCATCTTCTGCTTATCATTCCATCCGACCGTCGTCGCCGGGATCATGCATATCGGACACATGAACCGACTTGCGTATAGCTCATCCGAGATCTCCATACTTCACCGTCTCAATGGTTATGCCCGATGCCGCGATGGCAAGCGCCATCAGCCAGTCGGTATCGAGATTGACATCGCTTCTCTGATAGACGGTCATCTCGTCGGCCAATGCCGGAATGAACGGCGCCACCAGCAGCCCGGCATCAATCACCGCCTGCAAATGATCAAGCAGCTCGTCCTTGCGCCCGCCGCGGAAGTCAACGGGATCAGCGATATCCATCAAAATGCCGTACAGCGTATCACCGACACCGGTCGAGTCGAGCCGCACATCCTCGCGTGTCTCATAGTGCGAAGCGCGGATCTCCCGTTCGATGGATGATTGCTCAATGACTCGTCCCTCGGCCGCGTTGATGTTCTCGCGCTCCTTCTCGGTCCATGGCAGCTGGAAGTTCCACGTCTTCACCACGCGCGCCGGCCGCTCGGTTACGTCCAGCCGTATCCCTACAGTCTGGTCCGACTGGCTCCCCTTGCGGCCTCGTGCGAGATCCCATCCCGACAGGTATTTCCGGCCGACCTGTGGCTCTTCAAAGGTCAGGTCGTCGCGGAACAATACCGGCACACGGGAAGCAAACATCATCGTACCCGTGTCGATGGACTTGCCGTAGATCGTCTGCTGCACGCGGGCCTCACTCCACGAGCTCGTGATATACCGGAGCAAGTCATGATCGATCCACGGATTTTCAAAAGAACTCCCACCGCGGACATACCCGCCGGCCCGCCCTATCTTCTCGACGACGCGCCAGTAGGCGTTCTTCCCCTTCGGCGTTGCGAAGAAGTCCAACTGACTATCCGGGTATTTGCGAGTGCGAGGAAGGAGAATGGATTCGCGGATGAACTCAAGATATGGCTCAAGCGCGATTTCGTCCGCACTGATATAGCCGTACTCCTTACCTTCAACCGATTCCGCCTTCTTCTTCGTCGTCTTGAACTCCGTCTCGGACCCGAAACGATATCGAATCCGAGGAACCGGAGAACTGACAATCCCATTTTTCGGAATCAATCCGAGTCGTGAAAGAACTGGACTCTCCTGCGCGTACCTCACGATCCGCGCTTGAACCATCTCCGCCTGCTCGATAGTAATCGCTATATTCAGCGTTCGATATGCAGGATCGAAGAGATGGCTCAAGATGAACCGCAAATGCTTAATGGCGATAACCTCCGTCTTTCCAAAACCGTTCCCAGGATGAAGCGCGTTTTCCTTAAACTGCGCTTTCGATAGGAATTCCGACTGTCCATCATGCAACTTCCCTTTCAAAACGCACTCGACAAACGGCTGCCAATCCCCCTCATTCTGAATCTTCGCAAGCGACCAAGTGATCAAATCTATCAACTTCGCATCAATGTCAGTCATACGCCATTTCGAATCACATCCGATTTGATATCGCCCATTCCAACGCACCACCCCTTCGAACCACAAAGCCCCTACTGCTTGGCCGTCCCCCTACTGAATCGATCGCGGGCCTCGTACTGCTTCGGTGTGTGTCGTCGCGAATACTGCTGGGCGTGTCATTCGTGGCCCCTACCTTCGAACCGTATCCGTGGTGGCTTGCACGAAAGGTGGTCGTCTGCACCAAGCGCAACCGCGTGGCAAGCTCCCCGTAGCAGAGTGGCACGTTCCTACTCGACACCCGGCTGGCCTCGTCCCGCCTATCCGGCCCCTACCAAACCCGATTCGGCCAGATGTGCTTCGGAGTACGTCTACGCTCCTTCGCGCTGGTACCTTATGGCCTCAAAAGGATGGGGACTATTCCGATTCGCGCGCTACGGGCTCACCGTCGTCCGAGGGGCCCCCGCCCCACGGCCTAGGCGATCCCGTTCCGAAGCAGGTCAGGGCACCCCGCCGTCCCCTCTACCCCCCCGGACCCCCCGTACTCTCCCGGCATCCCCGATATTGACGGGGGCCTCATTGGTTCGGGGGGGAGAGGAGCACTCTTGGGGGCCCTTCGGAAAGGCATTCCCCCGAGGGCGACTGATACCGGCCCGACCGTCGTGTCCGCACCGCGGCCCCGCCGTATGTCGGACCGGCAAGGTTTCGCCCTCCTCCCCTGCCTTTCCGCCCTGCTTTCGGACGCGCGCCCAACCGTTTCCGATTCTTCTTCTTCGCCTCTTTCCCGCCCCTGCCCTTGGGTGGTTTCTGCTTCGTTGGATCTGGCTTGCGCTCGGGCATCGTCCGTCCGGCGGGTCCCTGGCCCGCTCGGCCGGCCGACTTGCCCGTGCTCGCCTTGCGGGGCTCCACCCGCGCGGGTCTGCCCGCGCGTCCGGCCCCCGCCCCCCCGGGTGTTCCGGCCTGTTGGCCGGATCGGCCGGCACCTGTCGTCCGTCGGCGGGGCGTTGCCCGCCTTCCGGCCGTCTGTTGCGCCGGCCTGCTTTCCTCTTGCCGCGACCGGGGCCCGCCCGGGTCGCCGGCGGACCGGCGCCCTTTTCCCGGGCGTGCGGGCCCCGCGCGTCGCCTTTCCCGTAGGGTCTGGATTCGCTAGTCGTCTGCGCGTCTTTTCGGCCCGTGCCTGTCGGTTCGCGCTCGCTTCCTTGCCTATGCGTCTGGTTTTGGCTGCCAAAGAACACCTTGCGTCACTGAAAAACCGTGTTTGGTTGCGGCCGTCTGGAACATAGCCATCAGGCCATCCAGTGCGCCATCATCTCCGGACTTCAACCTGTGGTGCAGGCTGACGACTTTCTCCCAGTCTGAAACGCTAAACTCATATCGCCCCGTTGCCAGTTGTCGCTGAATGTTTTCAAAAATGGAATCTGCAAGAATCGCGGACTGCATCTGGTGCAATGTCGCGCGATCGACTGCAGCGTCATATGCTTCCGCTACCTGCTGCGCGGCGTTCGTCCGGATACTCTCCTTGTAATTCGCCATATGCCGCGAGAGCGCTGCCGGCGACACCGAAAAGCCATACCGCTCCGAAACGATTGACACCGTTTCCTTGTAGGTCCGCCCGGCCTCGATGAGCCCGTGTATCTCAAGCGCGTGCCCGGAATTGCATACCTTGCAATCCCTCCTGCATAGAGGCGAAAACAAGTCGAGTTCTGATTTTCGTTGTGCCTTCGTTGCCATACTGCTTTTTCTATCGTTCCGCATTTTTCATTGTTGGGTCCCCGTCTTCGTTTTTCCGTCTGTCGGCTTCGAACCGATTGAACGGCATTTCTTCTTATTCACTTTTTCTTCTTTCCCTTCTTCTTCTTAGGGTCAACTGGCTTTACTAGTGACTGGTAAAATGGTTTTACTCCTATCGGTAAACTGGCTTTACTAGTAGTGGTCAAAAAAAATTAAGTTATCCACCGACTTATCCACGGTCTACAAGCGTATAGCGATTCGTCTTCCGCGTCTGGTTTGATGCCCGCTCAACCGTCAAATATTCAAACTTTTCCAGTGTACGAATTGCCTTGATAACACTTGGCCGCGAGTATCGCGCTTCTTTTGCTATCGTCGCCAGGGACGGGAAACTGACCTTCTTTCCGTGGAACGTCCGCGCCGTCAGAACCAGCAGTACCGCAATTGCCGCCTTATCCAATCGCTCATCGTAGAGCGCACTGATAGGAAACCTGGCGAACCCGCTCGTCTTCCATTTGCCCGGATCATTCCTGGCATAGCGCTGCAATAATGCAGATTGATCCAGGTTCATATGTTTTCCCCCCTGTTGGTCGGCTCGGGAGGTGAGCGCGAGCAGACCGACAGGAGACACCTCTTTCGTTTTTAAACAACAAACATCACAGCCCAAACTACATATATACTCAGGACAAACGTGTTGATCGCTACCACATCTTCCCTGTTTCGGTTTTGAATCGCTCGTGTCTTGCGCGCGCTCCAAAAAAAGAACTTTGCATCTTTCATTTTTGTTTGCAAAAAACCGACCAACGCTAGTGATGATCGGTATAAAACTTTCACGAAAATATTGCTCAAATGAACATTATTTTCATTTTATTCATGCCTCAAAAGGTGTAACTTATGCGACATGCAGTGATATTTCCAGTTAAGAATGTATCAGGTCGTAGTAAACCAAGGCAGTGAGTCGCATCGATTATGTTCGCAACGAATACCCCCACATCGTGCATTCGCATCTTTTG
>JAAXXZ010000004.1 GCA_013334245.1 Candidatus Moraniibacteriota bacterium
AGTCGGCGCTGAAGCACTACGAAAAAAGCCTGAAGGCCGAGTTCGGCGACCTGCTGACGGTGACGGCCGAGAAACCGGACGAAGGGGAAGACAGCGGCAGTCTGGAAAAGATCGCGAGCGATCTCCCGGTGGTCCGTATCGTGGATACGCTCCTGAAGCATGCTATCCTGCAATCAGCATCCGATATCCATATCGAACCTTCGGAGAAAGAAGTATTGGTCCGGTATCGGATCGACGGTGTTTTGCACGATGCGATGAAACTGCCCCGTGACGCGGCGACCGGTATAGTCGCTCGCATAAAGGTGCTGTCGAACCTCAAGCTCGATGAACATCGGCAGCCGCAGGACGGACGCTTCAAGATCGAGAAGGACGGTTATCGTATCTCGTTCCGGGTGAGTATTCTTCCCGTTTTCGACGGGGAGAAGATCGTCATGCGACTTCTCGACGAATCATCGAAAGGTCTGACGCTCGAGAAGATGGGGCTCTCCGGACGCGCACTCGAGGCGGCGCATCGGGAGATACGGAAACCGAATGGTATCATCCTTGTGACCGGTCCGACGGGTTCGGGAAAGACGACGACGCTCTATACCGTCATGGACATCCTGAACACTCCCGAGGTGAACATATCGACCGTCGAGGATCCGGTCGAATATCGCATGCCCCGGGTGAATCAGACCCAGATAAATCCGAAGGTCGGCATGACGTTCGCGGCCGCGCTCCGGTCGCTGCTCCGTCAGGACCCGGACATCCTCATGGTCGGCGAGATCCGCGATCAGGAAACGTTGGAAATCGCGCTGCATGCGGCGATGACCGGGCACCTTGTCCTTTCGACCCTGCATACGAACAGCGCTGCGGCGACGCTTCCACGTATGCTCGATATGGGCGCCGAACCGTTTCTTATCGCATCCACGACGAATGTCATCATCGCCCAGCGGCTCGTTCGGAAACTTTGTCCGGAATGTCGGAAACCATACCAACTCGATCCGAAGGAGGCGGAATCTTTCGGCAAACATATCGATGTCGGGGAAATCGTCGCGTATCTGAAGTCCGCGGAGGCGGGCGGATCCGCAAGAGGGAAAGCGATGTCTCTCAGTGATTTCACCTTCTATCGTCCTGGCGGATGCGAACAGTGCGGTGGAGAGGGGTATCGGGGCCGTGTCGGCATCTACGAAGTGCTCGAGATGGATGCCGATATCCAGAAGCTTGTCGCGCAATCCGGAACGTCCGAGGAAATCGAGTCGAAAGCCAAACAAAACGGCATGCTTTCCATGTCGATGGACGGATTCGGAAAGGCGGCTGCGGGCATTACGACACTTGAAGAGGTGCTCCGCGTGACCAAGGAATAAGTTCGGTGGGGTCGAATCATCCGCCGATGGGGTCACATGATTTTCTTCGTGTGGAAAAGATTCAATATTCTTTGCTTATATAAGCCAAGAATAGTTTCTTTTTGGGTTTGCCAGGATTTGAAAAACGCGCTATCATGATGAGTGGAAGTGAACGCACCCGGATGCGGGGAATCCGTATCTCTAAGCAGCTTCCGTGATGGAATACATGGGAGAAAACAGAGGGAACCTATGAAATTCCAGAAACTCCTTTTCGGGGTCCGTTTTTTTACCGTTCTCTCCCTGACGGCGTGGGTTTCGGTGCTTTTTTTCGTCGATCCGGAGACGTCAGGCCTTCCCGGAGCGGCGATTTTTCTGGGGACGTTATTCTCCGGGCTGTCCGGGGTCTTTACGCTCATCCTCGTTTCTCTTGCCCGAAGGTTTCTCGGCGAGTCCGGGGCGTCTGCGTCGTTTCATGCGCTGTTTCGTCAGGGATTCATCCTTTCCGCGTATGTCGTGGCACTGCTCGCATTGTCGAGATTCGGCATACTGGCATGGTGGAACGCACTTCTTGGGCTCGCGACGGCACTGTTGGTGGAGTTTACGGCCCGAAGGGTATCGATGCGGGAGGAAGCGTGATATGACGGTAGTTGCGATGTCCTGGCCGGTTGTTCCGATATGTGAATCTTGAACCTGATATCTTACCGATTATGGCAAAGAAAGATACCGAAAAATCAAACTACGGCGCGAAGTCCATTCAGGTCCTCGAAGGACTTGATCCGGTGCGTAAGCGCCCGGGCATGTATATCGGCGGCACCTCGACCGAGGGTCTTCACCATCTGATCTGGGAGATCGTGAACAACTCGATCGACGAGGCGATGGCCGGGCACTGTACTGATGTCGTGGTCAGACTCCTTCCCGATAACGTCGTGGAAGTCGAAGACAATGGGCGAGGCATTCCGGTCGAGATTCATCCGCAGACGAAGAAGTCCACGCTTGAGACGGTGCTTACCGTGCTGCATGCCGGAGGGAAGTTCGGCGGCGATGGGTACAAGATTTCCGGGGGTCTGCACGGGGTCGGCGTCTCGGTCGTGAACGCGCTCTCGGAATGGACCCGGGCGACCGTCCGTCGTGACGGAAAATTATGGATGCAGGAATTCAAGCGCGGTATCCCGCAGGGGTCCGTGAAAGCGATCGGCAAGGCGACCGATACCGGTACGACCATCACGTTCAAGGCGGATTCGGAAATCTTCCCGGAAATCGAGTACGGTTGGGAGAAGATCCTCGAGTATCTGCGGTATCAGGCATATCTCACGAAAGGCGTCCGTATCCAGGTCGAGGACCTGCGTGAAGCGGACGCGCCGGGAAGCGCCCATCTCGCGAAGCGGTACGGTTTCTATTTCGATTCCGGCATCATCTCGTTCGTGAAATTCCTGAACCGTCGCAAGGACGTGAAGAACGAGGTTCCCGTCTATATCGAGAAGACCGTGGACGGCGTCTACGTCGAGATCTCGCTCCAGTATACCGACAGCTACAAGGAGCATCTTTTCGCGTTCGCGAACAATATCTACAATCCCGAAGGCGGCATGCACGTCACGGGATTCAAGATGGCGCTGACACGGGTCCTGAACGACTATGCCAAGAAGAACGGCCTCCTGAAGGAGAAGGACGGGGCGATGACATCGGACGATCTGCGCGAGGGGCTGACGGCGGTCATCTCGGTCAAGCTCGCGAACCCGCAGTTCGAGGGTCAGACGAAGGCGAAACTCGGCAACAACGAGGTGAGGGGCATCGTCTCGTCGGTGCTTTCGGAAGGGCTGAACGAATATCTCGAGACTCGGCCGGCGGACGCCAAGGCGATCCTTGAAAAATGTCTCCTGACGGTCCGGGCGCGCATCGCCGCACGCGCTGCCAAGGACGCGGTCATCCGCAAGGGCGCGCTCGAGGGCATGACGCTTCCGGGCAAACTCGCCGACTGTTCGACCAAGGACACGCAGCGCAGCGAACTCTACATCGTCGAGGGCGATTCCGCAGGCGGCTCGGCCAAGCAGGGGCGGAACCGCGAGTTCCAGGCCATCCTGCCGCTTCGCGGCAAGCTTGTGAACGTGGAAAAGACCACGCTCGACAAGGTCGTGAAATCCGATACCCTGAAGCCGATCATCATCGCCCTTGGTGCGGGTATCGGGGAAACGTTCGATATCTCGCGGCTCCGGTACGGCAAGATCATCGTCATGGCGGATGCCGACGTCGACGGTTCGCATATCCGGACGCTTTTGCTGACATTCTTCTATCGGTACTACGAGGAACTGGTCCGCAACGGGAACATCTATATCGCCCAGCCACCGCTCTATCGTCTGCAGAAAGGAAAGACCGTCCGATACGCGTACAATGACGACGAGAAGATGCGTATCCTTGAAGAAATCAAGAAAGAAGCCGATCTCCGCGCGGAGAAGAAAGGAAAGGTTGCCGCCGTAAAGAAAGTCGAAGTGGACGAGCCTGGTGAGGAGACGGACGAGGCGCCTTCGGAGGGTGAAGAGAAGGTCGGGGGCGTTTCGATCCAGCGGTACAAAGGTCTCGGAGAAATGAACCCGGAGCAGCTCTGGGAGACGACCATGAACCCCGCAAGCCGTCTTATGCTCCAGGTCAAGATAGAAGACGCGGAAGCGGCCGACGAACTGTTCGACATTCTCATGGGGAACGAGGTCGAGCCGCGTCGCAAGTTCATCCAGACGCATGCGAAGACGGTGAAGAATCTCGATGTCTAGCGCACGGTTTCCGGCTCTCCGGACGGGATTGACGGCCTGACGGAGCCGTGTTATCATCGTGGAACGTTTCCCGGGTTCTTTTTTCGAAGCTTTCCGAAGGCTATGGGACACTCCCTGGAAAACCTGAAGCCGCTTATCCGCTGCCCGGTCTGCCAGAAGAAGTACGATCCGTCGAAGGTCGTACTCTTGTCGGAGGATGACCGGAAGACGGTGCTTCATATCGCCTGCGAGTCGTGCGGCATCTCTTCGCTCGTGTTCGTCTCCCTCGGGAAGATGGGCGCGGTCAGCTTCGGAATGCTGACCGATCTCGGGCGCGACGAGGTCCGTTCGTTCTACGGAGGCGAGCCGGTCTCGGCGGACGATGCGCTTGCCGCGCATAGCTTTCTGAAGGGATTTCGCGGCGGCGCGAAGGAATGTTTCGAGAATAAATGTTGATCCGCGGTTCCGTTACGGATACCATAATCGCTTTATCATACACAGCATATGTCCGACACGATCACGCTCAAGGCTTCGGTCCGCGAGGCCGGAAAGGGGCTGCAGACGCTTCGGAAGAGCGGATTCATCCCGGGGTCCGTCCATGGCCACGGCATCGAGCCGACTAACCTTTCCCTGGAGAGCCGGGAATTCACCCGCGCGTTCAAGGCGGCCGGTGAGAACACGATCATCGCGTTGACTATCGACGGCGCCAAGCCGGTGAACGTGCTCGTGAAGGAGGCACAGATGCACCCGCTCACGAACCGCTACACGCATGCCGATTTTTTCCAAGTCCGCATGGACGAGGTGATCGAGGCGACCGTGCCGTTCGAATTCGTCGGTGATTCCGCGGCGGTCAGCGAATTGGGCGGCGTACTTATCAAGGCGTCCGATGAGGTTGACGTGAAGGCGCTCCCGGCCGATCTTCCGCATACGATCCAGATCGATCTGTCCGCGCTCAAGACGTTCGACGACGTCATCAAGATCGGGGATATCGTACTGCCGAAGGGCGTGACCGTCGACGCCGATGTCGAGACGGTGATCGCGCTCGTGGAGGCTCCGCGAACGACGGCTGAAATCGAGGCGCTTGACGAGAAGGTCGATGCCGATGTGACGAAGGTCGAGAAGGCCGGAAAGCCGGCCGAGGAGTCGGCGGAAGAGGCCGCGAAATAGGGATTTCCGCCGGTTTTCTTCCTTGACGGATTCGCGTCGACTCGCTACCATGGTAAGAGCTTGGACGGTCGGGAATCCGATTTCCGGCTGGAGGCTGAAAGCCGGTCACCCCTCCTACGCCGGCCGAGGTGAAAACGGATGAAGCGGGCTTGCCCGCGGATTCCGAGCTCCAACCGGAAATCGGATTCCTGACATACGTTCGGAAAAAGAACGCCCCGTATACGCGGGGCGTTCTTTCGTTTTCGGCTGAAATCGAAAAGTAATCGATTTCGTGGCTTATCCAAGCGCAATAGTTTTCACGAAATCGAAAACCAAGAAGTTTCAGGACTTGTATCGTGTCGGTGTCACCGAAACGATGCAGGCATTCTTCCTTTTATTGGCAGTGAAGAAATCGATCCTGAAGCCTATGTTGTTGAACGTTTCGACGATGGTTTCTTCCGCGAACTTCTTGCTGATGGCGAGCAGGATTTCCTCACCCTTTTCGAACTCGACGCGGTGTCCTGCGATGTTAATCGCCTTATCCGAGTTCATGGTCAGTACCATCTCTATCTGTTTCAGGTTTCTGTTCCACCGGACGGAGTATTCCTCGAAGGAGCAGTCCATGTCGTATCCCTTCAACGTCGCCGATACGAGATTGAACACCTCTTCCGTCCGATAATATTCGATGAATTTCTGGGAGGCGAGCAGGTTCGATATCTGATTCCCGATGATGAGCGTATCGTTCGGAAACATCGAAAGCTTGATATCGGTCAGGATCTTCTCCGTATTCTCGAAATTTCCGAGCGTGTTTCCGAGCAGGAAGAAATAGTTCTTGGTACGCTTCTCCTTCGTAAGTTTGAGGATCTGTTCCAAAATCTCCCCCTTTTCAAAATCAAACAGCACCTTGATGATCTGGACGTCCGGAAACCGTTCCGTAAGATTCTTTTCCGCCTCATCCAACATCTTCGGACTGATGTCGACCGGGATATACCTGACCGTCGCCTTCGTTCTGAGAAACTCGAGAACCGGAATCATCGGGATGCCGTCGCCGCACCCGAAGTCGACGATATTCACCGTGTCGACGTCCGAATCGACTTCGCGCAACATGTACGGAAGGGATTCCGTTTTCAGGAGGTTTTCCTCGAATTGGATGGAGTGTTCCGATCGGCTTTTTTCGGCGATCTCGATCCATCTCCGGTACCCGTCTCCGACGTAGGCGAATTTCAACGGCGATACGGCTCGGGAATCGAGCGCGGAAAGGAGTTCGAGTTCCTGGTTTTCATTGAGATAACCCCGCATATTCGTTGTCGATAAGAAAAGAGTTACTGGTCACCCTACCGCGTTCATTATTTCGTGTCGACATGAACGGTTCCGGTCGAAGTCCCGCCGGAGACGGCGACGGTCGATCCGTTACCGGAGAGGGCGCAGGCGGTCGCGGAGGCGAACGCTTCGTTGAAGAGTTGGGAGACGAGCGTACCGGTTCCGCTTACGATGAGTATGCGCTTCGCCGGAGCGTCGAGCACGACAAGCCTGTCGGAGACATCGGAGTTCGCACAGACCGAGGTGATGGAGAACGGGGTGGCGGGCTGCTGAAGGGAAAAGTCGCTCACGGGGTTTCCCCGGAAGAACGCCGTCAGGGCGGATCCGGCTCCGTAGATATTCTCGCTGACCGCGATGCGGTTGGTGTCGACGGGCATCGTGGATTTCGTCCACTGGATACCCTCGCCGAATCCGCCGTCTGCGCGCGGGAAGCGATATATCCGTCCGGTTCCTTCCTCAAGGAAATAGAGATATGTCAGGAAGTCGCCCATGGCTGCCGCCTTGAATCCGGACGGGAACGGGATGGAGTTTTTCACGAACGTCCTGTTTCCCGGCGCGAAGGAATACAGATCGCCGCCGTCGGTCAGGAGGAAGATGAGCCCAAGATCTTCCATGCCTCCGGCCAGGCGGACCGCATCCGAAGTCGGTAACGCGGCCGTCGTATTTTTCGCCGTATCGAACACCCCGTTTCTCGTCACGAGAAACAGCGAGTCGCCGAGATAGACCGGTGAGACGATATCGTGATCCGCCATCGGCAACGCGGCGACCGATGTAAGCGAGGCATTCGTTTCCTCGGACGGCGGGAACGGAGTGACGACGGGCGTTTCCACGACGACGACCGGTGCCGGCTCAGGCTTCTTTTCCGGCGCGTTTTTCCAGATGACGATTCCGAGCCCGGTCACGAGAAATGCGGCAATCGTGGCGAGGATGATCTGCTGTTTCTGCGGAAGGGAAAGGAACCGGTCCCATGCGGCTTTGCCGAGCACGGCCGTCCGTTTCGCCCCCCAGATCGTCAGTCGTTTCGTGAATCGATAGGCGTTCTTGGATGCGGGAACCGCATATCGTACGGTAAGTTCCCTTGTCGTCTTCGCTGCCTGTGAAAGGAATGATGCGGTCGCGACGGCCGCCTCACTCGCGCGTTTCATGAATGTCGATTCCGGTCGGGGAACGGGGAATGTCGACGTGTTCCGCGGCGTTTCTTTTCGGAGTAGTGCCGCGAGCCGGGCTTCCTTTTCGGCTCGATCCGACGGTTTGGTCGCGCTCCGGACTGTCGAGGTCGTCATGGCCGCGGCTTCCGTTCTCGGTCTTTCCGGACGTCGTTCAACCGGTTTCGGTTCGGTGCATCGTTCCGGCGCGATGTTCACGATGGGCGCCGCGGATTCTTTTTCCGGTCGGGAAGCGGACTTGTTCTGACGGTTTTCCATGGAAGCGGACGCGGCTTCGGATAAAGAACCGAATGCCGCTTCGCTTCTTTTCCGCGTCTTTCGGACGGAATGGGTGACCGAATTCCGGACGGAACGGACGGTATCCTCGATCATCCATCTGAACTTGGTCACTATCGGATGCTCGTCGGCGTTTTCAAGAGCCTCGCCCTGGATGCGGATTTCGTGGGTCGGGGGTGCGTCGCGGTCCGGCTCGGCCGCGATGTCGGCTTCGGGGTCATGCGATTCGAGGATGGACTTCGTCCGTTCCGCCGCCGCTTCGCGGAATGTCTTTTCACTCCAGGCGTTCACCGGTTCGGTTTTCGTCGGTCGCTTCTTCGGACGCTTCGTCTCCGATCCGGATACGCCCGTTTTTTTCACTCCGTCGACGTCGAGTATGATCGCGCCTCCGACGCGAAGCTCGTTGACCATCGCGGTTTCCAGGAATCGCGTGAATTTTTTTTCCGGAAGGAGACGATTGGCGTTTCGTTCCAGGTCCCGCGCCGAGAAAAGGCCGAACAGTTCCGGTGTCGAGAGCAGGACACAGTCGCCCGGCATCAGCCGGCCACTCGAAATCTCCAAGAACGTTTTCAACGGATGTTCCCCTGCTTCCTCCGAAGCGAGTCCGTCCCCGATGTCCGAGATCGTCGCTTCCCGAAAAAGAAAGACACCGCCGTTTCCGGTCGCGGAGAAATGGATGTTCCTTTTTTCCACCACCGCGATGGCTCCGTGCAGGCTTCCCATCCAGTCCGTCTGCCCGTTCTTCACCAGTTCGGACAGGGCAAGGTTGATGCGGTGAAGGGTCGATTCGAAACTTTCGATGGCTCCGCGACGCGGGTTGGCATAATATTCCTTCTTCGCGACGGATGCGATGACGTTCACGGTGTATGCGGAGGATTCGGAGCGATCGAATACGGAAAAAACCCCGACAAGCGTTCCCAGGTGTTCTTGGGTGACGTTTTCGGGGCGAAAGGCGAAAGTCTTTATGTACGGTTCGACGGCGCGACTTCTGGCGACGGGAATCTCGGTCGCATGCACCGCGATATCCGGGAGCGGTTCGACGGCCCCAGGTTTTTTCTCTGTCATATGGTCGGCTTCATTATAGCACAATCTTCCTCTGATACGTCCGTTCCCGTGACATCCGTTCGGACCGTTTACCTCATGTTTCGGTCCGGTTCCCGTTCATTCCATCCAACCCGGTGTCGGGTCGGGCTTCGGGACCGTTTTGACTTCCGGTCCGCTCTCGGGTACAGTGGAGAGAGGAGGGGAGAGTTCGTCCATTTTCCGATACTATGTCTTTTTCCCTGTTCGAATCCCTGTTCGGTTCAAGAGTCCGCGCCCGTCTTATCCGCCTCTTCGTACTGAATCCGGAAGGCGAGTACACGACTACCGACATTGCCGCGAAGACGCTCCTCCCTAAAGCCGAGGTTTTCCACGAAGTGCTCCGTCTCCAGAAGATGGGATTTCTTCGGACGGTCCCGCGCCGGAAGGTGAAGACATATCAGATGCGGCCGGATTTTTCGTTTTTCCCGGAACTTCAGAGTCTCGTGCTGAAATCCAATGTCGGTGTTTCCCACCGGATGTTCCAGAAACTGCAGACGGCCGGAGAGGTAAAACTCATACTCATCAGCGGATTGTTCCTGAACCATCCGAAGAGCAAGGCGGACATGCTGCTCGTCATCAACAACGCCCACAGGCTCCGTCTGAAGGCCGCGATGGAAAAACTCGAGGCGGAAATCGGCCGTGAGATCCGGTTCGTCCTCATGGACACCGACGAGCTTCATTACCGACTCAACATGCTGGACCGGTTCCTGATCGAGTTCCTCGAAGGTCCGTACCAGGAGGTTCAGAACCGCGTGCCGGAGATCAAGCGCTTCATAGCCGGGCTGAAGAAGTAAACGGCCTCGGCGGTCTTCGTTCCGACATGAGATAACGGCTCGTTCTTATGTCTCCAATCGTTCTTATCGTGATCGTACTCGTCCTGGTCGCCGTGGCGGCCGTTTTCGTCATATCGTCTTCCAAGGAATCCCGCCGTCAGACCGCGGAAGACCGGAAATTCATGCTCGACCGGATGGAAACGCTCGACCGTCGGTTGAGCCAGGAGATGCATCAGTTTTCCACGTCGGTATCGGGGCAGATCGGGACGCTGAATACGGCGCTCGACCGTCGGCTCGGCGAGAATACGGAACGGCTCGATTCCCGTCTCGACGGCGCGGCACGATCGTTCGCCGAGGTCCGTGCGGCGCTTGCCGAAGTGCGCGCCTCGAACAAACAGATTCTCGAAGTGGGCAAGGAAGTCTCTTCGCTTCAGGAAATCCTACGCGCACCGAAGATGCGCGGCGGTTTCGGCGAGCTCATGCTTGGCAACCTGCTCTCGCAGATGCTTCCCAAGGAACACTTCGATCTCCAATACGGTTTCAAGAGCGGGGAGGCGGTGGATGCGGTCATCCGGCTCAAGGGCGGACTTATCAGCGTGGACTCCAAGTTCCCACTCGAGAATTTCAAGCGCATGATCGAGGCGAAAGGGGACGACGAGCGTCGTATCGCCAGGAGGCAATTCGTTTCCGACGTAAAAAAACACGCCGATTCCATCGCATCGAAATACATACTCCCGGAAGAGGGGACACTCGGGTTCGCGCTCATGTACATTCCCGCCGAAAACGTGTACTACGAGATCATCATCAAGGACGAGGACGGGACCGGATTGTCCGAATATTTCTTCGGGAAGCGGGTGATTCCCGTATCGCCGAATTCGTTCTATTCGTATCTCCAGACGATCGCCATCGGGCTGCAGGGGATGCAGATCGAGAAGCGGGCGAAGGAGATCCTGGGACAGCTCGGCAAACTTTCGGTCGAGCATGGGAAGTTCCTCCGGGAATTCGAGGTGCTTGGCGGCCATATCGGGAGCGCGCACAAGAAATACGATGACGCGGAAAAGCGGCTCGGCAAGGTGGCCGATCAGCTCGAGCGGGTCCAAACATCGTCGGTCATCGTCGCGGAGGGAGACGAGCTGCTTCCTGCCGAGGTCGAATCCCTATCCGAACCGAACCTATGAATCCGATGCCGTTCCAAAGAAAAAAGGAGTATGCCGACGTTGCCCATTCCGCGAAGACGGTGGAAAACGGCGTTACGGAAGAGATTCCGGACGCGGACGAGGGAGCGACATTTTTCGGGAATCCGCTGGTCCGTTCGCTGATTGCCGCCTCGTCGGCCATCATCCTGTTCTCGTTCGCGGCGATCTACCTCTTCGTCATCCGCGGGGCGAGCGGTACGATCGTGCTCCACTTCAACGTGTACTTCGGCGTCGATATCGTCGGGAACCCGTGGCAGGCGCTCCTTATTCCCGCCATGTCGCTCCTGTTCCTTCTTCTGAATATCGGTCTCGCGTACCGGTTCTACGTCGTGCGCGAGCGTGTTGCGGCGCATATCCTCCTGTTCGCGGCGTTCCTCTCCGCACTTTCCGCCGGAGTGGTCACCGCGGCCCTCTCGTTCATCAATTCCTGACCGAAAAGCGACATGAGCAGTCCGATCACTACGGAATCAGAATATGGGGCGTTCCGTTTCCCTGATCCCCGCGACCCCGATCCCAGGAAACATCGCATCCAGCGGGCACTCGAGATCATTCCGGGGTCGCTGTCGTGGACGGTCGTTTCGGGCATCCTGCTCGCGTCATGGCTCGCTCCGATCGCGGCGGCGGTCTTCGTCATCCTTTACGATATCTACTGGCTGTTCCTGACAGCGTACGTGACCCTTTTTTCCACGCTGTCATACCGGGATCTCCGCAGGGGGATGCGGACCAACTGGTGGGAACGGCTGGTACGTTCGCATGAAGTGGAACGGTACCGGACCGAGCTTATCGATCGCGGTGAATATCTGAGGCGGATGTTGCGCGAGGAACGGATGACCCTGCGACAGCGAAGGCTTGTCCGACGGGAGAGGAGGGAAGTCCTTCGTCATGTCCGCGAGCTAACGGAACTCTCCGCCCGCAAGGACGAGATCATGGACCATCGGGAGATCATCCACGCGGTGCTCCTTCCTACGGCGGGCGAGGATGCGGATATCATCGAGCCGGCCATCCGCTCCATCGCCGAGTCGACGTTTCCGAAATCGCAGATCATCGTCATTCTCGCGACGGAAGAGCGCGAACCGGAATCGACCCGGTTGCCGAAGGTCGAGACGCTCCGAAAGAAGTTCGACGGCGTGTTCAGGGATTTCATCGTGACGACGCACGAAGTCGCGGAAGGGGAACTCAAGTGCAAGGCGTCGAACGCGGCATACGCCGCGAAGAAGCTCCGCACGTATCTCGACGAGCACGGCATCCCGTACGATCGGGTCATATTCTCGAACTTCGATTGCGATACCGTGGCGCATCCGGAATACTTCTCCGCACTCGCGTATTCCTATGTCACCGATCCGGACCGGCTCCGCCGGGCGTACCAGCCGTTGCCGATGTATCATAACAATCTGTGGGACACGAACGCGTTCGTGCGCGTCACGGTCACGGGATCGTCGTTCTGGCACATGTATCAGGGGACACGGCGCGAGATGGTCACCTTCTCGTCACACTCCGAACCGTTCGATACGCTCGTGCGTGTCGGATATTGGCCCGTCAACATGATTTCGGAGGATTCCGTCATCTATTGGAAGGCGTTCTCGTATTTTCACGGAGACTACAAGGTGAAACTTATCCCGCTTCCCGTGTCGCTCGATGCGGTCCTCGCGGATACGTACGTGAAGACCCTTGGAAACGCCTACAAGCAGAACCGACGGTGGGCATACGGCATCGAGAATTTCCCGGTCATGATGCGCGCGTTCTGGCCGGACAAGAAGATGCCTTTCTTCCACAAACTCCGGGTCACCGAGGAAATCCTCGAGGGGCACCTGTCGTGGGCGACCGCTCCGCTGATCCTCTCGTTCCTCGGATGGCTGCCGCTCTTTCTCGGCGGGACGGCGTTCAATGAGAGCGTCCTTGCCCATAATCTGCCGGTCGTCACGCGGACGCTCATGACGCTTTCCATGGGAGGATTGGTCACGCTCGTCTTCCTCTCGTTCCTGATGCTTCCGAAACGTCCGAAGCGATACGGCCGCTGGCGGACCGTGTTCATGTTCGCGCAGTGGTTCCTGGCACCGTTCGTGGCGCTTCTTATGGCGACTCCGGCGCTCGACGCTCAGACACGTATCCTGACGAAGAACTATTTCGGCGAATTCTGGGTCACCGCGAAGGTGAGACGGAAGTGATTCGGGGTTCGGCCTCCACGAAATCGCGAAACACGTATGTCCGAGCAATTTCTCTTTCCGTTTCTGATCGCCTTTATTCTGTCTGTCCTGCTGCTGTCGGTCGTTCCTGCGCTTTCGAGGCGTTTCGCCGGCGAGAGGAACGAGCGTGACCGGACGCACAAGACGATGCCGCGGCTCGGCGGTGTGGCGCTCATCGCCGCGTTTCTTGTCGCCGTTCTTTTGAATGCGGACCTCGCGTCTTCCGGACCACTGTTCGGTTTGGTGGCGGGTTCCTGTCTTATTCTTCTTATCGGTACCTTGGATGACGTTTTTCCTCTCTCTTGGGAGCCGCAGCTCCTGTTCCAGGTCGTGCTTGCCGGCATCATTTTTTTCTCCGGTATGCGGGCATGGGTCCTGACGAACCCCTTCGGAAGCTCCTGGTTTCTTCATCCCGAAACGTCTCTATTTCCGAGTCTTTTCGTCGGTATCCTTTTTACGCTGCTCATCGTCAATGCGATGAATTGGGTCGACGGCGTGGATGGTCTCCTGGGAGGGGTTTCTTTTTCGGCATTTGTCACGCTCTTTTTCGTCAGTCTCCGGCCCGAGGTGGGTCAGCCGACGATCGCCATCCTGGCGTCCATATTCGCCGGACTCTCACTCGGCTTTCTCATATATAATGTTCCTCCGGCACGATTATTGGCTGGAACGTCCGGGTCCTATTTTCTCGGGTTCGGCGTAACCGCTCTCGCTCTTTTTTCCGGAGCGAAAATAGCCACAACTCTGTTGGTACTTTCGGTTCCCGTTCTGGATGCTTGTTTCGTGATCGTTGCCCGTATCCGGGCTGGGTATTCTCCGTTTCGCGGTGGGGATGAGCGGCACCTGCATGACCGGCTTCGGAACGCCGGATGGTCCGATCGGGCCATCATGATGTTTTTCACGCTCATTTCCGTCCTTTCGGGCGTCGCAGCGCTCGTTTTGCCGGCCACGGGGAAAGCGTTCTTTCTCCTCGCACTCGTGGCGGGATTCGTATTCCTCGTGTCCGGTCTCGGAAACGTGACAAAAAAGGAGATATGATACAGATCGATCAAAAGGCACTCCGTCTCTACGCGCTTGTCATGCTACCGGTCGCGATCGCCGCGGCGTGGTTCGTGTTCCGATCGGACCGCACATCGACGGCGGGGATGGTCCGCGTTCCGACCGGAAAAGTGAGCGTGATGGTCAATGGCCGTGAGTTTTCGGCCGAGGTCGCGGACACGCCGTCATCGCGGGAACTCGGACTCGGTGGTCGCGACTCGCTCTGTGCTTCGTGCGCGATGCTATTCCGATTCGATACGCCCGGGAACTATGGCTTCTGGATGAAAGGGATGCGTTTCCCGCTGGACCTCGTCTGGATCCGCGAGGGGATAGTCGTCCATGTGGAGCAAAACGTCTCTGCGGACTCGATCCGGACCATGTATCCCGGCACGGATGCGACCGAAGTGCTCGAGACGAACGCTGACGCGTTGTCCGGTGTCCTTGTCGGGGATCGCATCGAAGTAGGCGCCGCTTCCGAACGGTAGAAAAACCGTCTGGAAGATGACGTATGAACGCCAAAAACAGACGACGACCCGGTCAGTCGCGGTCGTCGTTCTATGACGGCTCAGGGTGTTCGGATTCCGAGCCGCGACGCGGTCACTTCTTTTCCTTCTCTTTCTCCTCTTCTTCCCGTATGGTCCGGCGGATCTTGGACTTGGCGGTCGAGGTCTTCACGAAGCGGAGCCAGTCCGCGTTCGGCTTCTTTCGGTCCTTGGCAACGAGGATCTCGACGACCTGACCGTTCTTTATGACGGAATCGAGCGAGGACATCTTGCCGTCGATCTTCGCCCCGACGGCGTGCTCGCCGACCTCGGTATGGATCGCGTAGGCGAAGTCGATCGGAGTCGCCTCTTCGGGAAGCTCGATGATGTCGCCCTTCGGGGTGAAGGCGAAGATATGATTTTTGAAGAATTCGATCTTGAGTCCGGAAAGAAATTCCGCGTCGTCGCGACCGACCTCCTTCTGCCATTCCTTGAGCTGCGCGACCCATGCGACTTCCTTGGGTTTTGCGGCGGGCGTCGGTTTTCTCCCGAAGACGAACGAACGCCATCCGCCGCGTTCCTTCTCGGTATAGACCCAGTGCGCGGCGATGCCGTATTCCGCCTCGTCGTGCATTTTCGGCGTCCGTATCTGAAGTTCGAAGATCCTTCCCTCGGGGCCGAAAACGGTGGTGTGGAGCGACTGGTACCCGTTCGGTTTCGGAAGCGAGATGTAATCCTTGATGCGGCCGACGAGCGGTCGGTACCGTTTGTGGATGGCGCCGAGCGTCTCGTAGCAGTCGACGATTTCGGGAACGATGATCCGTACGGCGACGAGGTCGTACACCCGGCCAATTTCCATGTCGTGTTTTTGCAGCTTCCGGAAGAGACGGTAGAGGTGTTTGGTCCGTCCGTCGATGTCGACGATCTTGATGCCGTCGCCGCCGAGTTCCTTGCGGAGCAGTTTTATGACGCGCTCGAGATAGGTTTTTCCTTCCCGCACGTAGGTCTCCTCGATCTGCCGCATTTCCTCGTAGTGTTCCGGGTCGAGATACTTGAAGGAAAGGTCCTCGAGTTCGCCCTTGATCTCGCTGATACCGAGACGGTTCGCGATTTGGGCATAGATTTCCATCGTTTCTCGGGCGATCCGCTGCTGTTTTTCCGGCGGAAGGGCGTCGAGCGTGCGCATGTTGTGGAGCCGGTCGGCCAGCTTAATGATGACGACGCGGATATCGGCGGCCATCGCGAGGAACATTTTCCGAAGATTCTCCAGGAAGTATTCCTCGTGCGAACCGCGGAGCTTGATCCGACCGAGCTTGGTGATGCCGTCTACGAGCGATTCGACTTCCGAACCGAACCGCTTCCCGACCTCGGCAAGGGTGTGTTCCGTGTCTTCTGGGACGTCGTGCAACAGGCCGGCGGCGAGGGTTTCCTTGTCCATGCCGATTTCGGCGAGGATTTTCGTGACCGCGATCGAGTGCGTCACGTAGGGCTCGCCGGATTTCCGGTTCTGCCCCTCATGCGCTTTCAGGGCGAATGCGAATGCGTCCTCGATGAACCGCCGTTCCTCGGCCGAGAACGGGCGACGGGATGATTTGAGGATATCGTCGAGGGTGGCGATGTCAGGATTGCTCATAGAAGCGTTGATTCGGGGTCTGCCTTCCCATTTAATGCCCAAAGAGGTTTTTGGGCAAGTTTCGGTATTTTATGGCCGTTTCCACTTGATTTATTTCCGGAAGAAGAGTATCATCCTCGATTATGTTCAGTATTAACCGAACGGCATATGCAGATGACGAAGAAGACGAAAATCGTGGCGACCATCGGCCCCGTCACGACCAGCGAGGCCATGCTGACGAAGCTCGTGAAGTCGGGACTCAACGTGATGCGACTCAACTTCTCGCACGGTGATTTCGCCGAGCATCAGGAGAAGGTCGATAATCTTCGAAAAGTCACGGAGAAGCTTGGGACGCCCGTCGCGATCCTGCAGGACCTGTCGGGGCCCAAGATCCGCATCGGCGAATTCTACAAGGAGCGCGTGATACTGAAGGAGGGGGACGAGTTCGTCCTCACCACGGAGAAGTGTATCGGCGACGAGCATCGGGCGTCCATCAACTATCCGAAACTCCCGCAGGAGATAAAGCCGGGTGCGTTCATCATGGTGGACGACGGCAAGAAGAAACTCGAGGTGCTCTCGATCAAGGGAAACGAGATCAAGACGAAGATCATTGTCGGTGGCGAGACGAAGGGGCGCCGCGGCGTGAACCTGCCGGGTACCGACCTCTCCATAAGCTCGCTTACCGCGAAGGACCGGAAGGATATCGAGTTCGGCGTGAGGAACCAGGTGGACTTCGTGGCGCTCTCGTTCGTGCGGCGTGCGGGTGACGTTCATGAGCTTCGCCGGATCCTCGAAAAGAAGGGTCTTCCGGCGCAGATCATCGTGAAGATCGAGACGACACAGGCGATCGACAATCTCGAGGAGATCATCCGGGCGACCGACGCGGTCATGGTGGCGCGCGGCGACCTCGCGGTGGAAGTGCCGATGGAACAGGTACCACTTCTCCAGAAGCGGATGGTGCAGATGGCGCGCGAGCTCGGCAAACCGGTCATCGTCGCGACGCAGATGCTCGAATCCATGATCAATGCCCCGGTGCCGACGCGTGCCGAGGTGAACGATATCGCGAACGCGATCCTCGACGGGGCCGATGCCGTAATGCTTTCCGAGGAGACCACGCTTGGGAAGTTCCCGCTCGAGGCGGTTTCCACGATGGCGAAGATCGCCGCGGAAGTGGAGGAGGCGCCGTATACCCGTCCGGTCATCAACGGCGACGAGCTCGGCCTCGATTCGATCGCGGAATCCGTCTCCGAGGCGGTGGAGTCGGTCGCGTACTCTGTAGATGCGGCGGCGATCGTCGCGTTGTCCGAGTCCGGATTCACCATGCGGGCCATTTCCCGCTATCGTCCCGATCAGCCGATCATCGTTCTGACGCCGAACGAGCGGACGGTTCGCCGCGCCTGTCTTTCGTACGGGTGCTACGGATACCATGTGGATTCCTTCAAGGAGATCGCACAGGCGGTCGCCGAGGCGTCTTCTCTTCTCAAGAAGGAGAAAGTCGCGAAGAAGGGTGACCGGTTCGTCGTTTGTGGCGGCGCTCCGCTCGGCAAGGGCGGTGAGACGAACTTCCTCATGGTGAGGACGGCGTAAACGCGGAGTCATAAGTCGAAAACCTGAAAGCCGAACAGAAAGACGCCCCATAGGGGGCGTCTTTTCGAATCCTTCGATTTTTCTGAGCCGTGTTTTTAGATGAAATCGATAAAATATAACATAAACGGCTTATAATAGACATTATATTCGGATGAAATGTGATTCGTGAATTCGAAAAAACATGTCACGTCCGTCAGATTGACAGATACAGTTTCTCATGCTATAATATAAGTAGAGAATTTGTTCAATTTAAAAGAATCCAAGAAGGGGGGGTCACGTGGACATATGGACAGAGGCAATCGACCTCATAGTGGCACATCCGTTTTATTCCGTAGCGGCGTTCATTTTCGCGCTGTGCTGCATAGGAAGCGGCACCAGGATCTTGCGGAGCGTTGTGTTCGTGGCGGGACTCGCTATCGTCTATGTCGCCGCCCGGCACTTCCTTGCGGAAGTCGACGCCGTATTCGCACCTGTTCGTGAGGTGCTTGCGAGGTAGTAACGGAAAAGAGAGCGTCTGAACCCAGTGCTCTCTTTTTTGATTTTCGGATATATTTTGGGGAAGCGTCATTTCAGCTTGTGCGGGTTGTGGTTCGGACAGGTCTTGTCCGAACAGCGGTCGGGGATGGTCTTGGTTCCCTGCATCATGAGCGCGCCGCACGTCGGGCAGAGGCTTCCTGTCGGCTTGGCCTTGATGGCGTTCTTGCAGTCGGGGTAGTTGGAGCAGGAATAGAACGTGCCGAAGCGGCCGCGTTTCTCGACCATCTCTCCCTTGCCGCACTTCGGGCATTTCACGCCGGTGCCGCTTTGTTGTCCCGCATCCTTCTTGATGTATTTGCACTTCGGATATTTCGAACAGGAAACGAACTTGCCGTAGCGTCCCTCGCGCTCCACGAGCGGACTTCCGCAATCCGGGCACGGTTCGCCGGTCTCCTTCGGTCCCTCGATCTCGCGGCCTTCCATGGTGAGCGCGCCGGTGCAGTCCGGGAATTTCGAACAGGAGAGGAACTTCCCGGATCGGCCGAGCTTGATGACCATGGATGATCCGCATTTCGGACATTTATGTGTCTCGTCGGCTTCGCCGAGGTTCGTCGCCTTGCCGGTGGCTTTGTCTTTCGCCTTCACTTCCTTGCTGAACGGACCGTAGAAATCCGACAGGGTTTTCACGTACTCGCGCTTCCCGTCGGCGATCTCGTCGAGCTCGTTTTCCATTTCCGCGGTCAGCGTGTCGGAAACGACGTCCGGAAAGTGCTCGGAAAGGAATCCGTCCACGACTTCTCCGGTCTCGGTCGCCTTGAGGGACCGACCTTCCTTTTCGACATACTGGCGGTCAAGCAGCGTCTTGATGATGGACGCGTAGGTGGACGGGCGTCCGAGTCCGCGCTTTTCGAGTTCCTTCACGAGTCCGGCTTCGGAATAGCGCTTCGGCGGTTCGGTCTCCTTTTTTTCGTCCCGGATGTCACGAAGCGTGAGCGGTTTGCCTGGAACAAGCTTCGGAAGCTCGATGTCGTCCTTTCTCGCGTCGGGATCCGCCTCCAACCAGCCCGCGGTCGTGAGGCGGGATCCGGTGACCGAGAAATCCGGAAGTGCGCGGTCGGTCGTATTCGCGGAAACCTTGGTACGCAGTAGTTCGGCTGGAATCATCTGCGAGGCGAGGGTGCGGGTGCGGATCAGTCGATACAGCCTCAGCTGGTCGTCCGGAAGCTTCGGGAGCTTGCCGAAGGATGTGGGTCGGATCGCCTCGTGCGCTTCCTGGGCATTCTTGGACTTGGTCTTGAAGCGGCGTATCTGGACGGCCCGTTCGCCGTATGCGGATTTCACCGCGGCCGCGGCGTGTCCGATCGCTTCCTCGGAAAGGGAAACGCTATCGGTACGCATGTAGGTGATGTGTCCCGCCTCGTAGAGCCGCTGCGCGAGGCGCATGGTGTTGCTCGGCGAGAAGCCGAGACGCGAGCTCGCCGTCTGTTGCAGGGTCGAGGTAGTGAAGGGCGGCAGGGGATTCCGGACGACCTCGGTTTCTTTTACTTCGACGACCTCCCATTTCTTGGAACGGGCAAGGGAGAGGATTTCCTCGGTTCGTTTTTCCTCTCGGGGTTCTTCCGAACAGAGCAGTTCGAGCACGTCCTTCTTTCCCGTTTCGAACGTTCCGGAAAGCCTCCAGAAGGTTTCGGGGATGAACGCGGCTATTTCCCGCTCCCGCTCGGCGATGATGTGCAGCGCCGGGGATTGGACCCTGCCGGCCGAAAGCCCGTATCGGACCTTCTTCCAAATAAGTCCCGAAAGGTCATAGCCGACAAGCCGGTCCAGGACGCGGCGTGCTTCCTGCGCGCGACGAAGGTTCTCGTCGAGCTCCCGTGGTTCCTTGAGCGCGGCGCGGATACCGTTCTCCGTGATCTCGTGAAACAGGACGCGCTTCGGCTTCTTCAGGTCGCATGCTTCCACGAGGTGCCAGGCAATGGCTTCACCCTCGCGGTCGGGGTCGGTGGCGAGCAGGATTTCCGAATTCCGTTTCGCGAGACTCTTTATGCTGCTGATGATCTTTTCCTTCCCGGGAATCGTCTGATATTTCGCGACGAAACCGCCCGCGATATCGATGGCGTTCTTGTTCGACTTCGGCAGATCACGCACGTGTCCGACCGAAGCGACGACGGTATAGTCTTTGCCAAGATACTTTCCGATGGTCTTGGCTTTCGAAGGGGACTCGACGATGAGGAGGGGCATGATTCACGAACTTATAACTTACAACTGACAACTTACAACAATCCCATCCCCATGACAAATCATGATCAGAATCCGGTGTGAGTTGTGAGTTATTAGTTGATGGTTGTTAGTTAGCTTCGGATGTAGTTCATCCCGCCGATGTTTTTCGCGAGTCCTTTTATCTCGAGCATCGTAAGGGCTGAGCCGGCTTCGCTTGTTCCAAGATGCGATGATTTGATGATTTCGTCAACATGAGCCGCTTCGTGCGTGAGCAGCGAAAGGATTTTTTCTTCCGACGGGGAGAGGTTTTTCGGTGTCGGTTTCGTGGCCGTTCCGGTGTCCGGTATCGGAGCGTCCTGATTCCCGCGGAGCGGGAGTTCCTCAAGTATGTCCCCGATGCCTCGCACGAGTTTCGCCCCGTCACGGATCAGGCGGTGCGTACCTGTCGAAGCGGGGGAGAATATGGATCCGGGCACGGCAAACACCTCGCGGCCGCATTCGAGCGCGTGGGTCGCCGTGATGAGCGAGCCGCTCTTCTCGGTTGCCTCCACGACGACCACGCCCAGGGAGAGCGCGGCTATGATCCGGTTACGGGCCGGAAAGGTACCGCGACCTGCCGCGGTGCCTGGCGGGTACTCCGAAATGAGGCATCCCGATTCCATGATCCGTTTCGCGAGGGGAAGGTGATCCTTGGGATGGATGGATGCGTCATCGAGACCGTTGCCGAGGACAGCGATCGTCTTGTCGTCCGCCCGGAGCGTGGCGCCGTGCGCGACCGAGTCTATGCCGTATGCGAGGCCGGACACGACGACGATTCCGGCTCGCGACAGATCCTCGGCGATACGTTCGGCGGCCTGACGGCCGTACGCGGTGTGGTTGCGCGAACCGACGATGGATACCATGGGAACGTTCCAATCGTCGAAAGACCCGCGTACATAGAGGAGTGATATCGGGAACGGCGCCTCGCGGAGAAGCGTTGGGAATGTCTTGTCCGTCGACGGAAGGATGCGGATGTCATCGCGATCAAGAATCGGCCGTTCCCGTTCGGGATTGATCGTGTTTCGTCCCGCGATTATCGCGTCCAGCGTGTCTCGGCTCATCCCGGTCCGCTCCAAGGTCGAGGCATCCGCGTGCCATGCCTCCTCCCCGGATTCGAACGCCGCCATGAGCGAGCGGAGCCGGGTCTGTCCGATGCCGGGGATTTTCCGAAAACAGTGCCAATAGATCGAATCTTCCATTTTCTGTAACTTACAACTTACCACTGATAACTTACAACAGGAGTCAGAAAAAGTTCCCCTTTTCTCGTTGTTGGTTGTGAGTCGTCAGTTGTCAGTTCTAATAATAGACAAAACCTTTCCATTGGGCTAGGATATCTGGGAATATGGGCCGTTAGCTCAGTTGGTTAGAGCGCCGCATTTGCAATGCGGAGGTCGCCGGTTCGAATCCGGCACGGTCCACCACAATCCATCGGGAGTTGTGTCCCGGAGGTCGCCGGCCCGTCTCGCCGTTCGCGAACGGCAGGGTTCGAATCCGGCACGGTCCACATTGATCATCCGTATGGATATCGAAGAAATTCATTCCACAGTAGAGTGGGCGAAAGGCCTGACGGGCGGTGACGTTTCAGTTTCGAAGGAAAAGTATGGCGATCAGAGCTCGGTGCTCAGGCTGAATCTTTTGACGGATACCTTTTTCCTGAAAATCGGCAAGGGATTGGCGATGGAACGTGACCGGCTCGAATGGCTGGGGAAAAAAGTCTCCGTCCCGAGGGTGATTGGCTACACGGAAATCGACGGTAATGAGGCCTTGTTGCTGTCGGCAATCGAAGGAAAAAATCTCGCGGAACTGAAGAAGGAATGGCGAGCTGAAAAAGTGGTTGACGCTTTGGTTTTGTCGCTCAAGCGATTTCATTCTGTCGACGTGAAGGATTTCCCGTTCGGTGGCGCAGGAAAAGTGCTCGTGCACGGAGACGCCTGCCTTCCTAACTTCATTTTTAACGGAGATGAACTTTCCGGTTATGTCGATGTGGGAGGTACGGCAGTCGATGACGTAGAGGCCGATTTTTCGGCGGCTATCTGGAGCTTGCACTATAATCTCGGTCCGGGATACGGGGCGATGTTCTTGAAACGGTATGGAATAGGGAATGTCGCGGACGAGTACGTGGAAATACTGAGGTTGCGTTACGAAGATAAGCAGGATTAGTGGGAACTCATATGATAGCGGATGTTGAGACGAGAAAAATGAACGCAAAGGAGGCGCTCCGGCGGCTGCGGAAAGCGTACAAGGTGACGGGACCGTTCGTGGAATGGTCGAACCCGCTCGAGTTGGTCGTGGGGACGGCGCTTTCGGCGCAGTGTACCGATGAGCGGGTGAACATGGTCACGCTGGAGCTGTTCAGGAAATACAAGACGGCGCATGACTATGCCGATGCCGACCAGTCGACCCTTGAAAAGGAAATCTACTCGACCGGCTTCTTCCGCAACAAGGCGAAGAATCTTCGCGGAATGGGAAGGGTGCTGGTCGAACGTTTCGGCGGCGAAGTTCCGGATACGCTCGAGGAGCTTCTCGCTCTCCCCGGAATCTCGAACAAGACTGCCTATATCGTGCTTGCCAAGGCGTTCGGGAAGATGGAGGGACTCGCGGTCGATACGCACGTGTTCCGACTGGCGCCACGGCTTGGCTGGAGTAACGCGAAGACGCCGGAAAAGATGTCGCGGGAATTGGGCGAGCTCTTCCCGAGGGAGGACTATCTCGACGTGAACGAATACCTCATCACACATGGTCGTGCGGTCTGTTCGCCTCGGAGTCCGAAGTGCGGCGAATGCGTCCTCTCGGATATCTGTCCTTCGTCGGGGACATTCGCCTAGCGGATGTGGTATACTCCCGGTAATGAATCGGACATCTCCGCCGTTTCGCGTCGTTGGTCGTCCGTCATATAAACCGTGTCCTGCGGACTATGTTGTTTCTCGTCTTCGTGGTCGGTCTCATCGGATTCAAGGTTCTTTTGTCGAGAGTGCAGGTGCTTGAGCGTAAGGTGACGGAATTGGAACATTCGGCTCCGATAGGGAGTCGGGAGACGGCGCGTCCCGTTCCCGTGCAATCGGTTCCGAATGCTATGCCAGCGTCATCCGGGGGCGCGCCGGTGACACTTGCACGGACCGCGGCACAAGAAACGATCGCACCGGCAGCTTCGATGTCGCAACCGAAAAAGTCGGAACCCGTTTCGATTCCCGAATCGGCAGGTTTCATGAAGACGACGTTGAACCGAATGGAGTCCGGCTCTTCCGAAAAGGGAACTCTCGAATCGAATATCGGAGGAAAACTTTTCACAGGCATCGGAGCCATCGCGGTCCTATTGGGAGTCGGATTCTTTTTCCGTTACGCGATCGAGGTCGGAATCATAACTGAGCCGGTCCGCGTCCTGCTCGGTATCCTTGCCGGCGTGGCGCTTCTCGTCGTCGGTCAGGTGCTGATGGGGAAATATGCCCGCTACTCCCAGATCTTGACCGGCACGGGAATCGGCATGCTCTATCTTTCGCTTTACTTCGGATACGCGTCGTACGACCTCCTGTCTCAGGCGTTCGCGTTCGTACTCATGATCCTCGTGACGGTCGTCGGTATCGCCCTTGCGCTCCGTCACGACTCGGTCTATCTCGCCCTCTTCGCGCAGATAGGCGGATTCCTTACCCCGTTGCTCGTGTCGGACGGTGGAAGCGCGACGCATCAGCTGTTCCTCTATATGCTGCTGCTTGACGCCGGCATGGTCGTGGTTGCCTGGAAGAAGCTGTGGATGCCGCTCACGTTGGTGAGTTTCATCGGAACGGCGCTTTTGTACTCCATGTGGTTTTCCAATTCTTTCGGTCCTTCACAAGCGGGGGTCGCTTCCATATACGCGTCGTTGTTCTTCATTTTCTTCTTCGCGGTATCCGTGCTCCGTCAGACGCGGCATCACGAGCCTTCGGAAGCCAAGGAGGCGATACTCGTGCTTTTAAACGCGGGATATTTCCTTTTCATCGGTCTGGCGATACTCGAGCAGGTCCGCCCGGAACTCCGCGGAACATTCGCGTTCATCTTCGCCGCGTTGCACGGAATCGCCGCCTTCATGTTCCGCGAATACGGTGAGCGATTCAGGATGTTCACCAAGTTTCTCGCAAGCATCTCGGTCGTCACGTTGGCCATCGGTATCCCGATCCAGTTCGATCGGATGTACGTGACCATCGGTTGGGCGGCCCAGGGCGCCGTGCTGGCGTATCTCGGTTTCGCTCTCCGTTCGCGTCTCTTGCGCTCGTTCTCGCTGATCGCGTTCCTTCTGGTCTTCCTTCGTCTCCTTTCCGTCGATACGTTCGGCATCGCGGCCTCGGAGCCGTGGCTGAACGGCCGGATGATCAGCCTCCTGTTTTCCGTGATTGCCTACGGCGTGGCGATATTCTTTTTCCATAAAGGGAAGGGAGACGCTTCTCCCGAGGAGTCGTCGTCGGTTTCCTTCCTGCTTCTCACCGGCCTTTTCATGACTTTCGTTACCGGAAGCGCGCAGTCGTTCGGATATCATCCCGCCTGGGTGACGATCCTGTTCTGGTCGGTACTCGCGTTCGGTTCGGCGGTCGTTTCCTTCGGATTGAAGAACCGCGTCGGTCGCGTCTTCTCGCTTGTCCTGACCATGGCAATCCTCCTCGGGACGGTTTCATGGAGCGGACTTTTGTCGGCTTCGGTATCGGTCGGATTTCCGGGAAGCAGGATATTGGCGGCCGCGTTCGGACTGATCGTGATGGCGGGCATATTCTTCCTGTATCGTACTTCCGAAGGGGAGGATCGTCCGGAGGAACGGGACATAGCGACGACATTGCTGCTTCTTGAGGCATATCTGCTTACTGTATGGGTCGGGAGCGCCGAAATCGACCGTGTCGGTCCGTCATTCTGGATTCCCTTGTTCGCGGCCGCCGCATCGACGTTCGCCGGATGGATCTCATCGCGGTTCCGCGAATCGGCCGTACTCGGGGTGAACTATGCCGGTCTCATGATTTCGGGAATCGCGGCGATATTCATGAATCACGACGCCGCGGTCGCTTTTTCCGGCATGCCTATCCTCAATGCCCGAGTTCTCGTATTTCTCGTGGTGATCTTGTCCATGCTCCTGTTCCGGCAACTGTTGCGGCGGGAAGGAAAGAATACGCGGGTGTGGTCGGTTCCCGCCCGGAAGGCGCTTTCCTTCTTCCTGCACGCGCTCGGTTTTTTCCTCATGAATGTCGAGATATACGATGCCTTGTCTCCGACGTTGAGGCCGGTTTCCGGAGCTAAAACCGATTCGGTTCGACACGCGCAAAGCATGCGCAACGCGGCCCTGTCCGTGGCGTGGTCCGCGTACGCTATCGCGACCCTCGCATACGGGATCGTCAGGAAAAGCTCCGCACATCGGCTGGCGGCAATGTTCCTGTTCGGTGCCGCGATATTGAAGGTATTTCTCTATGATGCGGCCGGTCTGGATACGTTCTACCGCTTCGTATCCTATTTTTCGCTCGGCGTCCTCTTGCTGCTTGCCGGGTATGCCTATAACCGGTACCGGGACCGAATCTCCGAATTTGTCCGCGATACCGGTAGTAGCGACGTGCTTAAAGGCTGATACGGTACTTGATTCTTTTTTCGGCTCATGGTATCCTGTCGGGGACCTCTTCGGAGGCGTTGCTCCTGTCCAGTTTGAGCCGATTCTTTCGGGCGATTAGCTCAGTTGGTTAGAGCGCGTCACTGATAATGACGAGGTCCCAAGTTCGAATCTTGGATCGCCCACACTGCCGCCGACAGGCGGTAAGCACCAAGCACCAAATAACAAGGACCAAAAGATCAGTCTATGTTTGGTATTTGGAGTTTGGAACGCGAAAGCGTTAGATAGCGGGGTAGAGCAGTCTGGCAGCTCGTCTGGCTCATAACCAGGAGGTCGTGGGTTCGAATCCCACCCCCGCAACAAGGAATGAAATGACGCAGTGAAGGGGAGCGAGTGAACTGCTTCACTCGCGAGTGGGATGAGAACGGATTTCCCCTGAAAGGGAAATCAGTGGCTCGAAGAGGAATCCCACCCCCGCAACAAGGAATGAAATGACGCAGTGAAGGGGAGCGAGTGAACTGCTTCACTCGCGAGTGGGATGAGAACGGATTTCCCCTGAAAGGGAAATCAGTGGCTCGAAGAGGAATCCTACCCCCGCAACCACGAAAAACATGCTATGCATGTCTCGTGGCACGGCGGAATCGTCAAGATGTTTTGTAGCGGAAATCTTTTTGAATTTCGTGGCCACGTGGCGAGCGAAACGAGTTTTGCGTGGCAAAAGACGATATGGCGTATTTTGTCTACGTTCTTGAGAGCTATGGTGACGGAAGTCTGTATATCGGATATACGGAGAACCTGAAGCGGCGATATGCCGAGCATCTTTCCGGGAAAGGAGGAAGACGACCCGAAGGAAGGACGATTGGAAGTTGATATATTTTGAAGGTTATTCCGATAAGTCCGATGCTCTCGGAAGGGAGAAATTTCTCAAGAGCGGTTCCGGAAGAAGATACCTGAAGAAACAATTGTCCCATTTTTTTTACGCTGGGAGATCGAAATCCCGATAATGCGGAAAGTTGAAGAACGATGTATGTCTGGTCAGACGAATGATAAAAAGACGAAACTCCCGGCGAAGCGGATCTTCGCCTGGTATTGGAAGGTGTTGCGAACATATCGACACGTGTTTTTTTTCGCGGTCGTCTTTTACGGGTTCGCGGCCGTTTCGGGGAGCGTCATTCCGCCGATCATCTACAAGGGTCTGACGGATGCGTTGTCTGGAACCGGTACCTTGACGATTTTCGGACATGCCGGGGCATGGGCCTGGGTCACCGCGCTCGGTTTCAACTACCTGTCGACCTATATATTGTTCAGGATCGGAGATATCTTCTATTTCCGTCCGTATAGTCGGGCGGCGAAGGATCTCATCGACTTCACTTTCGATCGTATCGAATCACGCTCGCATGGATTCTTCGCCGATCATTTCTCCGGAAGTCTCGTATCGCAGGCGAGGCGGTATGTCGATGCGTTTGGATCCCTGTCGGATACGATCATCTACAATATCTGGATGCCGATCGTAAACCTTGTCGGAAGCCTGATCGGCCTGTTCATCTTCTCTCCTCCTCTGGCGGCGCTCTTCCTGACCAGCATGGCCATCATACTGCTGCTTCCGCTTCCGCTTCTCCGCAAGAGGATGTCGTTCGACGCGCTCGAAAGCGAGGAGGATTCGAAGGTGACCGGACGGCTGGCCGATGTCATCACGAATATCCTGACGGTGAAGATGTTCGCTTCCGGATCTGGCGAACGGAAGTCGTTCCGGGAGTTCACCGATCGCCAGGAGCATTCCCGGGGCAGGGCGGCTCGCGCGCTTCTGCATATGATCATGTTGCAGAACGGCCTCGTCCTCGTCTTTCAGTTCGTGGGAATGGCCGTGTCGGTATGGCTCTGGTCGCGCGGGACGATCACGGTCGGAACGGTCATTCTCATGCAGGCCTATCTGATGGGCGTTTTCAGCATCGCGAACCAGTTCAACCGGTCCGTCTCCGAGATACTCCGATCGCTTGCGCGCGCGTCCGAGATGGTGGAAATCTTCGAGTTGCCTCAGGACTTGACCGATCCGGAGCATCCCGAGACGTGCCGGATTTCCCGCGGTTCCATCGAGTTTCGTGATCTGTCGTTCCGGTATGCCGGCGGGAACGTCGTCTTTTCCCGCTTTTCGTTCGCGGTCCGCGCCGGGGAGAAGGTCGGACTCGTCGGACCTTCCGGCGGCGGAAAGTCGACGATTACGAAGCTCCTGCTCCGTTTCGCGGATCCTCAGGAGGGGGCGGTGCATATCGACGGACAGGATATCAGGAATATCCGTCAGGACGATCTCCGGAACGCCATCGCCTATGTCCCGCAGGATCCGCTCCTGTTTCATCGATCGCTGCGAGAGAACATCGCCTACGGCGATCCGAGCGCGACGGAAGCGGAAATTCTTTCCGCATCGAAGCGGGCTCATGCGCACGAATTCATCTCCAAACTGCACGAAGGATACGGTACGTTGGTCGGCGAACGCGGCGTAAAACTTTCCGGCGGCCAACGTCAGCGGATCGCCATCGCCCGAGCCATTCTCAAGAACGCTCCAATTCTCATTCTCGACGAGGCGACAAGCGCCTTGGATTCCGAGAGCGAGCATGCGATTCAGGAAGCGCTTGCCGAGCTGATGAAAGGAAAGACGGCCATCGTCATCGCGCACCGGCTGAGTACCATCCGTCGGATGGATCGGATCGTCGTCTTGGGCGAGAACGGAACCGTCGAGGAAGAAGGTACGCACGAGGATCTGCTTGCCCGAAACGGTCACTACGCGGCACTCTGGGCCCGACAAACGGGGGGATTCATTGATGCCGATCCGGACGAGACCGATCCGCAGGACCATCCGATCCGCGACGTGCTTGATGTCTGAAGATGACGTTTTTCCTCGTATCGTTCCATTATTGAGGGCCGCCCGGATGGGCGGCCTTCGTTTTTACCCCTTGACATTTTCAGAAAAAGGACTATAATATGCGGTTTTATCGAACAGGGGCGTTTATGTGCGCCCGTGTCCGAAAAACGCCTAATCAGTGATACGAAGCAGTATGAAGCGGGTGAATCTGTCGGTAGCCGCTCTCGCCGCGGTCGGCTTGCTTATGGCCGCATCGGCGTCCGCGTGCGAAACCCCGAGGCCGATCGTGTGTGCGCCGGGAACCGTGCAAGATCACGGGATATGTCAGCCGAAGCCGGAGAATCCGGTCTGCGGGAATGGCAAGGTTGAACGCGGGGAGGCCTGCGACGACGGGAACACGAACGATAACGACTCGTGCACAAACAAGTGCGAGAAACAGATCGTGAAGGAAGTTCCGGTCGAGACGGTCGTGACCAAGGAGGTTCCGGTCATTACGACTGTGACCAATACGGTCGAGAAAGTCGTGTACAAGTACAAGCATCATCATGATAAGGATCATGACAAGAAGGACAAGAAAAAGTCCTCGGTGAAGGATGTCCTTCCGGCGACCGGTCTGCCGGCAGTAGCCGTCGCGGGAGTCGCGCTGTCCGCTGCGGGCGTTTCCGTCGCGAGCAGAAAGTTGCGCAGGAAGTAACGATGTTCGGGAAGTCGGCGTCTTCGGACGCCTTCTCCCTTTCGCCCTGTTGTATGGCAAGGAGGCGGAAGGGAGAACGGCATATGAGGGAACAGGAAATATTCATCAAGAGGGGACTGAACTTTTCCGGTCGTGAGAATCGGTTTGTTCCGCCTGTGGTCGAAAGCGTTTCCGTATGGCGACGCTTCGTTCCATATGTCGTTTTCATCGCCGCGTTCTCTGTGATATTTTTCGCGGTGAATGCGGACTTTGCGGCTTTCGAGAATATCGCCGCCCGTTTTCGGGGTGAGACTGTGGCGAAGGAGACGCTCGCTCCGGATTGGCTTGCCAGGTATTCCATCGTCTTGAACGGTCGCATCCGTAAGGATGACGATGCCGACCATGACGGCCTCGGATTCCTTGAGGAGCAAACTGCCGGAACGAATCCGTACGATGCCGATACCGATCACGACGGTACATCGGATAAAGACGAGCTGAATCGCGGCACCGATCCTCTTGGGTCGGGCGATCTTGATACGGACAGGGATGGCATGCCGGATCCGTGGGAAATGGCCAATGGGACGGATCCCAAGAGGGCTGATGTGGACGTGGACTTGGACGGAGACGGGCTTCCGAATATCGGCGAATACGCGTACGGTACTGATCCGAAGCGTGCCGATACCGACGGTGACGGATTCGGTGACGCGCAGGAAATCGGGAACGGATACGATCCGGACGCAGCCGGCGATTTTAAACCGTCCGTCACGGTGCTCGTGGAGCGGATCGGCGTCGCCGCGCCGATGATCTGGGCCGGTTCCGAAGACCAGAAATCGATGCTTCGCGACCTGGAGAACGGAGTCATCCGTTATCCAGAGTCGGGGATTCCCGGCCAATCCGGCAATGTGATTATCGCGGGGCATAGCAGCAACTATGCCTGGGCGAAGGGGGACTACAATTCCGTATTCCGACGTCTGGGGGAACTCGGTCCCGGCGATTCGATCGTGCTTCGTATGCGTCAGGCGAACGGGAAGACGTTCGATTACGCGTACAGGCTGACCGAAAAGCGCGTGACCGTGCCTGACGACCCGTGGATATTCGAGGACAGCGGCGGGGACGAGGTGACCTTGAGTACCTGTTGGCCGCTCGGTACCGCCTTCAAGCGGCTTATCGTCCGTGGCGAGCTCGTCTCGGATGGTCCTGCGACCTCCTAATGGCCGGGCACCATCCGATGTTTGACGGGGCGTGGAAAATCGGGTATCGTTCAGAGGAATCCGGTTTCGAGTGAATCGGAGCGGTTCCCTGTCCCACGTATGCCAGGGTAGCTCAGTTGGTTAGAGCACGGGACTCATAAGCCCGGGGTCGAGAGTTCGAATCTCTCCCCTGGTACCAAGTCGGCATGGGACGGCTCTCGTTCGGGTTCGGTTCGGACAATATGCGTTGGATCGGTAGCTCAGTTGGTTAGAGCGCCGCCCTGTCACGGCGGAGGTCGCGAGTTCGAGTCTCGTCCGGTCCGCAGAAAAAACAGCCCCTACGCGGGCTGTTTTCGTTTCTGATCGGATCCGGCATGGTATAATCCGGTCGTAATAACCGGTGCAATACCAGGTCATATGTCCGATACGCAACTGTTCCAACTGCTCGGGCTCGCGATGTTTCCGATCGGAGTAGGGATGTTGGCGCATCCCGATGTGCTCAAGAAGATATTCAAGAACCTGGAGCATGATCCCGCGGCCGTCTATCTGAGCGGATTCGTGAGTCTTTTCCTCGGGTACGCGTTGGTCGCGTTTCATAACACATGGCAGTTCGACCGGTCCCTCATCATTACGCTCGTCGGATGGTCGGCGCTCATCAAAGGACTGTCGCTTCTCCTGTTTCCGACTTCGCTTTTCGGCGCGACCCGGAAATTCACCGACAGCGATCGATATCGGAAATGCTTTCCCTGGTATCCGATCCTGTTCGGGCTCGTCCTCCTGTATTTCGGATTCTTCGCATAGATATGCCGAACTATTGCTGTACGACCCTTTTCGCCGAACACGTGACGCTGAAGCCCGTCTCTTCCGCGTACGAAACGGAACTGTTCCGGGAACTGACCGCCGAGGTGGCCAGGTATCTTGTCTTCCAGCCGACGGGCGATATCGATGACACGCGGGATTTCATCGCCCGCTCCCGGATGGAAATGGATCAGGGTACGGCGATCAAGATGGTCATTCTCGATCGGGTCAGCGGAGCGTTTCTGGGGTATATCAATCTGAGATCCGTCGACACGCGGGAACCGGGCGTCGGCATATGGATCGCGAAGCCCCACCAGGGAAAGGGCGTCGGAAAACAGGCACTGCGGGCGATGATGACATGGGCGGACCAGAACCTGTCATATGATTTTCTCCGATATCCGGTTGCAGCCGAAAATATTCTGAGTCGGCGGCTGGCGGAGTCGCTCGGCGGCGTTGTCGCGGGTACGGGAACGTTTCGGAATACGAACGGCGAAGAGCTGGAAGAGGTCGAATATCGGATCCCGAAAGGCCCGGTTGATCGACTTTGAAGACGACCGGCATATCGCGGAATTTCGTCGATGTCCGACGCTTGACGCCGGAATCGCGTTTTTATATACTCTAGGGGAGTATGAAAACGGGAACACGGGCGAAGGAAAAACCGAACAGGAAATCCGGCGCGGAAACGGGCCGGGTCTTGTTGGATTCCGAATCGCGTGACTGCCTGCTTCGCCGTCTCTCGCGCATCGAGGGGCAGTTCCGGGGCATCCGGAAGATGGTTGGAGAGGGGAGGGAGTGTCTTGATGTCATACAGCAGATTACCGCGGTTCGTGAGGCGATTTCGATGCTCGGCATCGAGCTTCTCAAGGACGATTTCGTCTGTCATCGTACAGGGAAAAATATCGACGAGAAGTTTCTGAAAACGCTGTTCAAGATGCGGTAGTCGTCGGGTCGGATGACGGTTGTGCGATTGGGGTGTATACTACATGATACGAATAATGTAAAAGGGGTTCGTAATTCGGACGGTTCCGAGGGGCGTCTCCTGAAAAAAGTATGAGCCAGGCACTGAGTCTGACGGAGGTGACATTCGAGGCGGAAGTCTTGAAGAGCGATATTCCGGTCCTCGTTGATTTCTGGGCCCCGTGGTGCGGGCCGTGCCGCATGATGGCACCGGTGCTCGACGAACTTGCCGAGTCGATGGCAGGCAAAGTTAAGATTGCCAAGCTCGACGTGGACGATCCGGCACATCGTGAGCTCGCCATGAAATATAAGATTCAGAGCATCCCGGCCATGAAACTCTTCAAGGGCGGCGAAGTGGTGAAGGAGTTCGTCGGCTTCCGTCCGAAAGACGTCCTGGAAGTCGAGCTCGGTAAGGAGATCCAGTAGGCCGTTATCCCCGATATCGCCATGAATACGGACAAGACATACCCGCTCGCCATCATCGGGGCCGGGCCGGCGGGTCTGTCGGCTTCCATCTACGCTTCCCGCTACGGAGTCGATCACATCGTGATCGGTCATCTTCCTGGCGGACAGATTTCCGAGACGCACGAGATAGACAATTATCCGGGCGTCGATGCTGCGGGCGGGTTCGAGTTTGCCGAGTCGCTGGTGGCGCATGCGCGAAAGTACGGTGCCCCCATCGAGAACAGGATGGTGAAAAATATCCGGAAAGAGGATGGCGGGTTCGTCGTGACCCTCGATGGGGGAGCGTCCGTCCGAAGCCGGATGATCCTTCTGGCGACCGGTACAAAGCGCCGGGTACTCGGGCTGGATCGCGAGGGCGAGTTTCTCGGCCGCGGCGTTTCCTATTGCGCGACCTGCGACGGATTTTTCTATCGTGATCGGATCGTGACCGTGATCGGAGGAAACAACAGCGCCGCCGGCGCCGCCGCGTATCTTTCCGGAATCGCTTCCAAGGTCCATATCGTGTACCGCGGCAAGGAGCTCCGCGCGGAAGAGCATATCCTCAAATCGCTCCGGAACGATCCGAAGGTGAGGATCATCCTGGAGACGAACGTCGTTTCGCTCGTGGGCGATGACGCGCTTACGGCCGTGAAACTCGACCGACCGTACGAGGGATCGGACACGCTTCCGACGGACGGACTGTTCATAGAGATCGGTTCCGATCCGAATGCCGATTTCGCGCGCGACCTCGGGGTCGCGACGGACGAGAACGGATATGTGCATGTCGGATCGGACATGTCGACCTCGGTTCCCGGCGTTTTTGCCGCCGGTGACATTACCGACGGGTCGGACAAGTTCCGTCAGGTGGTTACCGCCGCCGCGGAAGGCGCTATCGCCGCGCGGAGTATTCACGCCGCGCTCGCGAAGGAATAATATCGGAAACACTTGTGAAGCACGCGCAAAAGGACCGTCATCGGTCCTTTTATTGAACACGCATCGTTATCGGCATCATCGCTACGGTGATGTGGCGCACGAATCGTTATGGGTAGTACGTATTTTGAGGCTTTCCTCGAAATGGGCTAAAATGGGGTATACCTATTAGACGAAAATGATGAGGAAAGAACGAACCAAGCAGAAGAAAGACCGGCAAAAATCGATTGGCGGCGTAAGGGTCGGTTTGGCGCTTTCGGGTGGGTCGGCTGTCGGAATCGCCCACGTCGGCGCGGTACGCGCGCTCCGTGAAGCGGATGTCGTCATCGGTTCCGTCGCCGGCACCAGCGCGGGAGCGGTCGTCGCCGCCTGCGTCGCGTTCGGAATTCCCGAGGAACGGATGATCGAGGCATCGAGGCGGCTCAGCTGGTCGAATATCTCCGACTTCGGATACTCCAAGCTCGGGTTGAACTCTAATAAACCGGTCGGGAAGTTGATCGAGGAGCTGATCGGTGACGTTTCGATAGAGGATGCCCCGATACCGCTTGCCATTGTCGCGACGGATATCGACACCGGCGAGAAGGTCGTGTTCCGGAAGGGGAATCTTGCCGAAGCGGTTATGGCGAGTACCTGCATCCCGGGATTCTTCGTGCCGGTCGAGATCGGCGGGCGCCGGCTCGTCGACGGCGGGATCGTCGAGAACCTGCCTCTTCCGTCTTTGTCACAGTCGCGTGTCGATGTCCGGATCGGTATCGATCTCGGGTACTGGCGCACGATCCACACGGCGAAGAATGTCCTCGACGTCGTCACGAACTCCTATGCGATCCTGGTTCGGAACCAGAGTGGCGGCTCTCCTATAGCGTTCGACGAAGGCATTGTTATCCGGCCCCATCTCGAGGGCTTTACCATATCCGATTTCAAGCGCATGGACGAACTTATCGATATCGGTTTCCGGGCGACGCGCGCGCGGATTCCCGCCGTGCGCCGACGCATAGTCGCGAAGCGGCTTTCTCCGGTCAGGTTCTTCCGTCGGCTTCGGAAGGTGTTCCGGTTCAAGGGGGGCGTATGATGAAGCGCGTGAAGACCGTCGGTCGCGACGCGTTCTCGTCGCTTCAGGTCCGAAATTTCCGACTCTATTTCATCGGGCAGGGGCTTTCGGTTTCCGGGACCTTCATGCAGGCCGTCGCTTTGCCGTGGCTGGTTCTCCGTATGACCGGGTCCGGAACGGCACTCGGGGTCGTCTCGGCGCTTCAATTTCTCCCCATACTCTTGTTCGCTCCGCTCGGCGGCGCGATTGCCGATCGGTTCCCAAAGAGAAATCTGATCATTTTCACGCAGTGCGTTTTCGGTATCCTGGCGTTGACGCTTGGCGTTCTCGTGCTGACCGATCTCGTACGTCTCTGGATGGTCTATGGCATCGCGTTCTGTCTCGGACTCTTCGCCGCGCTCGATAGTCCCACCCGCCATACGTTCATCTCGGAACTCGTCGGCGAGAAAGGACTGAAAAACGCCATCACGCTCAATTCGGGCATCATGAACGCGGCGCGTATCGTCGGTCCGACGATCGCGGGCATCCTCATCGCGGAAGTCGGCATCGCGTCGTGTTTCATCCTGAACGGGCTGTCGTATGTCGTCGTCATCGTGATGCTATTCCTCATGCGAAAGGAAGAGCTTGCCGTTGCCGAGCGGGAGTCCGGGAAATCGCGGTACTTCGACGGGCTCCGATACATATTTTCGAAACCGGATCTTCGGTTGATTTTCATCATGGTCGCGGTCATCGGCACCCTTGCCTATGAGTTTCAGGTCAGCCTTCCCTTATTGGCAAAAATCACCTTCGGTGGCGATGCGAGGAGTTATGCGGCGCTCTCTTCCGCGTTCGGCCTCGGTGCGGTCATCGGAGGCCTGCTTTTTGCCGGAAAAAAACACGTCGACCGTATCGGCCTCGTCCGGCTTGCCGCTCTCTTAGGGGTCTCCTTATTGTTGGTATCGGTATCTCCGAATCACGCGACGGCCGTCGTCGTGATGGTCGCGGCCGGTATCTTTTCCATCGGTTTCACGTCCGCCGGCAATACGATGATGCAGCTCGGAAGTACGCCGGGTATGCGGGGACGGGTGATGGCGTTCTGGTCGATGGCGATGATGGGATCGACGGCAATCGGCGGTCCGATCATCGGATGGATAGGGGAGCATGTCGGACCGCGGTACGGTCTTGGTCTCGGCGGATTGGTGACCGTTCTTGCGGCGTCCTACGGATATCTGACCATCCTCCGGCCCCGTCTCGGACGGATGTTCCCGTTTGAACGCGTGCCGGAAGCGGTGACTGACGAACCGGATGATCCGAAACGCGTATGAACGGTACCGACATCGCGTCGATAGTCGCCTCGTACGGGATCGTTTTCGGGAAACTTCGCGAGGATATCCCGCTCTTTGGCAGTCCCGAGCGGACGGAATATCGTGTAGCATTCGAGGACACGGAAGCGAGACCATATATTTTCGAGGAAGTCGCGGAAGCGAGACTCGTAAAAAAAAGAGCCATTGCGCGGACGCTCTCGGCGCTGGCTTCAGCGGATCCGTCGCTTCCCGCCGTTCCGTATCTGCATCTCTCCGACTCCTCGCATATCCTTGAACGTGATGGGCGATTCTTCCAGGTCGTGCCGTATATCGAAGGCGTCGCGCTCGATCGCGAGTGCTATCTTGGGGACGACTGGCGCGGGGTCGTGGCGGCGGAGTTCCTGATAGCCATGCGACGCGCGTCGGCTTCGCTTCGTCCGGACGAGATGGGTCCGATACCGGGGCTATTTCTTCTTCGAGAATATGTCGCCGAACTCGTCGGGAAAATCAGACGGAACGAACCCGCCCTCCTTTTGGGAATCGGCCCGGTACTCTCACATCTCGAGTCGGATTTCTTCCCATCGGAGCATTCCGTTCCGACCGCGTTCTGTCACGGGGACTATCACCCGGTAAACGTCATCTGGAGCGAACACGGCGTGGCGGGCGTAATCGATTGGGAATTCGCCGGGATGAAGGCCGGGCTCTACGACGCGGCGAACATGGTCGGATGCCTTGGTATGGAGGATCCGGACGCGTTGAAGGGCGGGATGGCGCTTTCATTTCTGCGGATGCTCCGGGAATCGGATGTGTTTTCCGGGGACGATTGGAATGGGTTTCCCGACCTGCTGCTCGCGACGCGGTTCGCGTGGCTTTCGGAATGGCTCCGGTTCAAGGAACGCGGACTGATCGAGCTTGAGGCGGAATACATGAATCTCATCCTTGAAAACCGGGATTTTCTGACGCGTATCTGGAACATCGCGTGATATCCGCTCGGTGGACAAGCCTGGCCCGTAAAGGGTATCATTCGATGGGATACGGTCGATTTCAGGCGTCATATATTTGAGTAAAAACACATGAGCAAAAGAATAGTCAAAAAAATAGCGAATACGCATATCGGCGGTTTCATGCAGTTCGTCCGCGAGCAGGGCGTCGTCGGATTGGCGACCGGTTTCCTCCTTGGCGGTGCGGTGTCCAAGGTCGTCACCGCCCTGGTGACGGATATCATCAATCCGGTGATCAGCATCGTGTTCGGCTCGGCAGAGGGCTTCAAGCTGGCCGCGATACAGGTGGGCGATTCGAAGATCATGTGGGGGGATTTCGTGAGCGTGCTGATCGACTTCCTGATCGTCGCGGCAGTCGTCTATTTCGGGTTCAAGGGACTCGGACTCGAGAAGCTGGATAAGAAGAAGGAAAAGCCGGAAGAAAAGCCGAAAGAAGCGGCGAAGAAGTGATATTTCCGCGAGACGCGCATATGCCGCTCCGGTCGTTTCCGGAGCGGTTTCCGCTTGATAACCCCCGGAAACGGTGTTACCATGGGTCTGTTTCCGAATTGCGGTCGTGGCGGGTCTCAGGACCGTGCTTGTGGGGGGGCATGGATGTGGTTGGTTGTTGTCAGTTGTTCGTTGTCGGTTGTAAGTTCAGACAAAGGAGAGATGGCCGAGCGGCTGCCAGCTAGATGCCGGCCACCCTTTGGGTGAAAGGTGGCTCGCTATTAACGAATAGTTGTTCGTCGTTCGTCGTTCGTGGTAAGTTGTCAGTTATTAGTTAAATATTCGGAGAGATGGCCGAGCGGCTGAAGGCACCACACTGCTAACGTGGCATGGGGTAACACCCATCGAGGGTTCGAATCCCTCTCTCTCCGCACAGAGGGACAAGCGACTCCGAGAGGGTCGCTTTTCCTTTTCCTTGCGGCGCTTTCGGCGGTTCGAAGGTGCCGTTTCCGGCACGGAGGGATGTTGCGTCTTTTGCGGGACTGTTTTTTCTTGCGTTACGGTATCGGCAGGAATCGTCTATTCTTATGGCATGATAACTGCTAAAATGAAATCAAAGGAAAACAAGAGCATTCGGAATACGTTATAGTACCTGAAAGGAAACATATGAAAACGATTATGCAAAACCGATCCTTTTTGTCCGGAATCCGTTTCGTGGCTTTCGCGTCCGCCGTTTTGGCGTTCACGCCGACGCCGTTTTCCAGTCACGCATCCGCAGCAACCACATGCTCTCCAACGGTTACGGTTACGGATACCGGGAAAACGTCCGTCAAACTCAAGGTCGCCTGTAGCAATCTCGTCAGTACGAAAGTAAGCGTGCGGTTATTGGCTACCAATGAGGAAACCGACAAGGATTCAAAAAAAACGGTTACGGCGAAGCTTGGAAAAAAAGGGACGGTTACCATTAAGCTCTCGGGACTTGATTCGGCCACGGGCTATTCCTTCAAGGCGAAAGTGAAAAAGAACGGAGGTGCGTACGGGGCCTATTCCGATGTGGTCGAGGCGACGACCGAAGGGGCTGATTACGATGTATCGATCGACAAGATTAGTAGCATTACCGAGAGCTCTGCGAAACTCCGCATCACGTGCGAGGATCTCGAAGATGAGGATGTGACGTTGATGGTCGCATACAAGAAAAAGACGTCCTGGTCGACGAAGACGTATACGCTGACTTTGGACGGCGACGGCGAAGGGGTGGTCACGGTCGACGGACTCAAGTCGGATACGACATACAGCTTCAAGACGCGAATTAAGAAGGACGACGATTCGATATATTCCCAGTATTCGGAAGAGAAGTCAGCGACGACCGACGAAGATTGAGGTACTCATTAAACAAACGCATATGACCGCTTCGCCCAGATGGCTCTCGTTCGCTGCCGCAGGCATCGTCATAACGGCACTCATTATCGGCGGATGGTATGTCGTATTCAGAGATACCGATACGGTGAAAACCGGCTCAGTCGGCAAGGAGCGGTTTTCGGAAACGACTTCGGAAACAACTCCCTCATCCGCTGTTTCCTCCGAGTCGGAACCGCAGGAGAAGGAGCTCCCGGCGAAAAGTACCGGTGTGCTCGTCGGTGCGACGGCAAGCCATGATGAGTCCGACGATTTTTCCCGAGGAACACAGGAGGACGATGATGAGATCGATACCGATGACAGTATCTCCGTCGATGTGGAGACCGAGGAAGAATAGCGGATAGGACTTTTTCGTGGTTCCTGACGACGATACCGAGCCTCTTTTTCTCAGGATAAGAAGGGGTCGGTATCGTTATAAATGGCGGGTCCGGAGAGGGTGTCAGAAAATTTTTTTCTTGTCGCCGAGAGGCGATAGCACGACGCGCCTGCCCGTAAACGGGTTGGCGTTTTTCAAAAACCCCTAAATTCTTAGTAATCCTTGCCTTTTCGCCCCAGAGGGGTATGGTGGAGGTGTTAGTATCAGTAAAAAGGTACCTGATCCCTTTTCTGCTAAGCAATATGGCCACTGTATTGGACAAAATTGAAGTAATAAACGAAAAGATCAATAAGAATATTAGCATTCTTGGAAGTAGTCAGAGAGGTCTTGCATCTCAGGATATTCTTAAAAGCCTGCGTGATTTAATCGAGCATACTGCTGTTTTGATTCATGTGGGAAGTGAAGCAGAATTCAACCGTGTTACAAAAGATGCGGGTATGTCCCACATCAAACAAGATCCAGGTAGGTATAGTTTTTTGTACAGATTTCACGACAGAATACAGCTAGCCTTGTCTCACTATGAGCCAAATGAGAGTGACGCGGAAATGCTTATGCTGGGCTACATGCACGACTTGTTTCTAGTAAAAAAATTTTACATTGAAAACTACAAACATAGCCTATTGCAGGAGTTGCGGAATTATCCGCTAAACCTTGATCCTGGTTTGTCGGAATACTACAAGGCGGTAATTGAAAAACTAAATAATGGTGAATATGAAAAAGAGGCAGATAGAGCTGATTTTTACATTGATAGAGTAAAGCCTTTAATTATTGATGACGAACTGTATTACGAAGTAACCTTTCGTCCTGCGACAAACAATTTTGCAAAGTTCAATAAAACAGTTGCCTTTACAAGGCAGAGAATTACAACAAATTACGCCCTCCGACTTAGATTGGCACGTACCCAAATAAATGTATTTGACACTAAATCGCGCGCTTTGATTATTTTGGATTACGAAATATCGATACGACCTTGTGAGATACAACACCTTGGGATGATATTTGATCGAGGCTTTACATTCAATAGCAGAGACAAAGAGTACCAGAATTTAATGAGCGCTCTTAAGGTGAGTCAACTTACACTTTTGGAAATAGCCATTTTGTCCGAGGAGAGGTATGAAAAGTTTAAGCAGTATATAAGTGCTGGTACGAGTTCTGTAAACATCAAAAATGTCATTGAAAAATGTCGACAGGTAATTTTGAATAACAACGACGGTGCAAATATACTCAGGTATCTCCTTACCAACCTAAACAATGTTGTATTAAAGAAACAACTCTTTCAAGAACCATGCGGTATTCTTTCCAATCTATACTTGAAAAATAGTTGCAAAGTATTCGATACCATGCCTTTTTGCTCATCGTTGAAGGAACACAATCCAACGAAACTTTCATTAATCAATTGCATATCTCCAGAGGGCAGGCATCATGAATTTTTGGCAAGGCGCGTGAATCAAAACACAAGAACTCGGAAAATTCTCTATACTCCGTTAGATGAAGTTGAAAAAGTTTATGCTGTAGACAAGGAGATTGAGACCTTCAATTCAAAAGTGTGGTGGGGACATAAACCTAAGCGATTACTAAGAAAATACTCTAAATATATATACGAGCATGGTGCAGAGAGTGATTGTTACGAAATATATACCAAATTATTAAGTTTTACCGATTCTTGTATTAAAGACTATCAAACACTTATTGATTTGTGGCTTGATCAGCAAGTTGAAAATGTAATTGATTCAGAGCAGAAGAAACAGGCGCTACGGCAGCTCTTTGCTAAATCTAGCGTAGCTCTGATTTATGGATCAGCAGGTACAGGTAAAACAAAGATGATCGAATATATCGACAGTGTTTTTCTTGGCGAAAAGAAAGTTTTTTTATCCAACACATGGGCATCAGTGAATAACCTTAGACATAGAATTGGTGAAAGCGACAGACGTTTTTTTTCGACAGTTTCTTCCTACTTATGCCACATAGATCATTACGATGAGGCGGAAATACTTTTTATAGATGAGTGTAGTACGGTGTGTAATGACGATCTGCTGAAAGTATTAAAACATAAGAAGTTTAAGAAAATTGTGCTAGTTGGTGATGTGTACCAAATTGAAGCAATAGATTTTGGAAATTGGTTTTATCTCTGTAAGAATTTATTGCCCGAGCATTGTATTTTTGAACTAGATGACACACATCGAACTAAGAAAGAAGATCTGAAATTATACTGGTCAGCTGTTCGGAATGCTGTTTATGAGGTTCGTGAAATTGCATCCAGAGGACAATTCTCTCAGCCAATCGACCAATTTATAAAAAGTTACAAAGATAGCGAAGATCAAATTGTACTGTGTTTAAATTATGATGGATTGTACGGAATTAACAATTTAAACAAATTACTACAAGAAAAAAACCCAAATGAGGGAATAGATTGGGGAAGTGTTCATACATATAAAGCTGGAGATCCGATTATTTTCACTGAGACATCGAAATATGCTCCTGTTTTGTACAACAATCTAAAAGGACGTATAACAAAAATTACTGCTAGTAGTGACGAAATACAATTTGAAATAATAATTGATTATTCGCCCAACCCGTTTGATGCGCAGAGTCGCGGTATTAAATTTTTAGAAAATCTTCCAGAGGGAAAGTCCAAGATAGGTTTATCCGTCAGCAAACTAGAGAATGTCGATGAAGATTTAGATGATTCTGACAGATTAGTTCCATTCCAAGTATCCTATGCCACGTCTATTCATAAGGCTCAGGGTTTAGAGTATAAAACTGTAAAGCTTGTTTTTGTTGATGAAGTTCAAGATATGGTTACTCATAGCATCTTTTACACAGCTATAACCAGAGCAAAGGAAAGGTTAGAGATATATTGGTCGCCTGAAACTGCAAGCAAGGTATATGAGCGCATTAAATCAAATTTAAACAAAAAAGATGCGTGCATTTTTAAAAGCAAATTTAAGCTATAGTAGAAACTTACGACATTAACATGAGTTACACAAAATCATTTTAAAAAATTGCACCAACAGCTTTTTAAAAATGAAGCGGAGAGTCAGAAAAGGGGTCAGGCACTTTTTTATTCTCATCATTGATCTAATCAATTGAAATAATTTTCCAATGAGTTGTTGAGGCGATGCGGATGCGTTTTCCCTCAACCCAGCCCTTTCCCAACGGGAGAGGAGGTACAAGGTCGGTTTTCTGATATTGGGGCAAAGATTCCCGTTTCCACGGGAATGACAAAAACTGAATCGGATTCGAGAGTCGGAATATTGGAAGATGTGGTGTCGAATTGCCGAATTACCGATCTGTTATTATTCCGGTAGATTGATTTCGATATCCTGAAATGAAAACGTTATGGATCTCGATGACATCATACGACGCATGCGGTCCTCACACGGCATTCTCTATATCCTGTGCGGTCTTCCGTATTCCGGAAAGACGTATGCGGCTCGGAAGATCCTCGATGCCGTCCCGTGCGTGTACGTGAGCGTGGACGATATCCTGGAAGCGCTCGGGTATGACTGGAACGCGGGAAAACTGCCCGACGAAAAGGGATGGGAATCGGTCATGGATATCTCGTATCGACGGACCCGTGAAGCCCTCTGGGATTCCAAGAACGTGCTGTACGATTCGACGAATCACACGAAAATCAGTCGTGACGAGCTGCGGAAGGTCGCGGACGATGCGGGTGCCGGTTCGCGGGTGGTGTTTGTCGATGCGCCGGCCGGGGTTGTGAGGCGACGCTGGGAGGAAAACAAGACCAGCAGGAAACGATTCGTTTTAAGCGAAGAGCTTCTAGACATGACCATCGACGCTTTGGAAGTTCCCGGATCGGACGAAGATCCATGGATCGTGGCTCGATGGTATGATCCGTATCCAGGGGGCGGGGACCGTGCGTGGGGCGGAATGTACCCCATGTTTTTCTCCGCTTTCGTAAACGGTGGCTTTATAGTAAGCTTGACGCAGTGAACGAACCCTTCCGCTTATGACCGACAAGTCGATAAATCATCCCGAAAAGAAAGGGAACGGCATCCTCCGGGGGTTGAGCAAGACCGAGCACATCGCGCTCAATATCTTCAAAACCATGCTGAGCCGGAAGCGGTTCAACCGGTTTCTGCATATCCTGGGACCCGGACTGGTGACCGGTGCCGCCGACGACGACCCATCCGGAATTGCGACCTATTCGCAGGCGGGTGCAGGGAACGGACTCGGGCTCCTGTGGGCGTTCCCGCTCATGTATCCGTTTCTCCTGGCCGTGCAGGAAAGCTGCTCCCGTATCGGGGCCATCACCGGCAAGGGCCTTGCGGCAGTCATCAAGGAGCATTACGGACGGCCGCTCCTGGTCATGTCGGTCGGATTGGTGGTCGTCGCGAATACGGTCAATATCGGTGCGGATCTCGGCGCGATGGCCGCGACAACGCAACTCTTCGTAAATATCCCGTTCGCGCTCCTGGCGATCTTCTATGCCGTCGTCATCGTCTTGCTGGTCATTTTCGTCAGTTACAAGCAGTATGCGAAACTGTTGAAGTGGCTCGCCTTGGCATTGTTTTCCTATCCTATCGCGGCATTCATGGTCGGACAGGACTGGATGGACGTGTTCCGGAACACGTTCACCCTGACCCCGAGAATTGATTTCGAAACCATGTACCTGTTCGTGGGCATGCTTGGGACGACCATTTCTCCCTATCTCTTCTTCTGGGACACGTCGGAAGTCGTCGAAGAGGAGATCGCGAATCACAACCGTTCCAAGATCGGCGAGGACCCGAAGCGAACCAAGCGGTTTCTGCACAACCTTCGCGTCGACAATTTCGTCGGTATGACGCTCGCGAGCGTGACCGCGTGGTTCATCGTGATCGCCTGCGCGTCCACCCTGCATGCGGGCGGCATTACGGAAATCAACACGGCCGCGGACGCCGCACAGGCGCTCGAACCGCTGGTCCGGAATTTCCCGAACTCCGGCTTCGTGGCGAAGCTCATCTTTTCCGTCGGTATCATCGGCCTCGGGCTTCTGGCCGTGCCGGTGCTTGCCGGTTCGTCCTCGTATGCGATTAGCGAGGCGTGCGGGCTGAAGGAAGGCCTGTATCGGAAGTTCCGGAAGGCGAAGGGTTTCTATATGATCATCATCATCGCGACGGTCGTCGGACTGGCGATGAACTTCATCGGACTCGATCCGATCAAGGCGCTCGTCTTCACCGCCGTATTCAACGGTGTCGCCGCGGTGCCGCTCCTTTTCATGATCGCCAAGGTCGGCAACAACGCGGACATCATGGGCGAATACAAAAACGGCCGCGTCTCGAACGTGTTCGTCCGGCTTGCCTTCGCCATCATGACGCTCGCGACGCTGGTCCTGTTCTACTCGTTTTTCCGAGCGTAATAAGCACTTCGAATTGGGATAATGCCCTTTGGTTTTTTCTTTCGATATGATTACGTCAGAATGGATAAGTGGGGTCTGCTGTCTGTCATGAAAAAATGGTTTTTGCTTTCTTGTCTCCCGAAGACGGTATATACTAGGGTAGATTTCCGATTGACTGTGCCGTTCCTGCGTATGAAGATAAACCGAGTCGTCTTAGTTCCGATTTTACTGGGTGGGTTGTTCATGTTTTCGTGCTCCGCTTCGGCGGCAACGTTATGGGAAGACACCTTCGATCGCGCCGATGGTGCGGTGGGGAACGGGTGGGTCGGAACGGGTGACACCACAGCCGAAATTTCCAGCAACGCTCTTCATAGGACCTCTTCCGACGGGTATACTATCTATTATAATCCAGCCGGTGGCACGCTTCCGGCAGATTATTATATTACGGTTACATTGCCGAATTCTCAAATCAGGAGTCATTTTTGGGGGATTATTGGAAGATATCTTCCGCCGGGTTCAGGCATGGGAAGCGGTAATAAGATTTTTTGGACCGATCAAGGCTTTATGTCATCGGGTGTCGGAAATGCCGAGTATGAGAACAATTTTTCTTTGACGATGACAGGCGGATATCCGGAAAGCTGGTCGCTTGATCAGGATCATTCCGTGACTCTCCATTATCAGGATTCGAGGGTCACGGCCTATCTCGATGGGGAAGAATTGGGCTATTTTACAGACACAACGAATGATCAGGTCGGAACTGGAGTCGGGTTTGTTGGTGACAATGGAACCTTCCGTGATATTCGCGTGACTGATGATCTTCCAAAATATCTCCCGTTTGGGTCGGATGCGGTGGACCCGATCGTTTCAAATATCTTCTCGACGACCACGGAGTCCGACGCGACAATTGTGTGGAATACGGATGAATTGACCCAGGTGACGATCGAATATGGCCTTACCGACGCATATGGAAGTTCCGTTTCCACCGAGGCCTGGACAACCAATCACTTGATGACGGTTAGCGGGCTCTCTGCTGGAACGACTTATCACTACCGCATCGTCTCGAACGATTTCGCCGGTAACGTAGCCGAGTCCTCAGACTATATATTATCAACGATAGCTTCCGGAGACGTGTATTGGACTGATGATTTTCATCGGGAATATGGTGCCGTGGAAAACGGATGGGTCGGTGTCAATTCGGCGGTTGGCCTCATTTCAAATGATATCTTGGAACGAACCGACGAATATCAATACCGGATTCTTTATAACCCAGCTGGTGGAGCTTTGCCGCAAAATTATTATCTGACGATGTTCGTTCCGCAGTCGACACTGGATGGAACTTTTTGGGGACTTATTGGCCGGTATTTTTCACCCGGTTCTGGTATGGGTACCGGAAACAAGGTGTTTTGGATGGATGGTGGAATTCAGTCGGCCGGAGTAGGAAATGCCGAGTTTGAGAATAATTTTTCTTTGACGGTTACGGGGGGATATCCGGAAAGCTGGTCGCAAGATCGTGTGCATATGGTGACACTTGGCTATAATGGAAACACCGTTACCGTTTATCTTGACGGAGAAGAGCTCGGATATTTCACGGATACGACGAACAATCAGACTGGCACGGGAATCGGATTGGTCGGAGATGGCGGTGGTGACTTTTTTGTGCTCGGGACGAAAGTGACGCAAGCACTACCGGTTTTTTTGGCAGCCGGAGCAGAGCCGGACACAAATCCACCCACATTGTCACTGATAAGTGTCAATCCTGCCGAAACGACCGCCGCCGTTTCTTGGACGACAGATGAAGAAGCCAATTCATTTGTCGAATATGGATTGACGGACACATATGGGAACACCGCTTCTTCGGTTTCAATGACGATGTCACATACTCTCGCACTTTCCGGGCTCACGGCTGGGACGACCTATCATTATCGTGTCGCTTCGACCGACGCTTCCAGCAATACGGCAACTTCAGAAGATGCGACGTTTACGACCGATCCAGAAGGATCTACTCCGGAGGAAGTGGTGTTTCACACAACGGGTGCGACATTTTCCCCGATTTTGACAGTTGCGGACGGAGCCGTGATTGAATGGACTTTTCACGACGGGACTACGTCTAATTCAGCCTCGCCAACCAAAGCTTATGGGAGTACGGGAAACAGGGAAAACCGTTTGACGGTGACTCCGTGGAGTGCGCTGACCGAGGTGAATATCGGGTATGACGGAGGGGACGATGGGACGTTGCCAAATCCACACCTAGTACAACAAAATGTTACTGCGGTGGATGGTATGGAATATATGGCGCCGTATCTTCGCGTCTGGGCTTCATCGCAGAACCCCATAGCATCGCTTGATTTTTCCGATTTCATCTCCCTACGCACCATTGAGTGTTTTCTCTGTCAGCAGATGACCTCAGTTGATCTTTCAAACACTCCATCGCTTGTCCGTGCGAATTTCGAGGATAATAACTTGCAGAGTCTCAATCTCTCGGAAAGTCCGGCTCTTGAGGATCTTCGCGGAGCGAACAATGGATATACGGAAATTGTCTGGGGGGATACCGGAGATAATGTGTGGCATATTTGCACGAGAGATAATCCTCAATTGAATGTAAATTTTCCTGATATGTCCCGATATCCACTTCTTGAGGAACTGTGGATCTGGAACGATAATCAAACTGGAACGCTTGCTCCGACATCGTCCGCTCTCCGCTCGGTTCAGGCATTTGACAATCACTATACGGCAGCAGATTTTTCTGGGTTGTTTCCGTCCGGCCGGGCCGCCGAGGTGAATGTAAGCGGGAATGATCTGACGCATCTTGATGTTTCCGATAATCCTGGGCTTATGTGGCTTTATGCACAGGACAACGATCTTGATCAGGCGACGGTTGATGCCGTACTCCACGATCTTGCAACGGTGCCAAACGGTCATAATTCCGGAGTGCTTGATTTGACTGGAAATGCGGAGCCATCGTTTTCAGGGCTTGATGACGTCTCCATTCTTGAAGCTCGAGGGTGGACGGTATCCGTGGACGGTGACGGTGTCCCCAGCGAGCCTATCGACATCTTGTACCTCAATACGTCTGCTGGATCTACGAGTGCGATTGTTTTTTGGAATACTACCAGGGAAGGGACATCGGTTATTGAGTATGGGACCGATACTCATTTTGGGTCGACTGTTTCTTCCGATGTAATGACTACATCGCACCATATTCTGTTGGAAAATTTACTTCCAGATACCTCGTATGTCTTCCGTGTGACGTCCGAAGATAGTGAAGGAGGCATATTCAGTATATCAGAGAGTACTTTCCGAACGAGAGCCACGGGAGTGACCTATTGGGAAGACGACTTTCATCGGGCAGACGGATCCGTTTCGAACGGGTGGGTTTCGGTGAACGGCGCGGTGGGCGAGATCGAAAGCGAGTCACTGCTCCGCTCCGATCAGGATGACTATCGTATTTTGTATCATCAGACGGACGGGGATTTGCCTGCGGACTATTTTGTCACCATGACGATACCGAATTTGACCGCCGGCCGTAGCTTTTGGGGACTGGTCGGACGGTATCTGCCACCGGGTGCGGATAACGGGACCGGTACGCAGGTGTTTTGGGGCGATCAGGGTCGCGATGTGTTGAACCCGGGCAATCCGTATTGGGATAGCGTCTTGCCGATTACGGTGACGGGTGGGATTCCGGAAACATGGAACGAAAATCGTGTACATGCGGTCACGCTCGGATATGCCGGCGATGCGGTGACGATTTACCTTGACGGCGAGGCGTATGGAACGCTCCAGAATAACACGAATATACAGACAGGGACCGGTATCGGTATCGTCGGTGACGGCCGCGGAACGGCATTCGGCGTGCTTGATGTTCGTGTGACGGATTTTCTTCCGGATTATTCGGAACAGGTCGGCGACGAAGCTCCAGAGGTGACTTCTTTTGTCCTTCCTGAGACGTCTAATTCTTTGGTCGTTCCGATTTCCCTATTTACCGCAACGGACGATATCGGCATCACAGGATACCTGATTACGGAATCGCCGGACAATCCCGCATACGATGATCCGATGTGGAGCGTGTCGGTTCCTACCATGTTCAATTTTTCAACTGAGGGGGAGAAGACCCTTTATGCGTGGGTGAAGGACGGGTCGGGGTCGATATCGTCTTCTCTGAGCGAAACGGTTATCGTGCGGATCGTTGATTCCGTGGCAGATGACGATACGGAAGATGACGGTGAAGAACGCGAGGAAGCGCCCGATGACTTCGAGATATCGAACGTGAAATACGGGGTAATTGGTTCGGATAGCGTTCGGATATCGTTTTTGACGAGTAATGAGACGCGGGCGACTATCCGATATGGGACGGAATCGAACCGGTTACATCGGAAGCGAACCGAAGATCGGAAAGGGAAGCGACACACTGTTATCTTGCGAGATCTTGTCCCTGGAAAACGGTATTTCTTTCGGGTTTCCGCCGAAGACGATTATGACCAGGATGATCGGAGCAGGATTCATTCCGTTGAACTCCCATCGCTTTCGAAAGCAGCGCCAGTCGTTTCATCCGCAGTTTCGGTGGGAAAGCCTGTGAAGATTCCGGTTTCAGTTCCGGGCGACACCCCGGTTTTTCCCGATGTTTTGCCTGAATCCGCGCCGCAGGACCTTGATAGCGAAACGCATAATACAGAGGATGTTGGTTCGGAAAGTAAAGGAATGGAGTTGACCGATAGAAATGAAAATACGGTGTCATCGTCGCCGGACGATTTGATCCCATCCACCTCGAGTGGAGCCTCGTCATTTGTCTGGTGGAACCCTTTCACCTGGTTTAAAAAATAAGGGGAATACGTATGCTGACGATTTTATAGATGATATGTTTTAAATTCGCTATGAAAACCGAATTCGAAGCCCGGATACTGGAGATCAATGTGGATGCGATCGTGGAGAAACTCGAATCGCTGGGGGCCGAGAAGGTCGCGGAGCGGAAACTGCGGCGACTCGTCTACGACCTCGAGCCCGGAAACGAGACGTCGTGGATCCGTCTGCGGACGGACGGGACCAAGTCGACCCTGACCGTGAAGGAACACCAAGTGGAAGGGATCGATGGCATGAAGGAACTGGAGGTCGTCGTGGACGACTTCGATATGGCGAACCTGTTCCTTTCGAAGATCGGCCGGGAGCCGAGGTGGTACCAGGAAAACCGTCGGACGAGCTATGTTCTCGACGGTACCGAGATCGAAATCGATTCGTGGCCGCTCATTCCGACGTATCTTGAGATAGAGGGGCGGTCGGTCGGCGAGGTGGAAGCGATGATCGGGCGACTCGGTTTCTCGCTTGCCGACATGACCACACTCTGTACGAAGGACATCTATTCGAAATACGGCATCGACCTGCACTCGATCGCGGATCTGCGGTTCGAACAAAACGTTTGACGTATGATACGAGCGGTCATCTTCGATGTGGACGGGGTGCTGTTGGATTCTTTCGAGGGGAATCTGAAGTTTTTCGGAGACCTGCTGGAGCACGCGGGATATCCTGCGCCGACGCGGGAGGAATACGCCACGATGATGCATCTTTCCATGTGGGACGTCATAAAGGAACGGACCGGTCTGACGGATGACGGGAGGATCCGCGAGATATACGACATCGGGAAGCGGCGTGAGATTCCGTACCCGCTCGACCTTCTGAATGTGCCGGACGATATCGGTCCGGTGATCGGTGCCTTGGATGAACGATACCTGCTCGGTGTCGTCACGAGCCGTGTCCGGTCGAGCGTTTTCGAGGCGCCGAAACTGGTCGAATTGGAAGGGTATTTCAGGACAACGGTCTCGTACGAGGATACGGACGAGCATAAGCCCGCTCCGGAATCGCTCTTGCTCGCGGCAAAGCTCCTCGGGGTGGCGCCGGGTGAGTCGGTCTATGTCGGGGATACCGAAAGCGACGTGATTGCGGCGCGGGCAGCGGGAATGAAGATCGTACTCTACTCGAAAACGGACCGGTTCGGGGCGGACGCATATGCCCGGACCCTTTCCGATATACCAGCTTTGATCGAGTGCTGGTAGATGGGGGGTGAAAGAAACCTATCGGGGAAATCGTAACACCCATATGATGCCTGCCGTTTCGGTTTGGCGTTGGTGGTGAAAATCCGCCATTAATTCGAAAAAGCCTGTACGCAGGAAAAAAAGCGTATGAATACGAAGAAGATATCCGTCGGTATTATTGCGGCGACCCTGACGCTGTCGGCGCCGCTCGTTGCCGTACATGCTTTTTCTCGCGGTGCCGGTATGGGACAGGGGAATGATCGTGGAGCTGATCGCGGCGCGATGCGAGGCGGATTACCGTTCCGGACATCGGACGAAGCGGTGTCTGCCTGTTCGGGAAAGAGCAAGGACGATTCGTGCTCGTTTACTACCACCATGCCCGGGAACAGCGACCAGTCGGTGACGCTCGACGGGACCTGCCAGAATGTGCGGAAGAGTGAGACCGATAGTACGGAGACGCTTTCGTGCCTGCCGGAGAAAAAGGGTGTGCGTGATTTCCGCGGAGAGCAAAACGGTGCCGAGCTGACCCGTTTGCAGAAGGCGGAACAGCTGAAGACGCGAAAGAGCAGGGAGGTCGCCCAGATCGAAACCCGCATCGGGAAACTGATTGATTTTCTCGGGTCGAAGAACGTCGATACGACTGCCCTCGAGAGTGAACTTTCGACCCTGAAGGCGAAGGGCCAGACACTTCTGGACAAGACGGACGCGTATGTGACGCTCCAGAAGAACAATGGAAGCGATGCCGATGTCGCCACTGCGCTTGAGGCGGTGAAAGCGGCCGGCAAGGACATGTGGACCTACTTCCATGATACGCTCCGTCCGGATATCAAGAAGGCCATCGACGGACTTCACGACTAGCGCGACAAAAGTCCGACATATCACCATTTTGTGTAATTCCGTATGAAATTGGAAAAGAAACAGATCGTCATCCTTTCAGTCGGTACGGTTGCCGTACTGGCATTGGTCGGAGGAGCATGGCTCTTGGTATCTTCCCGGCCGAATACGGTCGCGAAGCTGAACCGGACTGCTGCCGAAAATTCCGCCGGTTTTCCCGGTGATAGGGGAGCGGGTGATGCCACGGACTCCGCCGACGCGGTACAGGATCCGGTCGCTGCGGCTCTGGACGCTCCGGTTACGGATGTCAAAACCAAGGCCGAGGCGACGAAGGCGATGGGAGATCTCGACACGCTCGTCGATTCCGCCGGTAACGATACGGAGTAGGGACGGGTTTCGAAGGCGGCCCGGACATGATCCGGGCCGTTTTTGTTTCGCAAATACCCTTGATAATCTTTCTGTTCCGTGGTATCGTTTAATATGCGCAACCGGGACAGGCCGTTTTCGGCCCGGTCATATGGTTGAACTTTCCGCCATTTGAAAATGACCGAGGGTTTCGGTTTTCTTCCGTACCCGATGCGGATCCCTGCGAATCTACCGACGTATGTGCTTTCTTAATGAGATGCGTATGAGGAAATTGCGGATCGCCCTGTTGGCACCGGTCGAAGAACGGGTGCCCCCGCCGAAATACGGTGGGACGGAAGTCGTGGTCTATAACCTCGCGCAGCACCTGACCCGGATGGGTCACGAGGTGGTATTGTTCGCCACGGGCGATTCCGTGACCGATGCCACGCTCGTCCCGATATTTCCTGAGCCCATCCGGACATTGCCGATATCGCGCAATCCGAAAGTCCGGCAGGTGCTGACGATCACGGGCATCGGACGGATGCTCGGATACCTGTCGCAATACGAGTTCGACGTGGTGCATAATCATATCGGGTGGCTGTTTCTGCCGTTCGTGCAGACACTGCGCATGCCGGTCGTGACGACCCTGCATGGGTCGCTCGGCAATCCTGACGAATCCGAAATCTACCGGTTGTTCGCGGGGGAGAACTATATAAGTATCAGCGACAAGCAACGGGAGTCGGGGCCGTCGGGGATGAACTATATCGCGAACATCTATAACGGGATAGAGATCCCGAGTTTCACGTTCGTTCCGGAACCGGGCCGCTACCTCGCCTTTCTCGCGCGAATCTCCAACGAGAAGGGAGCGCTTGAAGCCATACGGATCGCCAAAGCGTCGGGAGAGAGGCTCGTCATGGCGGGTAAGGTCGATCCGGCTGACGCGACCTATTTCGAGGAGCAGATCAAGCCGCTCATCGACGGCGAACAGATAAGATTCATCGGTGAGATCGGACACAAGGACAAAGTGAAGCTGCTTGGGCACGCGAAAGCGATTCTGTGTCCGATCCAGTGGGACGAACCGTTCGGTCTGTATTTCATCGAGGCGATGGCGTGTGGTACGCCGGTCATCGCGAACCGGCGAGGATCGGTTCCCGAGGTGATTGTCGACGGGGTGACCGGATACATCGTCGACTCCGTCGACGAAGCTATCGCCCGGGTCGCGGATATCGGTGATATCGACCGCCTGGCGTGTCGCCGGCACGTGGAAGAACATTTTTCCGCCGAGGCCATGGCTGCCGGGTATGTCGCCGCCTACGAGGCAGTTCTGGATTGTCGTCACGAGACCGCGTGTTCCGTAATGTTCTGATCGGCCCGCTTTACAATAGGCGGTTCTTGCGGGAAAATTGTCGATGGGCGAAGTAATTTTGTTGAAAAGCATATGGCATCTCATGAAGACCTGATGGCGGCGTTCGCGGGCGAAAGCCAGGCGAACCGTAAGTACCTCGCGTTCGCGAAGAAGGCGGAAGCCGAAGGCTATCCGGCCGTGGCGAAGCTTTTCCGTGCGGCGGCCGAGGCCGAGACGGTACACGCGCACGCGCATCTTGCCGCGGCCGGCGGCGTGCAGGATACCGCCGCGAATCTCGAGGCGGCGATTGCAGGGGAACAGTACGAGTTCACGGATATGTATCCGGGGTTCATCGCGACTGCCGAGGCGGAGGGGAACGTGGCGGCACTCAAGTCTTTCAGGAACGCCGATGCGGTCGAGCACGAGCACTACGAGCTCTATCGACAGGCACTCGAGGCAATCAAGGCCGGGCACGATATCGAGGACCTTGCGATCTACGTCTGTCCTGTCTGCGGGCATACCGAGGTCGGCGTCCGGTCGGAGAAGTGTCCGATTTGCGGCGTCCCGGGAAGCACGTTCATCGAGGTGAAGTAATCTCGCAGATTTCTTTGGAAAAGCGAAAAGCCATGAAGGTGCGCCTTCATGGCTTTCGTGATTGCTGGGATAGTTTTGGGTCACTTGTTTCCGGGAAGTCGCACGCTTTTGTACTGCACGTTTCGCACATACTTCGATCCGGAACAGAGGATATGGTGGAGAAGGACTATGAGTCCTACTCCGAACAGGGTCCATTTTTTCATGATCAGAGATGGTTGCGTTAAAGAAAAGAGGGACAATCAGGCGAAAGAGAGGATATCACGCTCTGCAGATGTGTCAAAGATTTCGACGTATGAGGTAAGGAGATGATCGGCTCATATATGCGTGCGCTTCTTTTTCGGCCGGAACGGACATCCCGCTCGGGATACCGCTGTTCGCTTTACAATAGTGTCCGGGGAGAGGAAAATGAAGCAGGAAATCATGGCGGAAATTCATGGCTATACGCCCGCTACATGTTGCCGATGCCATCACAGGAGTGACGCGAGCGGACGGCCGTCCATTCGCGTCACCTGATTGAATGATAATGGAGGGAAATATGAAACGACTGGGACCGGTGCAGGAAAAGACGCTTCTCATCCTTCTTGGTGTCATCGCGCTTGGGGGTTCGCGCACGATCGTGCGGCAGGCCAGGCTGGTTTCGGAGCTCCGAAAGGAATGGAAAAAGATCGACCGGAGGAGCGTCGCGCGTTCGCTGAGGCGCCTTTCCGAGGAGAAGCTCATTTCCGAGAAGGTCTTGCCGGATGAGACCGTCCATTTCGCGCTCACCTCGGAAGGGCGTCGGAAAGCGAGTTTTCTGAACCTGTTCGGTTCGGCCATCACATTCAGGAAGCCGAAAAAATGGGATGGAAAATGGCGGGTTGTCGCGTTCGATATTCCCGAGAAGAGCCGGTCATTCCGCCGCATCTTGCGCGAGCATCTTCATGAAGCGGAATTCTATCAGTTGCAGCAAAGCGTGTTCGTATCGCCATATCCTTTCGAGGAGCCGTTTGCGAAGCTCGTGCGGCTGTATGATGCCGAGCCGTACGTCAGGATCATGACGGTTTCCTGGATGGATGACGAACTGAAATTGAGGCGCATATTTTTCGGACGTCGCAGGAATCCTTCGAAAGGGTGACGTGAGCGGACGGTCGTCATTTCGCGCCACACTTTTGAGAAGAGTGTGATTTTTCGAATACGGATACCCGCTTTACAATAGGGTAATTGGGGAGTAGAAAGGGGGTGAAAGGGGTGGGGATGAAGGCATCCGATCTCGTTTTGGGTTAGGGCTGCTCATCGAGGTCGAGCGATTGTCGGACGCAGAAAACGACGAAGCGGTCCAGGAAGACCTGAAAGCCTTTCTCCTGTCACTCGGCATCGGCAAAATGGACATCGTCACCAAGGGCTACGATACGCTTTTGTATGAGGCGGGAAAATTCGCTTGTTAAAGGAGTTGGAGGGGAGGAAAACAGGGGTGTAGGTCTATCGTGATGCTTTCTTCATTGACTATGAAATACGTCAGCTCCCTTTGGAATATCGAGAAAGAAGATAGCGCTATCGCTGGAGGAAAAGGCGCTTCGCTTGGTGAGATGATTCGGGCGGGCTTCCCTGTCCCGCCAGGATTTGTCGTTCTTTCAAGTGCTTTTGACGTTTTCTTGAAGGGGACGGGCTTGAATGCCAAGGTGGAATTGATACTGGAGTCAGTTATTCCCGAAGACACAGGGACAATCGAAAAAGCTTCTGAAAACATCCGATCGATTATCCTTGCGGCGGCGATGCCAAGGGAAATTGAAGAGGAAATCAGGAAATCATTCAATGAACTCGGTTCGGAATATGTCGCTGTCAGGTCTTCGGCTACCGCCGAGGATTCTGCTGTAGCGGCATGGGCAGGACAGCTCGAAAGCTTTCTTAATACCAATTCGGAAGACTTGCCGAAAAACGTGAAGAGTTGTTGGGCTTCGCTCTTTACGCCGCGCGCCATAACATATCGGCTCGAAAAAGGATTGGGTTCGCAAAGCATATCAGTCGCTGTCGTCGTTCAGGAAATGGTGGAGAGTGATACGTCAGGTATTGCCTTTTCCGTCCATCCCGTAACACATGACGTCGACCGTATGTTTATCGAAGCGGGGTACGGGCTTGGTGAAGCGATCGTGTCGGGGCAGGTTACCCCGGACAGTTATGAGGTGAGAAAAGATCCGATGGAAATAGTGGATAAGAATATTCAATCACCAGCGCGTGGATTATATCGGTCTGATCGCGGAGGAAACGAATGGCACGATGTGCCTGCGGAGCGGAAGGGGAAGGCGGTTTTGTCGGACGCTGAAATCATAAAGCTGTCGGATATTGTTGTCGGCATAGAGGGACACTATGGGTTCCCATGCGATATCGAGTGGGCAATCGCAGACGGGCGGCTGTATGTTGTCCAAAGTCGACCGATAACGACACTTGCTGAAAAGCTCGTGACCGTAGAAAAATTGTTGCTCATGTACAAGGAAGTCAATGTCTGTGGATTGACGATGTCCGTGAACGTCTCGGGTTGGATAGACGAATGGCTGAGTCGGACCTGCCGCGTAGGCAGTTTCGGGTCGATGGCTTGCCGGTTCCGCGGATATGAGATGGATTTCTATGTGGATAAGGGTCAGTACGAAAAAGCGCATTTCGAAATAGTGCGACAGATCGAGGCTGGCACGTATCCCATCGAGTTTTCGACCGAGCGCTCGATGGCGTTGGGTGATCGGATCCTATCGATTGTCCGTTCGGGTCGTTCGGTATGGGAGGCTATGGACCCTGGGAAAGTCTGCGAAATATTCTCTGAAGTATTCGATTGTAGTCGGAAGCTTTGTTCTTATGGATACATTGCCCCCTTATCCGATTTCCCGTACACCTTCATTTCTTCCCGGATGCAGGAGATACTCGAGGCGCGTCACGCTTCGGATGCGGCTGGTCTGAAAATCTTTTTGAGTACCCCGGAGGCTAGGCGCCCGATGATGCTTGCAAACGAAGAGATGTTTCGGATTATCGCCGAGCAAGGGGACCTCGGATCGTGGCTACAGCGGTGGTTTTGGATCGATTTCGGTCACATCGGTGCGGTGCTGACCGACGCGTCGGTTCGTGAGAAGTACAAGTTATTATTTGACGATCCCAAACGCGCGACGACAGAGCTGCAAAATATCTCTGCAGAATACGGTTCTTTGGAGGAGAAACAGGAAAAAAATATTGGAGAGCTCGGGTTTTCAGATGAAGAGAGACGGATTTTTCGATATGCACGGGAGATCACGTTTCTGAAGGGGTATCGTGCCGATGTGCTTTCGGCGGCAAACGCATTTTTTGACGCGGTTTTCGAAATCTATTCGAAAAGACTCGGTATCGGGAAAGACGTTTTCAGGTTTGCGACAAAAGAGGAAGTGGTTGCGCTCATATCGGGAAGCGATATCAATGTCGCGGAAATCCTTGAAAGGAAAGACTATTCCATTTGGCTTTATACGGACAACGCCTCTGGAATCTTGATACATACCGGCGAACAGGCACGACAGTTTGAAGCAGATCATCTGGCGGAAGAGCATGTCGTTCATGAGGGAAAAGTTATAAAAGGAAATGTCGCGTACCCCGGTATCGTTGAAGGTACTGTTCGGATTGTGAACTCTCTGGAGGACCTTAAGAAGATGAATCGCGGAGAAATCCTGGTATCGACGCAGACCACACCGGAACTGCTTCCCGCGATGAGCAAGGCGGCCGCCTTTATTGCCGATGTTGGGGGGATTATTTCCCATGCCGCCATCGTCGCGAGAGAGATGAAGAAGCCTTGTATCATTGGGACCGAAATCGCATCCAAGGTCCTCAGGGATGGCGATCGGGTTCGTGTCGATGCCAACTCCGGGGTGATAGAGATAATATGACCACGTTCCCTATGAGACTTATACTTGGCTCGGATATGAGCTTTCTTCTGAAATACGGGTACGACCTGACCGGAATTTCGAAGGCGGATATGCGGATCGGGTATGTGACGACAGGGATAAAGGGAGTGCGCACGAAGGAATTTTTCGAGAACGTGGAACGACAGATCGTGGAGATCGGATACGATTTCGAGAAGTTCGATATTGAAGGAAAAAGCGTGGAAGAAATGAGGTCGTTCTTCGCGGACAAGAACGTGATCCATATCGAAGGCGGTAATACGTTCTATCTATTGAAAGCCATCCGGGAAACCGGTTTCGCCCCAGTGCTTGATGAGCTCCTCAAAGAGGGGAAAGTCTATATCGGTACGAGTGCGGGATCCTATATAATGTGCCCGTCGATCGAAGTGGCGGATTGGGACGAAACCGGAAAAAGCCGGTTCGGAATGACCGACTTCACCGCTCTCGGGTATGTCCCATTCGTTCTGAAAGTGCATTACAAGGATGAGAAGGAAGAAACCGTGAGGGAAAAGATGAAGACTGTGCACCATCCGCTCCGATTACTTCGTGACGGGCAAGGCATCCTCGTCGACAACGGCGTCGAAACCTTCGTCGGTGACGGAGAAGAAACGGTGTTATAGGTGAATTATATCCGCTTTACAACGGCGTGTTTGGGGAGTAGAAAGGGGGTGAAAGGGATGGATATTCCGTTCCGATGGTGGGGTATGTCATTAGTACCGAAATGAAGGAAATCGAGGTCAAAGCACGGATACGCGATATCGACACGCTGACCGGAGTGCTTGCCGCCAAGGGGTTCGTATTCGGCGAACCCGCGGTCCAAAACGACGTGATATTCCTGCCGGCCGGGATCGAGTTCCCGGAAATCACCAAAGGGGTGCCGGTCGTGCGTGTGCGGAACGCGGACGGCGTTTTTACCCTGACACTCAAGATGCGCGTCATCGCCGGGAAGGAACTCATAAAGCTGGAGAAGGAAGTGAATGTGAGCGACGACAAGACGGCCATCGAGATCGTCTCGCTCATGGGATTTCACGAGGTGATACGAGTCGGCAAGAAACGGATGGAATGCGAACACGACGGCGTGACCGTCTGTATCGACGATGTGACCGGACTCGGGGCGTTCATCGAGGTCGAGCGATTGTCGGACGCAGAAAACGGCGAAGCGGTCCAGGAAGACCTGAAAGCCTTCCTCCTGTCGCTTGGCATCGGCACAGACGACATCATCACCAAAGGCTACGACACGCTTTTGTATGAGAAGAAGAAACCGTGTTAAAACGCGATTGGAAGAGTATGAATGAATATAATCCATAATACAGTTTCATGAGTCTATGCGATATATAAAGTTTCTGATTCGTAATTATAAAGGAATAAAGTCATTAGAGTTGGATTTAGATTTATTCCCCGATCATAAAATCTATACACTAGTTGGTCTAAATGAATCGGGGAAAACAACCATACTTGAAGCAATAAATGATTTTGAATTTGATGTCTCAGTTAATAAGCGGCATCTGTTAATACCGAAGAGTTCGGCGGGAGGTTTTACTGGAGATATCGCAATAAAAGCAACGCTTCAATTTTCTGAAGATGATAAAGGGAGAATAATTGCCTTCATTCGGTCGAGGATTAAGGTAAGTGAAGTGTTTGTCTCTGAAACTTTAATCATAGAACGAAAATATAGTTTTAAAAACTCTACGCCGTATGAGTCTAAAAGAACATACGAAAAATATGTAAAAATAAAAAAGACTGCAAAAGGAAAGCCAGTTGATTTGGATGAAAGTATATCCAAAGAACTGTGGAGTTTTATTAAGGAAACGATGTTTCCTGAGATAATCTTTTATCGTGATTTCCTTTCTAAATTTCCGGAGAAGATTTACTTAGATGCAGAAGATCCTAAAGATAAGAACTATCTATCAATTATTGAAGATATTCTTACTGCTATAAATCCTGATTATAACGTTCAAAATAGTCTCTTAGACAGACTGGACGATTCAACTGATGCTGCAAAAAAACAAGCGCTTGAAGCAGTCGAGAATGACATGGGCGCGAAGATTTCTAAAGTAGTGTTTGACGCATGGAACAAGATACTAAACGTAAGTAAGAAAGAAATTGTTGTTAAGGCAGAATATGATGCCGAGAAGGGAAGATATTATCTTCGATTGAGCGTAAAAGATGGTCATCAAACTTACGCCGTTGCTGAGCGGAGTCTAGGATTTCGATGGTTTTTCACTTTTCTTTTATACACAGAATTTCGAAAGGAAAGGATAAAAACTTCAGGAGAAATCTTGTTTATTTTGGATGAGCCAGCATCAAATCTTCATCAGACTGCGCAACAAAGCTTACTTGAAACATTTCGTACAATAACAAGCAAATCACGACTAATATATACAACACATAGTCATCATTTGGTGAATCCAGAATGGTTAAGTTCCGCATATATTATTCGAAACAAAGGTCTTAAGTATAATGAGAGTGATGATTATAATCTAACGAAGACGGAAATTGAAGCATTTAAGTACAAGCAATTTGTTTCAAAATACCCGACCGAAACCTCGTATTTTCAGCCGATTTTGGATGTGTTGGATTATAAGCCAGGCTTACTTGAGCTGATTCCCAATATCGTAATAACAGAAGGAAAATTCGACTATTTTACCTTTAGATATTTTAAAGAGATAGTTTTCTCGGACTTGACTGATGGCTATAGATTTTATCCTGGAATGGGCGCTTCAAGCTTAGACCTACCTATTTCCTTATATGAATCATGGGGTAAAGGATATTTGGTTTTACTTGATTCGGATAAGGAGGGCCGTGATCAAAAGGAGCGTTATATTAAAGATATAAGCGATACTCAGCATATCTATACTCTTGAGGATTGTTTTTCAGATTTAAAAAATTCAACGACTGAAAAAGTATTTACTGAAACGGAAAAAATTGAAATCTCTAAGGAGTTTAACAGTGAGCTTACTGAATATAATAAAAACGCTTTTAATACGGGAATTCAGATTCTGTTAATGCAAAAACGTATTCCTGACTATTTAACTGATGAAACAAAGAAAAAGATGAGGAAGATTATCGAATTTATCAACGGTAAAATATAATTTGGACATTCAGATAATGGTCTATATTCAATATTTCGAATAAATTCCCCCTACTTGTCGCGTATCCGAAAAGGGGTCAAGTACTTTTTTAACGTCTTCTCGACAGACCATCGGAAATATGCCGGATATTAAGATGTGAAAAATGCAGGCGATGATTGATAAATATTTCTATAATTAAATTGTAATTAAAAAGTATGTCATATTGCTCGATGTGTGGAACCAAGGCAAATGATGGCGCAATCTTTTGTTCTAAGTGTGGATCGAATTTGCAAAAGGGCCAACCCTCTGATCTTGAGGTAAAAGAAATTCGGTCAGAAAGTAATATCAGTTTTTTTTCCATATCAAACAAGCGTCTTGCTCTGTTTTCTGTTATCACGTTCGGCCTATACGAGATATTTTGGTTTTATAAAAATTGGAGTGCAGTAAAAATGGCCGAAGGCAAGAAGATCGCACCATTCTGGAGAGCTATATTTGCTGTATTTTTCTGTCACTCACTTTTTAAGAAAGTTCTTGAATCAGCTAAAAGTCATTCATATACCAAATCGTATTCTCCTGGTTGGCTAGCTGCAGGGTATATTATTATTCTTTTTATTAATAATGCTTTGAGTAAAGCAGAATCTACTGATATAAGTACTCTTTTGTTGTTACTGTTTTCTTTGATTTCATTTTTGCCTTTGTTGCCAGTCCAAAATGCGATTAACTATAATAATGAACAATTAAAGGGTGCGATGCCGTTGAAACATGGTTTCTCTGGTGGGGAAGTTACAATTATAGTAGTGGGTATCATTTGGTTTTTTCTGGTACTCGTTGGTACGTTCTCGGCGTGATCGGAAAAGATTAAGGTTCCTTTTTAGCCTCCCTCTCGCCATACCGCCGGAAACATCTCAGGTGCACGGAAGAGGGGATTCGAATGCAGACGGAAGGGAAGGAATGTGCGATACTATCGATATGACACAGGACGAGACATACGAGCGGATACTGGAAGCAGCGAGGAACGATTCCAAAGTCCTCGGTTTTGTGCTGACCGGAGGAGGTTGGAAATTTATCTGACTCAATGATGCATAGACGATCGCCGTCACGGATGACAGTATGAGAATCTTGGAGACGTGAATGAATAAAGTGTTTCTGAACCGTTATGAATAACAACGACTATCGCAACAGGATCGTGGAGTCATACCTGCCGGAATCGTACCGGGTCTGGTTTGAAGAAGAGGCGAAATACCTCGCCGCTCATGTTGCCCGTTCGGCCGTCGTGCTCGATGTCGGCTCCGGGGACGGCCGTACCATAAATGATCTGCTGCCGGTCACGAAGAATATAACGGGTATCGATCACGACACTGCCGCTATCGAGCGGGCCAAGGAACGGTTCAAGGATTTCCCATCGGTGCATGTTGAAACTGCGGACGCGACGAAGATTCCGTTTGAAGATGGGCGATTCGATTTTGTCACGTGCATGGGGGTGCTCATGAACCTTGGGGAACACAGGACGGAGGCGCTTCGGGAAATGAAACGGGTAGTGAAGGATGGCGGAAAGATCATTTTGGATTCCTTTTCGGAACGATCGTTAATGGAGCGTCTGAAAGCGTATGAGGCTGCCGGTGTCCCGGTGAAACGAATCGAGGGCGGAGCGGTGTTTTTCGACGAGAGTATCGGTGATAATATTTCGGAGCAGTTTACCGAAGGAGAATTGAGAAATATTTTTGATCGGGAGGGATTGATCATCGAAGATATGTATGATGGTGGAATCGTATACATATTTACCGTTTCGAAGAAAAATACCAGTCTCATACAATAATCCGTTAGCCGTAATCGTATGGAAAGGATAAAGGTGGAGCAGCACGGGTTCACGGCGTTCTCGTGGTGCGCCGGGTGGCTGTTCACACTCGGGTTTTTGCACCTCACTTTTTGGAAGGGGGTGCTGGCGATCGCGCTGTGGCCGTACTTCATCGGCCTCGCGGTGAGTGCCTTGGCGAAGTAGCTGGACTTGCATATCTTTTCGGGATGGTCGATGATTGAGTCATCGCATTATTGTTGTACGTATGGAAGGAAACCAGGCTGGTACATACCACATCATCGGGATGAGTCCCGGAAATAGCTATTTTAAGGATCAGGAGATTTCGTATCTTCTGAAAACGGTTGTTGGGAAGTTCGGGAAAGTCGGAATACTGATAGCGGATATACCGGCGGTTTCGACCTATGTCGCGCTTGGATATCCGGAGAACCGCGCGCGTCGCGACAAGGCTATTCCCAAGGGAAATGCTCTAAAAAACCGTGTCCGAAAGGTCATGGAAGAGCTTGGATATTCGGAAGAAATCGTCAGAATCTTCGACTGGGAGCACGAAGTCGAGGGGAACGCGGAGTATCGGGAGTCGTATCGGAAAATCAAGGAACTGTATGAAGGGAACGAATCGTTCCATGAATCTGCCGCATCTACGACGCGGGTGGTTCTCGATGGTTCGCGCAAGAATATTCCAGACATGGAAGCCGCGACGGAGACAGCCGTTCATTATCTTCTTTCCGAGTTGGCGTTTCTGGAGTTTGCCGTTTCGTATCTCGGAGCGGATCAAATCGTATATGTCTATCATAAGAACTGGAGGGTTTTCGAGGACTATATTTCAGGTACATTTGATAATATCTTCCGGCCATATTTGGATTTCCTGCTTTTGGAAAATCCGTATGAGACCTTCAACCCGATATGGGGTCTTGAGGATGAGGAAAACGGATACGAGGATGCTTTGGATCGCGTCGAGAAGAGCGGAGTATTGCGGGTCGGTTTTTTTGAGTATCCTACGGCTTTGGAACGCGACGAGAATAGCGGGACCTTTTCCGGAATCTTCCATGATGTTATCTCACACATCGCGATGAAACACGGGTGGAACCTGAAGTGGGTCGAGGAAACCGGCTACGGGGTGATCCTCGATGGCCTGAATGCGGACCGCTTTGACGTATTCGGCAGTACGGTCTGGCCGACGGATGAGCGGGATGCCGAGTTTTCGGTTTCGCTCTATGGCAGCCCGGTATATTCCTGGGTCAGAGAAGGATTCGGAAAGGGCGAGGAGGATCTTCGTAAAGAGAAATCCCTTCGGGCCGTCGTGAAGGAAGGCGATATCACCGATTCGATCGCGAAAGCCTGTTTTCCGGATAACCGTCGGGTCAGGGTCCCGCAGCTATCGGATGCGGTCGAGGTATTGCGATTCGTTGCTGACGGGCGTGGGGATTTTACTTTCGCAGAACCTTATCTGGTGAATCATTTTGATGCCGGTTTAGAAGTCCGGCTTGAGATGGCTTCACGGAATCCGATTCGGATATATGCGAATACTTTCATGATGAAGCGGGGCCAGATGCGATTGAAAGAGTTACTGGATGAGGAGATTGAAGAAATGAAACAAAGCGGGATGATCGCTGAGTTGATCGGGAAATATGCCAAAGAAGCGGGTTTCTTAGTTGAATAGCTCACGATGTGACTTCATCGGCCTCGCGGTGGTCGTTGTCGGCGCATTGCTGATGGACCTCGGGAAAAAAGACGCTCGTAAGGGGCGGCGACTTGATTGTTTCCCGGAAATACGTGAACATAGCGGAAAGGCCGGAGATACCTTCCTTATACCGTTTACCGTATGGAATTCCTGCTCTCGTTTCTCCCGTCCCTTCGACATATCGGAGCGTTCGGATATCTCGTCGCGCTCGCGCTTTCGACGCTCGAGTCGTTGCCGTTCGTCGGGCTGGCGTTTCCCGGGACGGTTCTCATTTTCCTGTTCGGTTTTTTCTCGTCGCAGGGGTACCTGCATTTCAATGCCCTTATCGGATACGTCATGATCGGCGCGATGCTCGGTGACGGTATCGGGTATTGGCTCGGCCTCCGGGGAAAGGAGCTGTTCAAGGAAGGGAATCGCATCCTTCGTCCGTCCCATCTCAAGAAGGGGGAGGCATTCTTCCAT
>JAAXXZ010000032.1 GCA_013334245.1 Candidatus Moraniibacteriota bacterium
ATCCCGGCCGGGGAAGGGAAGGCGTCGCTCACGATGAAGATGTATGCCGACAAGGACCGCTACAAGACCGAAATGGATCTGCCGACGGGTTCTGTGGTGTCGATATTCGACGGGAAGACGATGTATACCTGGGTGGATGGTACGAAACAGGGCATGAAGATGGATCTCGAATGTGCGAAAAGCCTCAAGGATCAGCTTCCGCAAGCCGGTCCGGCAGGGAAAGCGGAACAGCAGTCGTACGATACTCCGGAGCAGGCTATCGGAAACATACCGAACATTACTTGCGCGGAAGCTTCCGGACAGGTTGATTTGTCGGTTCCGTCCGACGTGACATTCACCGATCAGTGCGAGATACTCAAGTCGACGCTTGGAAAAATGAAGGACATGCAGGGCAAGTTGCCCGATAGCGTGAAAGGCGCATTGCCGCAATAGTCGGCGACGGCGTGCCTTCGGTATCGGATATCTTAAAAAACGGCCTAAGCAAGGCCGTTTTTTTTGCATGATATACTGTACGCATGTCGAATATCGCGAAGTTGGAAGAGTTGTTCGGGCGTCCGTTTCAGGCGGTCGTATTCGATATGGATGGGGTAATCGTCGATTCTGAGCGACTTCATCTCCGGGCGAACAGGGAAATCGCGCTCCGTCACGGCATGTCTGTCCCAGCCGATGCATGGGAGGATATTTTCGGAATGAAGTCCGTCGACGGCTTCCGTATGATACGGGACCGGTTCGGCACCGGACAGGAGGATATCGATCGGCTCGTGACTGAGAAGCGGCAGCGCTTTCTCGAGCTCGCGAACGATAATCTCACGCTTGTTCCCGAAGTGCGTACGTTCATCGATTTCTGTCGTGCCAATATCGGAAAAATCGGATTGGCCACCTCGGCGTTGCTATCGGTTCAGATGCCGACGCTCGGCCGGTTCGGCCTGTCGGATATGTTCGATGTTATCGTCATGGGCGACGATGTGACTCATGGCAAGCCGCATCCCGAGCCATACCTGTTGGCCGCTTCCAGGCTGGGTGTCGACCCCGATACCTGTCTCGTCATAGAGGACGCGGAGAACGGAATCCGGTCCGCGAAAGCTGCCGGATGTGTCGCGGTGGGACTCGCGACGACGCTTTCTCGGGAGAAGTTGATCGCGGCCGGGGCGGACCTGGTCGTCGACGGCTTTGACGAGCTGATGTGATCCGTGGTATTTCCTTTGATTTCGAATCATATGCGTACGAACATCGTTCACGAGGGCGCCGATGAGCTTACTTACGAGATCCGCGGCATCGTCCGGGTCGCGGAACGGCTTCGCGACCTCGGTGTCGATATCGTGTGGGAGAACATAGGCGATCCGGTCGCGAAAGGGGAACATGTCCCGGATTGGATCAAGGATATCGTCGCCGAAACGATGCGCGATGACGCGTCGTTCGGGTATTCTCCTACCAAGGGAGTCCTTTCCGCGCGGAAGTTCATCGTCGCCGAACGCCTGCGGGAGTCGGGGGTGACGCTCGATCCGGACGACATCCTGTTTTTCAACGGACTCGGCGATGCGATCTCGAACGTGTACACGTATCTGCGTCGGTCGGCGCGGGTCATCGGGCCGTGCCCGGCGTATCCGACGCATTCTTCCGCGGAAGCCGCGCACGCGGGCGCTCCGCATATCACGTATACGCTCGATCATCGGAAGAACTGGTATCCGAACCTGGAGGATATCCGCAACAAGGTCCGGTATAATCCGCTTGTCGCCGGAATCCTTATCATCAATCCGGACAATCCCACGGGAATGGTCTATCCCAAGCAGGTGCTCAAGGAGATCGTCTCCATAGCGAGGGAATACGGATTGTTTCTCGTTTCAGACGAAACGTATGCCAGGTTGTCCTACGGTCGTGAGAAGATGACCCCGCTCTATGAGGTGATCGGTTCGGACGTGCCGGCAATCGTGATGCGCGGTCTCTCCAAGGAGGTGCCGTGGCCGGGCTCGCGATGCGGGTGGATCGAAGTATACAACAAGGATCGCGACCCGGCCTTTGCCCGATACGCGAAGACCCTGGTCGACGCGAAGATGCTCGAGGTCTGCTCGACGACCTTGCCGCAACTGGCGCTGCCGTCCATCGTGGGCGACAGCCGATTCGCCGAACACGTCCGTCTTCGCACCGAGGGGTATCGGAGAAAGGCCGACATCGCCAGGGTGGTCTTTTCAAGGATCCCCCGCGTAATCGCCCCGTGTCCGGAAAGCTCTTTCTATTATTCCGTGGTCTTCGAGGACGGGGTCCTGGGTGGCGATCAGTCATTGCCGATTTCAGATCCGACGATCCGGGATTTCATCGGACGGGAAGTCGAGGGTGTCGCCCCGGACAAGCGGTTCGTACTGTACCTCATGGCGGCGACCGGCGTATGCGTCGTGCCGCTTTCGGGATTCAATACCGACCTGACCGGATTCCGAATGACGCTCTTGGAGCCGGATGAGAAAAAATTCAAGGATACGGTCGAAAGGATCGCGACCGCGATACGCGCCTATACGGGGAACAGTTAGCTTAGAACAGTGAACAGAAAACAACGACCGGAACACGGATTCAAATGTCCGCTAAACACATCACCACGGTGGTTATCAGATCGTGTTTCCATGTTTCGAACCCCCTGTCGTGATATTTGATTCGATATACGTTTTCTGTTCATTGTTCGCTGCTATCTGTTTTCTGACCCATCATGCCTCACGAAAAGAAGATCATCGAAGTGGACGGGCGGACGCTGACGTACGAGCTGTGTCGGTCCGCACGGGCGAAGCGTGTCACCCTTCGCATCCATCCCGGGCCGGCCGAAGGCGGTCGCGTCGTTTTGACCGTACCGAAACGGTCCTCCGTCCGGAACGCGGAGCGGTTTCTGACGGATCACGCTTCCTGGGTCGTGGATCAGGTGAAGCGGCTTGCCGGCAGGGAGACGATTCTTCCCCATACCGGTCGGCAGGAATATCGCATGCGGCGCGAAGAGGCTCTGTCGTTCGTTCGGCGAAAAGTGGAACACTGGAACGCGATGTACGGATTCGAATACGGCTCGGTGTCCGTTCGTGACCAAAAAACCCGGTGGGGGAGCTGTTCCGGGAAGGGGAATCTTTCTTTCAGTTGGAAGCTTATCATGTTACCCGAGCGTATGGCGGATTACGTCATCGTTCACGAGCTCTGCCATCTCAAGGAATTCAACCATTCGCCGCGGTTCTGGGAGTTGGTCTCGCGGGCGATTCCGGATTGCCGTCATATTGCCAGGGAGCTCCGGAAAGGGTAGGATGCGTTGAAGTCACAAGTCGAAAGTTGGGGCGGGTCCCTGTGTCCGCCCTGAAAGTCGAAAGTAAGGAGACAATCGTCAAAAGTGGGGAAAAGGT
>JAAXXZ010000005.1 GCA_013334245.1 Candidatus Moraniibacteriota bacterium
GGTCTGTCGCACGTTTGAGAAAAGCGATTCTGGAATATCTCCCGTATTACAACGGGGAACGGATCCATATGGGAATCGGGTACCAAACACCCGAAGAAGTGATGCAAAGGTATTGACTAGGAAACGCTGGGCCGAATATTTGACTTCGATGAGAAATATGGTAGACTTTTGGGCTGAACATTAACAGTTTACATAACCATAAATCCTATCAATCATGGGAGACGCAGACGGGCAGGGACAGATGGATCTGTTCGGCTTACCGGTTTCGGCTCCCAAGAATCGGAGGGGAGCGAAAAAGAAAGGCAAAGAACATACGGATTCACGGGTGGTTGAAAAGGTCTCCGGGTTATCGGGGATCGATGTACCATTCGACGGACTAAGAAAATTATTCAAAGACCGGTTATTGCTTCTGAGTGAAGTGAACGGTCAGGTTGTGCCGTACAACCGGGCGCAGTCGCTGTACCTTTTTTTGATGAGTAATCGTCTCGAGGGAGTCATTTCCGCAAAGAAAATGAACTTTGAGGAACTAATCATTATTCCTGGCTCACCGAGGTATTGGAGCTCTGAACAGTTGTTCGGAATATTCAAACCGTATTTCGGAATGAATCCACGGGAGCCGAAGAATTGGTGCTCTGGCGGAAAGGGTTATATGGAAAAGTTCCTTATGCATTCGGGCGGAGGCGCTGGTTTCGGTTGGTATATCGTTCAGATGGTGTCGTCACCGTTTCCTGATGATATCGAACTGGTACCGGATCTCGCGACGACGCTGTGGCTGCTTGGTATTTTCAGAGCAGTTCGGAAAAGGAATTTCGTTGCGGAAAAATGTTCGATAATGACTTCTTCGTTGGCGCGGAACGGGGAACGGATGATGGTTCATGTGACGCCGGAAGGAAATTTCGAACCTTCCAATCTGGAACGGGACGGATATCCGGTCATCACGCTTTCATCAGTGAACGTCGTTCACATTCTTCGTTGATGAAAAAACTCCCGGCATTCTACAGTGTAGAGTGTCGGGATTGTCGGTTTCTGCCTGTATTTCCCTCTGATGGATTTGCGGAAAGTCCCGCCTGTGGTATAGTCGTGACAACCGTGTCGCCCTAAATTCACCCCCGAATTAGGACACCCGGTCAAAATAGTGGTTACCCTCATCCCCATACTACATCATTTGCAAGAGCCACTTCATACGCGCTCCGATAGCCGAGGATCTTCCTCGGTTTTTTGTTGACCAATCGAGCTGCCTCATCCATCTCCTTTTCACTCACCGACGCGAAGTCGGTTCCCTTGGGGAAGTACCTCCGAAGCATCTTGTTCACGTTCTCCACCCTTCCCTTCTGCCAGGAAGCATACGGATCGCAGAAGAAGGTCGGCATACCGAAGAGGGAGTGTTTCCCGTTCTCGATCCCATTGTCGAGGGTGAGGCTTTTCATATGCAATGTTTTGCTCATGTCCCGTACCTTCAGAAGATTCTCCGACGGCGACATCGACGTGAGTTTCCTGACCGATACGAACCTGCTTTTCCGTTCCAACAAGACGCTCATTCCTCCCGATCCGCCACGACTCGATACCACGGTGTCTCCTTCGAAGTGACCGTACCTTGACCGGTTGTCCGCTCCGTGAGACCGCTCAGTGATGCTGATCCGGTCGGGAATCATGACTCGGTCCGTCTTGTTCTTCTTCCTTGGCTTCTTGCGATATCTCGCCTGATACAGGTGACGGCAGTGTATCTGTCCCCGGGCACTGTACAGCCACTCGTATATGGCCGTCTTGGACGCGTAGAAGGGCTCGCGATCCTCTTTCATCCTTCCCGATATCTCATCGGGGTTCCAATGCTTTTCCAATCCGGCGATGATGTACTCCCGAAGAGCTGTATCATGGTCGATTTTCTTCCACTGGAACTTCGCGTCTTTCTTCCTCGTCCTCGCTTTCCGGTCCGCTTTCAGGGGATCGTATGCCCCGTTCACGCTGTTTTCCTTCACCTCATACGAGATTGTGTTCGGACTTCGTCCCAAGGCTCGGGCTATGGCCCGATGGGAATACTTCCTTTCCAGGAGGATCCTGATCTCGAGTCGTTCGGCACGGCTCAGCTTTTGTTTGTTTTCCATGCGGAAAGTATAGACCAAGAGTGTCCTAATCCAGAACGGAATGAATGGTGTCCTTTTATAACCTTACCTCAGGATTATCATGAATACCCATTCAATATTCTCTGATCTTCAGCGAGAACAAGGGGTACTTTTTATAGATCCCGAATCTCCTTTTTTCAATTACGGAGTGGATGGAATCAATCGTCTCGTCCATACGCTCCCAAATCTCAAAGTGGCCTTGGCGCGCCGATCTGGGGAGGCCGTCGTCATAGTGCCGGCACCCGAGGTCCCGATCGGTGTCTCGGAAATCTATCGGATGCTTCCGGGGTTCTTTTCCAGTGCTCCTGAAGATTGGAGCAGTAAGGAACAAAAAATCAGTTCGGTAGATCCATATCTCGCGCGGGATCGGACCGCTCCAGCCGCATGGTATCTGCTTCGCGTCCCTCAAGAGACTTACTGGAGGGCTGAGGCGGAACAAAAGCTGTTCGCTCATCCCGAATTCGAGACAGTGCCGGATCTCGCGACATTTCTCTGGGTTTCGGTCGCATTCGCATCCTGTAGAAAGTGGCAGCCCCTTATGCAGGACGGACGGGCGCTCAGGACGTCGACAACGTCTTCCGACGGAGGGAGGATGATCGTTCTCGCGTCGGGGAAGAGGTTGGTCGTTTCTGACTGTCTCGGACCGGAGGGCGACATAGGTATGCCGTTTCTGCAGTGCATCGCTTTACCCTCGGCATGAAGTATCATGTGCCGGGGGATTTTTTTGCGAAAAACGGGACGTAAGCTCCGTTTTTCCAAAAGAACCCTCTGCTGGGGTGACTACAGGGAAACAACCCTGACGAGTGTTACCACAAACCGCAGTTCGTGGGACGTGCGGTTGTGAGCAACGAGGAGGACCCTCCACTGGGGTGACTACAGGGAAACAACCCTGATTCATATCTTTTGAAAAGCGCCCGTGGGGGTGACTACAGGGAAACAACCCTGACGAGTGTTACCGCAAACCGCAGTCCGTGGGACGTGCGGTCGTGAGCAACGAGGAGAACCCTCTGCTGGGGTGACTACAGGGAATCGAACCCTGATTCATGGTACCACAAACCATTGTCCTACCATTGAACGATAGTCACCCCGCCAGAGACTTCATTTTTTTGTGCCCTCGGAGGGAATCGAACCCCCATCAAGGGCTTAGAAGACCCCTGCTCTATCCATTGAGCTACAAGGGCGGATGTATCCGTCCGATCATTGTCTGTTTGATTGTGGGTCGTGCAGGATTCTCCTTCACCTCTCGTCGTACCTTCGTACGACTCGGGTTAGGCACCGCCTCACGATTTTGTCTGCTGACAAAATGTGCTCCGGCGTTCGAACCCTGGTACGAGTGAAATCGTTCACTCATACCGACGTTATCCGAACGTGAATCCGCAATTCAAGATCCTGACCGTTCGCCTGGCGTTCAGGTCTTTGTGGGTCGTGCAGGATTCGAACCTGCGACCGTTTGCTTAAGAGGCAACTGCTCTACCAACTGAGCTAACGACCCATGACTATGTAATTGTGACCGTGCTTTCGAGTCTCTTTTTCCAAAATAAACCGAAATCGCGTCCCGACCGCGATAGCGGTACTCTATCAAAAAATGATTTCCCCGTCAATTCCCGGACGCGACCGGTTTCGGGGCCGTTACCACTGCCTTGGAGGCGACGAACGCATCCCATTGTTTTTTCGACCAGTCGGCGGGTTTTACGGTCAGATCCTGCGGATGAGGGAAGAGCGAAGGGGATTTGTAGCTGCTCGGGAACTTGTCGTCGAACAGGACGGCTCCCGATGAGTCGGTCACTTTCTGCGAGAAAGTCGTTTTCATGCTGCCGTCCGGATTGGATTCGAGGATATGCGGACCGTCGATTTCCACCTGACGGCCGTCCTTCGTTCCGTAAAATCTGAACGTGAGCGACGTTCCCTCGACGGAAGAGAGAATGAGGATGTGTCCCGGGGTATTGTTGATAAAGCGGAAATCGGGATTTGGAATGTAGACGGTGGCGTCCATACCGTACGGCTTGTAGTACGAGACGGGATAGGCGTGATTCCGGCGTGCCGTTATCTTCATTCCGGCGTTTACGGCCGTCCGGAACATCGTCGAGGAGACCTGACAGATGCCGCCCCCGAATTCCGGTTCGGTCTTATTGTTCTTGATGACAAGTTCCGGAAGGTATCCGTGCTCACCATCGACATCGCCGAGCTGTTTGACGAACGAGAATTCGGCTCCCGGTGCGATAAGGACTCCCTGAAACTGTTCGAGTGCGCGGTTGATGTTGAAGATTCGGTTTTTCGGCGAGCCGCGAAAGTTCGTCGTGCCTTCGGCGACAAGTTCCCGTACGCCGAGTTCCGAAGGGTCGGTCGAGCCGATCGTGGGTGGGGCAACTTTCACCGGCAGCGAGACCGTATCTTTCCCGGCTTCGATTGCTGTCCGTATGGAAGCTACGGCTGCCGATTCGTCGATGGTAAGGCCGTCTTTTCCGGCGTCGAGTATCGTAATCGTCTTGTCCGTCGTTTCTCCGAACGTCGGGTTTTTCGGTTCGCGGTTTACTTTTCCGGAGAGCGTCGAGACGTATCGCGAGATGGCGACGGAATCGGTCTTTCGGGAGGACGTTGTGAACGTCGTCTCGCGGCTTCTTCGGGAAAACGACCAGAGGCACAGTATCTTATCGGTACAGGCGTGGACATTTTCGATTTCCGATCGAAAGGCGGAGCGGGGAACGAGCGTCGTTTCCACCGTCATGAAAGACGAAACGGTCGATGCGGGAACGGACTCATGAAAACCGTCGGCCTCGATGGTCAGCGCCTGAGAAGTCGATCCATGCAAAGCTAAAAAAGCGGAAAACAACATTCCGAATAGGATAGCGGATTGTTCCCGTTTCGCTGGAATCATGCTCGCTCCTTTTTCCTGATTGTATAGGTTTTTCCCGAAAGGGGGAAGTGACCGATAAAGCCGGCCAAGCGTGTGCCCAGCCGGCTCTGCCGTTTCGTGTCGGTTAGAAGCCCCGAACGAGAATCTTCTTCACCTTGGTCGTGTCGGCTTTCGGGAGTCTGATCGTGAGTATGCCGTTTTTCAGCGATGCGTCGGCCTTTTCCGGAATGACATCTACCGGCAGCAGTACGGAACGCGAAAACCCACCCCAATAGCACTCCTGGTAATAGTAATTTCCCTGTTCGACGACTTCCTCGTTCTTTCGCTCGCCCTTGACGGTGACCATGTCGTTGTTGATCGTCACGTCGAGATCTTCCGGTTTCACGCCGGCAATCGTCGACTTAATGACGATCTCGTTCTCCGTCTGGTAGACGTCGATGGTGAGCTGTCCTTCGATATCATTGTTTTCCGGCATAGTCTGCGGGGCCGCCTGCGGCTGATAAGATGGTGAACTCCAGGACGGCTGGGTGACGGGCATCGCCGGCTCGTCGTTCGTATGGAGCGAGAACTGGGTCGTTTCCTCCTCTTCGTAGATCGGAAGCGAGGCGCCGGCCGTTTCGTTCTCATCCATCCGCTGGGCTCCCGTTAAGCGCTCAAAAAAAGACTTTTTTTCCTTGGTGACCATAGCTTCTCTGTTTAACATTTTCAATGGAAGTATAGATGATTTCTCAGACAAGCGCAAGAACGACGTCGTAGAGGAGATGGATGGTTATGCCGATAACGAGCGCCATTTTCGCCCGATTCTTTCCGCTCGGGATCGCGAATCCGTAGAGGAGAGAAGTCAGGACGTGTATCGAAAGCATGCCGACCATCGGAGGGAAGGGGATGAGCCCGGTGCCGGATGTCAGGGACGCGAGTGCGATTTCGGTCGCCGCGAACCCGAGCCCGAAAAGTGCGGAGGACGCCCACGGGCTTCCGATCCGGTTCTGCCAAGCCTGTCGGCTGAGCACGATGAGTTTCAGGGATTCCTCGATGACGGCGACGAAGACGAATGTCACGAAACCGATCGCGGACAGTCCGGATGAGAGTCCGAGGTGCCAAGGGTCCATTCCTGCTCCGGAAGGTACCAGGAATGAAAATACGGCGAGTTCGGCGACGACTGCGAAGAGAGCGGAGAAGCATCCGGAAAATAGGAAAAGGATCATTTTTTTCTGTCGTTTTTATGAGGAAATCGAGGAAAGATGCCCGCGGAGTTCTTCGGCTTTGGCATTCGTCTCGTCGAGGATGTTCCTGGTCTGCGCGACGACCGCTTCCGGTGCGCGTTCTGCGAAGGACGGGTTTCCGAGTTTGGCTTCCAGGGACTTCGCGTATGTCTCGGCTTCAGTGAGTTCCTTCGTGAGGCGGGTGCGTTCCGCGTCGATGTCGATGATGTCTTCGAGGGAAATGCTGGCGGAAAGTCGATCGGAAATGATGAGTTCGGCCGATGAACCGTCGAATGATGTTACGATCTCGATTCTTGCGAGGCGTTCGACGGCCGGATAACTTTCCGAAAGGTCGATGCCCTTGGAAACGAGAGAACCCGTCAGGCGCCTTATCGGGTCGATACGATAGGTTGCCCGGAGATTTCGAATCTTCGTAACGAGCAATCGGAGTTCGTTGAAGGCGGTTTCCGTGTCGATATCTATATCTTCGGAAATGTCCGGCCAATGAGTGACCATAAGCAGTCTGTCGTTCCCATGGGTCTCATTGATCGCCTCAGTCACGAATGGGAGGAAGGGGTGCCAGAGTCGGAGAAGGGTGGCGAGGACGTGTCGGAGCACGTCGTCATTTTTTTCGACCTTGTGAATTTCGACATACCAGTCTGCGAAATCGTCAACCGTGAAGGAACGGATCGTCTCGATCGCGAGTGAGAAACGACTCTCGGAGAGATGCTCGGCGGTCTCATTGACGATATGTGAGAGTCGTCCGAGGATGTATCGGTCGGAAAGCGACTTCGGGACAGGGGTTTCGACGGAGGCCATGCTCATCGTCGCGACGTAGCGGGAGATATTCCACAGTTTGTTTACGAAATTCCTGGACGTTTCCATCTTCTCCGTCGAGAAGCGGGAGTCGTTTCCGGGAGTGACGTCGGAGAGGAGCGCGAGGCGGAGCGCGTCAGTGCCGTATTCCTTCCCGATGTCGATCGGATCGATTCCATTGCCGAGCGACTTGGAGAATTTCCGACCATCCTTGTCGCGGAGGATGCCATGAATGTAGACGGTCTTGAAGGGGATCGTATCGAGTGCGTATGTGGTCATGAGGATCATCCGGGCCATCCAGAAAAACACGATCTCGTATCCCATCTGCATGAACGTGACGGGATGGAACGTCTTTAAATCGTTCGTTTCCGCATCGGGCCATCCGAGCGTGGAGAATGTCCAGAGTCCCGAAGAGAACCAAGTATCGAGCGTATCCGGATCCTGTTCCCAACCTTCTCCCTCCGGCGCCTCCACCCCGCAATACATTTCGATTTCTCCCTCCTCATCTGTTGTCAGTTGTCTGTTGTCAGTTGTCGGTTTTTTATACCAGACGGGGATGCGATGTCCCCACCAGATCTGTCGGGAGATGCACCAGTCGCGGAGGTTGTCGATCCAGCGGAGGTAGACCTTTTCGAACCGTTCCGGTTGGATCGAGACGCGCCTGTTCCCGTCGCCGCCCAGGCCCGAGGTCACGGCTTCACGCATGAGGTCCTTGAGTGATTTGTCGCGCCCGGGAATCTCCCGGTTGACCGCGACGAACCACTGTTCCATCGGAAGCACTTCGACGACATCGCCAAAACGGTCGGACGTACCGACATTCTGGATGATATCCTCTTCTTTTTCCAATAGGCCGTTTTCACGGAGATACGTGACGAACTTTTCGCGTGCCGAAAGGACGTCGAGTCCCCGGTATTCCTTTCCGGCATCGAGAGTCATCTTCCCGTCGGCTCCGATGACCTGTACGAGGTTGATTTCGGGGTGCCGTTCGCGGATATCGAAGTCGGTCTGACTGTGTGCCGGGGTGACGCCGACTGCGCCCGTTCCGAACGAGGGATCCACTTCCTCGTCCCCGATGACTCGTATGGAAAGCGGTTTCGCCGCTCCGATTTCGATTTCGAAGATTCTGCCGATGAGGTCCCGGTATCGCGGGTCTTCGGGATGGACGGCAACCGCCGTGTCGCCGAGTTTCGTTTCCGGTCGGGTCGTGGCGACGGGAATCGGGAAGTCTTTTGAATAACGGAACGTATAGAGTGTGGCAGGCCGTTCGATATGCTCGAGCTCGTCGTCGGAGCAGGTGGACTGTCCCTTTACCGACCAGTTGACGACCCGATATCCCTTGTAGATAAGGCCGTCGTCGTACATCTTCTTGAACATCGTGTTTACCGCAAGGACACGCGCGTCATCGAACGTGTATGCGAATCGCGACCAGTCGCAACTCGATCCCATGGCCCGAACCTGTCTCGTGATGGTGTCTTTGGACTCGTCCGCGAACGTCCGTATCTTTTCAAGGAGTCGCTCCCGACCGAGTTCCTGACGTGGATTCGTCATGCCCGAAGCGACGAGATTTTTTTCGACGCGCGACTGTGTCGCGACGGCGGCATGATCTGCGCCGGGAAGAAAAAGGGTCCGCTCACCGCGCATGCGATGATAGCGGGCTACGACGTCCATGATGGAATTTTCCATCGCGTGGCCGAGATGAAGCACCCCGGTCACGTTCGGTGGCGGCATGAGGATTGAAAACGTCTCGGCGTCCGCTTTCGTAATCCCTTTTTCGATGCAGGTATCGGGGTTGAAAAAACCGCTCTCTTCCCACTTCCGGTAGAGCCTGTCTTCCCATTCTTTCGGATCGTACGCTTTCGGTATGTCAGTCGGTTCCATAATCCCCAGTCTACGGCCTTCAGGGCTTTTTTTCAAGGGAACCGCCCTTTCTGAGTCTGCTGAAATCGAAGAGAGGGGAGAAGATATCGTTTTCCGGGTCGACAAGGAACTTGGCGCGGTCTTCGTCGGTCGGTGCGTTTTTATTGAAATTGATGGTCGGCAAGTCGGTGATGACCGCGATGGGAGTGCATTCGCTTCCTTCGCCCATGACGAGGACGGCCGCTGCCGCGAGCGCGTCGGCGATGTTCGCCTGCTCCATCCGGAGCGGACGGTCGAACAGGTCAGGTGTTCCGCGATAATCCCTGAGGGCGTCGAATCCGTGATACGCGATCGAGATGCCCGATGCGCCACGTCGTAACGGGGTCGAATGACTGTCGGTCACGATGACGCCGGCATCGCGCACCCCGAACCGTTCGATGAGATACCGGTGGATGGAAACCGCCGTCACCCACGAATCTTTCGGAAGCAGGACGTAATGCCCGGCGGCATTCGACTCGTCGATTCCGGCGGCTCCGATGAACGCATGGTGCGTAATCGCACCGGAAAACCGGGCGTGTCGGTGTTCTATCGGAAGGTAGTAGTTAGCCTCTCTCGTTATCAATTCCTCTCGGTCTTCCGTGAGCGCGGCGGTTCTTCCCTCGCAGAGCGAAATGATTTTCGAGGATATGGCGAGAATCGAACGGTCGGGGAAACCGGAAAGATGGCGATCCAACAGTGCCGGAATCGAGGTCGATTCCGGAGTGACGATGTCGGTCTTTACGGGCGTGACGATCATAGTGTGTTGCGTAACGTATGTCGATTCCGGAAAATCCCCCTCGTTCCCCCTTTTCCAAATGGGGAAACCTTGGAATAACTTCTCGTTTTGTGGGGAACTTTCTCCCTTTCGTAAAGGGAGTACCCAAAGGGGGAGGGATTTGTCATTTTAGGAAAGCGGAAGATTCGCATCGGGCTCCAGTCCGATCGCGTTTTGTTTCAGATCTTCCCGATCTTCCTTTGAAAGCCGCGTGAAACGGAGGAGGGCGGCCGTGCCGATCATAGCCGCGTTATCGAGAGAATATTTGAATTCGGGAACGGTGAAAGCGGTGGATGGGAATTCCGTAATCATGGTCGCGAGGGACTCGCGGAGCGCGATGTTCGCCGAGACGCCGCCGGCGATGACGAGCGTTGCCGGCGCATATTCTTCGATTGCCCGCCTGGTCTTTGTGGTGAGTACGTCGACAACGGCCTCCTGGAAGGCATGGCAGATGCCGTTGACGAACGTTTCGTCCCTATTTTCCTCGGCGGTTTTGCGGATCTCATAGAGGACGGCGGTCTTGAGTCCCGAGAATGAGAAATCGTAATTTCCCGAATCGATCATCGGTCTCGGAAATGTGTGACCCGTTTCGTTATCGGAATTTCGACTTTCGACTTGTGACTCTCGACTTGTGACTATCGTGGCACGGGCCGCGACTTCCGGTCCGCCGGGGTAGGGCAGGCCGAGCATCTTTGCTACCTTGTCGAACGCCTCGCCCGCGGCATCATCCTTGGTCCGGCCGAGTATCTCGTATTCGAAATGACCCCTCATCAGTACGAGTTCGGTGTGTCCGCCGGAGACGACCAAGGCCAGAAGAGGGAAACAAGAATTTCCAATTTCCAATTTCCAATTTCCAATGTCGGATTTCACCGTTTTCTCCCTTTCGGAAAGGGAGTACTGAGTCTTCTGGGGCCCGCCTGCAACGCTTTGCGTAGCAATGCGGGCAGGGAGGGATTTGTTTCCGTCGGTCGTTTCTGGTTCTTGACTTTCGACCCCGTACAGTCGCGAAGATGCGACCACGGGGCAATCTTTCAACTTTTTACTTTTGACTTTCGACTCATCTGCGCGAACGAAGTTCGCGTAGATATGCCCCTCGATATGATGAACCCCAAGCAGGGGTTTTTGCCAGACAAGCGCGAGTGCCTTTGCAGCGGACACGCCCGCGAGGAGTGCGGGGATGAGCCCGGGTCCCTGGGTTACCGCGATAGCGTCGATATCGTCTCGTGAGACGCTGGCTGCCCGTATCGCCTCGTTGATCACGGGGACGAGGTTTTTCACGTGTTCGCGGGCGGCGAGCGCCGGAACGACTCCTCCGTATTGCCGGTGCAGCTCGATCTGCGAGGAGACGACCGACGACAGAACGGTTGGAACGCCGTCCTTAAGGGCGACGACCGCTGCCGCGGTATCGTCGCACGAGGTCTCAATCGCGAGGATGATAGGAGATCGCTCGGTGTTCATATCGTGAGATTTTTCTGAAACGGACTACGACCGAATCAGTCCGTTTGTTTTCAGGTAGTCGATCAACTCTTCGAATATCCGGGTGAAATCATCCGAAAACATGAGGTATTTTTCCTTGGATTGCCTGATGTTCTCTTCCGATAAATTCCAGCGTTCCCAAGAACGGGTATTATGCAGGGAATGGATGATCGGATCAAGCTTGTCTATCGCGTGGGCGAATCGGGCTTCCGGCGACTCCCGCTTTTCATACTCGTCATGAAGATCGGCATATTTCCCCGCTATCGCTCGTGGTATATTTTTTCTGAGCATTTCGAACCCTTCGGCCTCCCGCTGCTTCTTTGTTCGTTGCCCTTCCTGGTCATAAATGAATGTATCGCCCGATTCCACTTCTACGAGGTCGTGATAGAGCAGGAGATCCATGATTCTGGTCCTGTTTAATTCAGGATTCAGCGTGGTGAGAAAATAATCGGCCAGTATCATACAACTCCAGCTATGTTCCGCCGAGCTTTCTTTCCGGTCCAAAACATCGATGGCTCGATCCACCTGCTTCAGTCTGTACATGACCAATATTTTCTCGATGTCATCCATATACATGCGAATGGAGTCGTTACTGTCCTACTCTAAGGGGTATGTGGTGAAATGGCAAACGAAAGACAATCAGAGTCTTGATTTATTCGAACATTTCCGATACAGTGTCGGGAGTGGCTGAACGTCACATTTTTTGGTAGTATTTCGTTTTAGAAAGGCCCGTTCGTCTAGTGGTTAGGACATCAGGTTTTCATCCTGGTAACAGGGGTTCGATTCCCCTACGGGCTACGTGGAAACGGAGGCTCCCCATCGAGGGGAGTTTTCGTTTTCCCGTATCGGGGGAATCGAACGGGCAGAAGCGAGTCTTCGAGCGTAGACGAATGCGAGCGGGCGTAGCATTCGTCTCTGCCCCGGGCTACGAGGCGCCGGCAGGAGCTGAGGACGAAATTCCCCTACGGGCTACGTGGAAACGGAGGCTCCCCATCGAGGGGAGTTTTTGTTTTCCCACAGAGGGGAATCGAATAGTGCAAATTTGGCGCGGACAGAGGCAGGTCGGGCTGGATAAAGCGAGACGACTACCGGGAAAGGCGGCAATGGATGATACAATGGTAGTGTGGAATAAACCGGTGGATAGCATCGAATTCTTATGAAAATCACAATTTTGGGAACTGGATCGTTTTATGCGGATAAAGATCGTTCCGGTGCCGCGTATCTGCTGGAGGCTGGCGGAAAGAAATTTCTGATTGATTGTGGGCCGGGAACGCTGATGAGACTTTCCCAGATCGGGGTCGCGCCGGAAGACATCGATTACGTCTTTCTCTCACATTTCCATGCCGACCATACGAGCGACTTGTTCGCGTTCCAGATGAGATTCAGGCTCAACGATTTTTTCGGTACAAAAAGGAACGAAAAAATGCCGGTAATATTCGGACCGAATGGGATCAAGCGTTTTACGAGGAGGCTATCTCATGTGTATCAGCTGTATGCGTTCGAAAACTGGTCGGAGATACGGTACGAGACCATCGGAAGGAAAACGAAACTTGGCAATGTGGTCGTTTCGGCATATAGGACGAAGCACGTCGCTTTCGGCGTACCTGCCAAGGCGTTCTCGCTGAGATTCGAATGCGAGGGAAAAATATTCGTCTTTTCCGGGGACAGCGTGAAGGATACCGGGGTCGAAAAAGCGTCCAGAAAGGCGGACTTGTTCATCTGCGACGCTTCCTATGTGAAGGGTAAGGCGAGCGTGGCTCATATGGACACGTGGGAGATCGGGGAAATTGCGCAGGCGAACACGGTAAAAAAGGTCGTGTTGACCCATTTCTATCCGAATACGGCAGGATCCGATCTGGTAAGCGAAGTGAAAGAGAAGTTCACGGGGGAGGTGATCAGAGGGGAAGACCTCATGGAGTTAGACGTGTAACCTATACGCGCTTGATCTTCTCCGATAGTAGCATGTTGTTGGAAGGGGAAGCGTTTAACCCGCTTCCTTTTCCGTTTCCAGCGAATTCGTTTCCGCAATCCGGGCGTAGAGGCGGGCGCTCGGACGAATGGTCCGTTTCTGCGTCGCGTAGTCGACGTGAACGAGGCCGAACCGTGGCCAGAAACCCTTATCGAGTTCGAAGTTGTCGAGGAGCGACCAATGGATGTATCCGCGCACGTCGGCGCCTTCCTGTATCGCACGATGAACGGAAGTGAGCGTCTCGATGAGGAAACGACCGCGCAGTCGGTCGGTTGTGTCCGCGAGGCCGTTTTCGGTGATGTAGATCGGGAGGCCGTATTGCCTCGCGGCGAGAAGGGCGTCATAGATGGACTCAGGATCGTACTCCCAGGAAATATCGGTGTGGAGGATCGCGGACTGGTCCCGCGTATCCTTGCCGATGATTTTCTTCTGGTAGTAGTTGAATCCGATGAAATCCTGATATCCCTCGAGCGCATGGACAAGCGAGGTGTTCCACCACCAGTCGGCGAATCGACGGGCTGCGAGATTCCAGGGCGTCTTTTGCAGGACGACAAAGTGCATGAACTGCTTGGTGATGCCGATCTTTGAATGCGGCGCGGCCGCTTTCATTTTCGGATAGGCCAACTTGTGGGCTCTCCGGACGTTTTCCAACGCATGAAAGTGCCCGAAGATACTTCTCTTTTCAGGCGGCCAGAATCCGAGGAGATAGGAGAGGCTTGTATAGATGTCCGGCTCGTTGATGGTGACGTAGAACGTCACGCTCTCTCCGAATTCCCGGGCCATACGTTCGGCATATCGCGCGAACCATTCCGGGAATTTCTCCGATGCCGCGCCGCCTTTCTCGGCGACCCAGACGGGGAGCCAGAAATGCCAGATGGTGACGAAGGGTTCGATGCCGCGCCTTCGAAGTGATACGACCATGGCCTTGTAATGGTCGATCGCTTCCTGGTCGAAGACTCCTTCTTCCGGCTCGACCCGCGACCATTCGATCGAGAATCGGTACGTGTTCAGATGGAGTTCCTGAAGGATATCGAAGTCCTCTTCGTATCGATTGAAGTGGTCCGCAGCCGCGCCGGAGAAGTAGTTGTTCGGATCGGATGCTTCCTTGGAGAATGCCGGATTGCGTTCCTTTTTGCCGTATCCTCGCCAGGAATCGTGCCAACTTTCCTCGCGTGATTCCTTGGCGCGTTTCTCGGCGCTTGTCTTCTCCCACTCGGTCCATTCGTTATGCATGTTGCCTTCGACCTGATAGCTCGAGGTCGCGGCGCCCCAGAGGAATCCTTTCGGGAATTCAAGTTTACCCATATGTATAATGTGGGATGTTTATCGTGAAATATTGAGGAAACGAAGGACGCGGTTTTTATAGAGTCGCACTGTCGATCCCAATATCCAATCGTTCCGGTTGGCGGCGACTCCTCCGTAATGCATCACGCTGATGCTGGGGGCGTACGTTATAGTATTGCCGTTCATCCGCACGCGGTCACAAAGGTCAAGTTCTTCCGCGTAAAGAAAGAACTCCTCATCGAAACCGCTTACTGTTTCGAAAGAAATCTTGTCGATCAGAAACACCGCTCCTGATACCCAGGGTACCTGTCGATTCTTTGTTTCAACGACGGTTTCACGGATGCCGATAACCGACTTCCAGTAATACAGAATTCCACGCCATCCGCCGTGATCCCAGGCCTGCGTGACGCCTTCTGTGGTAATGAGCCTCGGGCCGACAACCTGTGAGCCGGTTTCCTTGATAGCCCGTAGGAGCCGGCCGATTGTACCCGGTTCGATGAACTTCAGGTCCGGGTTGAGGATGAGAAGGTATTTCGCATCGCCTCGTTTTGCAAGCGCGTTGTGGCCTGCGCCGAATCCGAGGTTCTTGTCGCCCTGGATGATTTCGGTATTCTTGAGCCACGGAAACCTCTCTGGAATGTCAGAAAGGTCGTCGCCGGACGCGTTATCGAGGATGGCGAAGGAGTACGAAAAATCTGCCTGTTCCAATTCTTCCCGAATCGATACGATGCAGTCGATCAGGTATTGCTTGGTCCTGTAATTGACGATTTGGATACGGAGGTCGAGCATAAATGTGTTTCTTCTGATATTCTCCCACCCCTCACCCTGCATAGCCAGGGAGCTCCCCTTTGGCAGGGGAGCAGGATACATTTTATTCCAGATGGATCTTTTCTTCGAAGCGTCGGAGCTCGTCTCGGAGAAGACTATGCCGTTCGAGCGAAGGGTCGGAAACGAGGAGGTCTCCCGCCTCCGCGCGGGCTATTTCCACGAGGCGGAGATTCGTGAGGTTTTCCATGGCGATATCTGGCAGGCCCGATTGACGGGTGCCGAAAAACGCGCCGGGACCGCGCAGTGCGAGGTCGGCTTCGGCAATCTCGAATCCGCTCGCACTCTTTTCGAGCGTTTCGAGGCGAGCGTTCTCGGCGGCTCCGTCGCCGGGAAAAAGGAAACAATGCGATTTTTTCTCGCTTCTGCCGATGCGACCCCGGAACTGGTGAAGTTGCGCGAGGCCGAACCGATCCGCGTTCTCGATGATCATGACGGTCGCATTCGGAATGTCGACGCCGACTTCGACGACGGCTGTGGCGACGAGTACGTCCGTTTCACGGTCACGGAACTTCCTCATTTCTTCTTCCTTCTCCTTGGCTTTCATGCGGCCATGCACCAAGCCGACTCGGAGATCCGGGAACACGTCGGCACGCAGCAGTTCGACTTCAGCGGTTGCTGATTTCACGTCTTCAAGCGCCTCGCTTTCCTCCACAAGCGGCAGGATGACGAAGGTCTGGTGTCCCTTCGCCGCTTCCGAACGGACGAATCCGTAAACGAGTTCGCGGTCGGCATTGTTTCTGGCAATCTTGGTCTCGATCGGTCGGCGGCCTGCCGGCATCTCGTCGAGGACGGAAAGGGAAAGGTCTCCGAAGAAGGCGAGTGCGAGCGTTCGCGGGATGGGGGTCGCGGTCATGGTCAAAAAATGCGGGATCCGTTCCGATTCGCCGTCGTCGAGTCCGCTTGCCCGCGTCTGGAGCTCGGCGCGTTGTTCGACGCCGAACCGGTGCTGTTCGTCTACGACGACGAGCGCGAGATCGTGGAATCGGATTCCTTCCTGCAAAATCGCATGGGTTCCGACGATGATCTTCGGGATACCTGCTTCGATCGCTTTTCCGAGTGCGACTTTGCTTGCCGTGTCGCGCCCGAGGTATCGGTATTCTCGGGTCAGGAGTGCGATCGTGAACGGTTCGTCGGCGAACAGTTTGGAAAGGCTTTCCCAATGCTGTCTGGCCAGTACTTCGGTCGGAGCGAGAATGGCCGCCTGGTATCCGGCCAGTGCGACGGCACGGGCGGCGCTTGCCGCGACGAGCGTCTTTCCCGAACCGACGTCACCGTTTAAGAGGCGGTTCATCGGGCGCGGACCTGCCAGATCCGTGATGATGTCCCGTATGGCCCGGGCTTGCGCGTCGGTCGGCTTGAAGGGGAGCGAACCGAGGAATTGTCCGGTTGAATCGTGCGCATCCGGAATCCGTATGGCGGAAGACGTATCATAGAGTGCCTTGGCCTGGAGCGCCTTCAGCTGAAAAAGGAACATCTCGTCGAAGGCGAACCGTTTTCGCGCGAGCATCCACTCGTCGTCGTTTTTCGGCAGGTGAACGTAGCGGAGCGCGACCTGGAATGTCGGGAGGTGAAGTCGTGTGAGGATGTCTTCGGGGATGGAATCCGGTATGTTCTTCAGCTTCGTGAAAAGTTCGGTTATCTGCCATCGGAAGAAACGTGAACTGACCCCGCCCACTTCGGGATAGACGGGGATGAGCCGTGCGGTGTGTGTGGCGGCGCGTGAAGCACGCTCGTAGTCGGGGGTCTGAAAAAGCAATCCCTTCCCGTCTTCCGCGACACGGCCGGACAGTCGGATTCGGGCGCCTTCGGAAAGGGACTGTGCGATGAATCGGTTGCCGAACCAGACGGCACGAATCTCGCCCGTGTCGTCCGAGACGGTCGCCTCGGTGAGGAAGACCTGTTTCCGATAGGTCCGCCCGGCCGAAAGACGGACGACTTTTCCTTCGACGGTCGCGAGTTCGCCGACCGAGAGTTCCGCGACCGGTCGGATGACGGAATAATCCTCATAGGAACGGGGAAGGTGACGGAGTAAATCTCCGACGGTACGAAAATCCCGCTTTTCGAGTTTGGCGAGGATCGATTTCTTGAAGGCTGGAAGGGCCCCGAGCGGGGTTTCTATGGTGAGTGGTGGCATACGGAGAGCATAGCAGGGCTGAAAAAAGTTTGAAAGCCCGCAGGTGTTAGTACGGGCTCTCTTAAAATATTCCATGACGGTTGTATCACTCCTGTTTCTTGAAAAAAGATTCAGCAAGAGTCGCGTTCCCTTTTCCTATTAGATTGTGGGAATCGTTCTCGGTGCCGATGCCAAGTGAGGTCAGGACTTCTGGAATCGTAAAGAAATCATTTGGGAATCGAGGACTGGTCGTCTTGTTTCTTCTCATCGTCTTGATACCGATTCCGATATTTCTCGATAATACGAGGAGAACGGATTCCTGTTCCTCCCAGCTGGCTGCCGGAAAAACGACTTCCGGACCGGGTGTGCGGAACCTGAAGAACAGTTTACGGCCATCCTGAGCTACTGTGAGGATGGACCCGGTTGACAGAAACCCTTCGAAGCTTTGCGCCTTGTAGCAGATTTGAGTCAACGTTTCGGTGGTCGGTGGTTGGGTAAGGTTGATTTGTAATATCAGCTCGGACGCGCCGACGAGAAGGATCCTGTGTCCAGGAAGGATTTTTTTGGTCATGTTCGCTCGTTTTTAAGTTCCAGTGTATAGTCATCCAACATTATTACTCTACAACGGAAATCAAATAAAGTCAAGTTTAGAAGAGGAAGCCATTTGTTTGGTAAAATACGAAAAACCCGTCCGAAGACGGGGGAATGTGTGCCGAATCGAAGTGAGCTAAGGCCGAAATAGTTCCCGAAGACTTTCCATTTTGACGGGGTCGAGTCTGGCTTCGAAAACCTTGGAAACGATTTCCCGTTCGGAATATCCTTCGTCGGTGACATGCATAACGAATTCATCGAACGTGACCGGCTTGAGGGATATCTTCTCTCCCGCGTCGAGGTTCAGGCCGGCGACTTTTTTTGCACCTTTCGCGATAAACGTGAAAATCGCCCAGTCGGTCTTCGATGTCGGTTGCCGCGCATCCCATAAGATGAATTCCGAAGCCTCGTATCCGGTTTCCTCGAGCAGCTCCCGCTTCGCGGCATCCAATATTCCTTCTCCCTCGTCGACGCGTCCGCCCGCCGCGCCGAGAGCTGGTTTCATTCCCGGCTGTTCCTGTTCGGTGAGCAGTATCGTCCCGTCGTCGAGGACCGGATAGACGATGACGGTGTCCGGTCGCTTCAGTTTTTCAAAGATAGCCTTCGAACCATCGAACATCTCCTGCTCCCATTGGTATACGTCAAACACAACCCCTTTGAAGACGCGCTTGGCGTGATCGGGCATCGGTTGCTTGGATATGGGGCGTTCGATGTGCATAGGTTGGCCGTAAAAAATTGACGTGTATCAGACCTGGGTTTCTTTCGATTCGGTCGTGGTGCGGCCGCCTTGCCACTGGCCGCGATACGGGGCGGTGTCGCCGATAACTTGGTGAAACATGGCGTGACAGACGCGAGCGCCCATTTCCAGGATGAACGGCTCATCGCGGAAGTTCATGATACCGAAGTTAATCTCGCCCCGGTAACCAGGTTTCACATCTCCGGTAAAGATCGTGACGCCGGATCGATAGAGCGTGGAGCGCGGAGTGAAGAGGACGACAAGGTCATCCGGGACGTTCAAACGTTCGAGTGTTTTGACGACGTAGAAAACGTGCGGATCGAGGGTGACACTGACCGTCTGCTCCGGATCGAATGTGGCAACCTCCGTGACGTCGGGAGTTTCGCGTTCGGTGACGCCGAGAAAGCCCTGTCCGGTAAGTCGATACAGGGTGCCGACGCGAAAATCAAACCCCGCACCTTCCGGAGTTTCGAGCTCGCGTTCGGAAAGGTTTTCCACGAGATTCTTCTCGCTGACCAGCCGGAGGATTTCGGTGACGCCGAGAATCATATCGTTGTCATAGTCGTGCCACGTGATAATTCGCTGACTGGCGGAAGAGATTGTACGAGTGTGTCCCCATGAGGAATCGAACCTCAATCTCAGGCTTCGGAGGCCTACGCTCTATCCGTTGAGCTATGGAGACGAATCAGGAAACAGAGAGCGGATAACAGATAACATGGAACAGGGAACAGTCGGCAGGAACATAAGGACCGCTTCAGGATAGGACACTTTGCTGGAATGGGCAAGGATAGAGGAGTATGTAATCCTGTTCGCCTACTTCTCACACACCAAAAAACTCCCCATCCGGGGAGTTTACTTTGTGCGCTCGGCGTGCCATGTGATAATCCGCCTTCCCGCGGAGAATTTTACGTGGCAGGAATCTCCTTCACCTCTCACCGCGCCGTCGCGCGGCTCGGGTTAAGGCACCGCCTCACGGTTCGGAAAACCGTTCCGGCGTCCGATTGCTGACGCAAGCGAAATCGTTCGTCTGCTCCTCGCGCGATAAAACCCCCTTCCGGGGGTTTCTCTGTGCGCTCGGCAGGAATCGGACCTGCGACCTTTTGGACCGCAACCAAACGCTCTATCCACTGAGCTACGAGCGCGCACATATACGACCGAAAACACCCTTCCGGGTGATTCCGGGCTCATTCAAATATGCAGTATTCTTTCGGCGATGTCAATGAGGTTCGGCTCGTACTCCTCTTCGGGGACGTGTTTCCGGAGAACTTTTCGCATCACTTCGGAGTCGTTCCCTTCGAGGGGAATATGGAGACGGGGAGTAATGATTCCGGCGATGTCGAGGATGAGGTGCTTCGGGAACTGGGGATGGCCCTCGATGATCCAGAACGAGGTAATCGAACTGTATTCGTAGAACTCCCGACCGGAAAGAACGCCTTTTTCGGTAATCATGTACTCCGTCGGTTCGGCGGGTCGGTTGAACAGAAGATAGCCGGTCATTCCGATCAGGATGAACGTGATCGCCATGATGGGACTGTCGGTATAGATGGAATAGGCGACAATCAGGATGAGCGCGCCGACGACCCCCGCCAGGAGCTTTTTTGATTCCAGAAGCGGCGAATCCTGACCTTCGGATTCCCAGTGTGCCAATATGCGGCCGGTCCGGTAGGAATGCGGTTCCGGCTGTTCAAGCGGAGGTTTCGGTCGGGGATCCTCGACAGGCTGTGGGGCGGCATCCAGAAATGGGGAGTGGGATGTTTCCGCGTCACGACCGGTCGATCTCAAGTCGAAGCTCATAAGCGTCTGAAAAAAGTACCGATAGTATACCACGTCTCCCGGTCGGCTTCACAGGCATGGTTGTTTCTGCTAGCCTGACTGGGAGAATCTTGTCCGAACGGAGGAGTGGCCGAGTGGTTGTTATTTTGAACGAATCTTTTTGGAGCGGAGGAGTGGCCGAGTGGTTGAAGGCAACAGTCTTGAAAACTGTCATACCGGAAACGGTATCGTGAGTTCGAATCTCACCTCCTCCGCTCCAAAAAGATTCCAAAGACGGTCTTGCCAGCCAGAGGCTGGTCACCCTCTGGGTGAAAAACTGTCATACCTGCAAGGGTATCGTGAGTTCGAATCTCACCTCCTCCGCTTATCAGGAATAATACGAATGCCCGGGCGAATCTCATCTCTTCCGCCCTGGAGAGATTGTCCGTCGGTCTTGCCCGGCCGTCGAAGAGTAAGGCGGAATATATTCTCCGCAAACAGCTATGAACGACCTTTCAAGGATATATCTATATATTGATGAAAGCGGCACGCCATATTTGAATGATGACAGGTCGAGTTTCTTTGTTCTTGTCGGTGTTTTAACGGGTGGTTATTCGAACGGCCACCCGATTTACTATTTAGATGAGATATTCAGGAAGTACGGCATTGAATATACTCAGAATTTTCATGCTGTGGATATTTTTGAAAAAATTATCGACAAAAATGGGAATACTCATCCAAGCTATATTAATAGCGATAAAATAGCGAAGGCGTTAATATACGAAATCAGCAGTTTTATAGAAAACTTTCCGCTTCATATCGATGCTTATCTCATAAGGAAGGGTTCTTTTTTGAGGGCGCTTAGTCTTTCAAAAACCGCAATAAAGAACAGTCGTTGTTCTAAATTTATAAAAAAGGAAGTGTGCTTTCTTCCATATTCGTATGCGATTACAAGGCTTGCGTTTAATTTTGCGCAGCACAAGCGATTGGTGAATTCGGACAGAGTCGGAACGATAACATTCGAATCTCGTGCAGAGAATGAACTTATAGTAAGCGTGTTGGAACAAATTTCTCATGGAGAAAATTTTATTTATGAAAAGTCAAAAGAAAAGGCAAAAACTTTTAATGAGAACGTAGTTTCTTTTCAGTTTGCAAAGAAGGGCGCCTGCCTTCCGGGATTAGCGTTGGCAGATATTATAGGTTTTTCTCTGCATCAAAGGTATGCGAGACGTGTTGGCAAGTTTCGAGGACGTGGTCTTGCTCGGCTGTTAAAATCAATTGACAAAAAATCCTCAATTGGCAGAAACCAATTGAGGATTTCGAAAAACCTAAAAAAATATCTCACTAAGGCTGCGCTCGACAAAACAACTAAAATCAGGACTTAGTTTCTTTGTGAGCGCCACCTTAAAGTGGCGACTAAAGTTACTGTATTCTTATTCAGAAATATTGTCAAATCCAGATTTATCATGACTATGGAGTAATAATATGGTAAAAAAATCCCTGAGAAATTCTACCCTTCTCTTCCTCGTCCGTCGCGAAGACGGCGGGGTGGTTTCGGAAATCTGCCTTGCGATGAAGAAGCGCGGGTTCGGGACGGGAAAGTGGAACGGGGTCGGAGGGAAACTCGAACCGGGTGAGTCGATCGAGGAGGCCGCCCGGCGGGAGACAGAAGAGGAAATCGGAGTGCAAGTAGGGAAACTTTGTCAGGTGGCGCAACTCGAATTCCGCTATGCTCCGAGGCCTGACTGGGATCAGATCGTGCACGTGTTCTTCGCGGAAACGTGGGACGGGGAACCGACCGAGAGCGACGAGATGAAGCCGGGGTGGTTTCGGGTCGCAGATATTCCTTTTGCGTCCATGTGGCCCGATGACGCGATCTGGCTTCCCGAAGTGCTCGTCGGAAACCGGATCCGCGGAAAATTCTCATTTTGGGAAGGAGAGACGATCCTTGAGCACGAACTTCATCGAATCGATGATTTCCGATGAATTTTCAAATATGGTTGTTAAAAATAAAAAGGTTTTATATAAGCGGTAAATAGTAGCTTTTTTTGATATTTGACAGGATTTTGACTTTCTGTTAATTTAATTTGGTGCTCAGGGGAATTCACTTCTTTGCACTCACCCGAGCCCTTGGGTTTAGGTGATATTTTTCTTTACCATTTCATCAATGTAGTAAAAAACTATTTGGAGGATTTTTCCAATGCAGAAAGGATCGCGTGGTTACAAAGGCAGCAACATCACTGCCGGAAGAAAAGTCACTGTCTCAATGACGATTGAAGGGCTCGGTGGTGGCGCGAGCATAGGTCATGGAGGCAGTGAATCGAGAAGGCGTGACAAACGTACCGACATCACCGAAATCGAACAGCACGGTGAAAACTGTATCTTCACCGGGAAGATGCCGGGGGCGTCAGGTCGCATTGCCCTGTCGAAGACAAAAGACTTCATTCCCGGCCGCTATATGAGCGTTGCCGAAGCCGATCTCGACGCCCTGGCGATTTCCAGGACGAAACAGCTCATCAGGGATGGCAAGCTGAAGATCGAAGGCGACGAGCTGGTCGGCATCTGACCCTTTCATGCCGGTTTGTGTTTTACAAAAAGCGATGCTCCTTGAGGCCAACCCACAAGGAGCATTGTCGTATCTATTTCTTCTTTTCCAAAATTTCTGATGGCGGGTGGACTGGAGGAGGTTACGGCCAATGTCCCCTCTCTTTACTCCGGTCCGATGTTGCGCTAGGGTGGGGGTGCGATTTGAATTGTCCGTTTAACAAAACCCCAATAATACTGTGATGGTCCAAAAAATCGGCGTGGATTTCAGCGGTGTCCTGGCGAATTTCTATCTTGCCAAAACACAATGCGCATCCGAGTTGTTCGGAGTCGAGTGCCCCCCTCAGATGTTCAAGCGCAAGCAGGTCGTTCCAAATTTGTTCTCCGACGAGCAGTACGAGCAGATTCAGAAGTTGACGTATGGTCCCGAATACGGATCCCGTCTTACGCCTGTTCCCGGCGTCGTAGACTGTCTGAGAGGACTTTCGCTTGAAGGGCACAAGCTGTATGTGATCACTTCGCGCAGGGGCGCAGAATTACGCGTCGCCGAGGAGTGGTGGAAGAGAACGAGTGACGGAGTTCCGATGGAGTTTATCGGCACCGGAAAAGGGAAAAGCAAGGGTCCGGCAGTCCGCGAGCTTGGTCTTGACGTCCTGGTGGACGACGATCTGAGAAAGCTGATCCAAGTTTCCGAGGAGGCGGTTGGTACCCTCCTGTTCCTTTTTTCGTGGTGTTATAACGCCCACAAAAAACTTCCCGATCGCGTGCGCCGCTTGAGTTCGTGGGAGCAGTTTCCTCACCTGATCGCATCCGCGAATTTCGCGTAAGCTGTCGGCATTTCCGTTTCGTCTAATCCTGGCCCGTTCTCGAGTAGTACCTCGCGGACGGGCTGGTCATTTTTTATGGCTCTTTGTCATCATCTCGCCACGACGATTCCGAAGACATGTCTCGCACCGGATTTTTTCAATACTTTCGCGCATTCCTCGAGTGTGGCGCCGGTCGTGGCGACGTCATCGATGAGCCAAATCGTTTTCCCTTTCAGTTCCTTTCGAAATGGTTGGCTGTCGGACGGGAGCGAAAAGGCTCCTTTCAGGTTCGCCTTTCGCTCCTTGGCTCCGTGACTTCTGGCCTGCGGGAGCGTGAAGCGAAGCCGGACCAGCAGGTCGGAGCGGACCGGTATCGGCATATCGGGCATGAATGCGGCGGTGAACGATTCGGCAAGCAAGGCGGATTGGTTGAACCCGCGGTAGCGGAGACGCCACGGATGAAGCGGGACGGGAACGATCATATCGGCGATCGGCAGCTCGGTCTTGGCGGTCGCTTTTGCGAGGAACGCTCCGAGCGGGAACGCGAGCTCCGGAACATATTCGTATTTGAGCACATGGACGGCTTCGGCGACCGCGGTCGCTTCACGGAAGACGGATGCGGAGAAAACGCCGTCGAGCGAGTGCTTCGGTACGCACGAAAAGCAGGTCCGGCCGTCGGGCGTGAGTACGGACTCACAGAAGGGGCAGGAATGTTCTCGTTTCCATGGCGAACCGTAGAGGCACGCATCGCACAGATAGGTGCCCCTTTTACCGCAGCCGATACAGGATCGGGGAAACAGGAGGTCCGCGAAAAATTCCCGCAAAGGGGAAAACATCGCGATTCTGTTGCGAGATGTCCGTATCATCCCGGTTCGCATTTCGTTAGTGTGCCGATTTCGAACCCGTTCTCCACCGCGGTATTACTTTTTGATCGGTGTTTTTTTCGGTTCGGTGCAGATGATCGTTTCGCCCGAAAGGGAAAGGATGAGTTTGCGTTTCGTGCCGGAGCCGGACAGAAGTTTCGATGCGACCGGGCGCTCGACGAGCTCCTCGATGTTTTTCCGGACGAGTCGGGCTCCTTGTTCCGGAACGAGGCTTTTTTCGGCGAGTGTGGCGATGACCGGCGCAGCGATGGAAAGGGAGACGCCTTTCCTGGCGAGTCGTTTTTTGAGTGCGCCGAGTTCAAGCCGCACTATTTTCGCGATCGCGTCCTTGCCGAGCGCGTCGAAGACGACGGTGCGGCCGATTCGGGCGAGCAGTTCGGGCCGGAACGTCTTCTTGAGCTCCTCGAGTGCGGCATTCTTTGCCGATTCGGAACGCGACGTCGAATGACGGGCATCGCCCTTTTCGAAACCGATATGATCGTTCTTGAAGAAAGAACCGGTGCCGACATTGGACGTGATCACGATGAGCGCGTCGCGGAAGCTTACGGACCGACCTTCGGCGTCGGTGAGCGTGCCTTCGTCGAGGATCTGAAGCAGTATGCCGGCGACGTCGGGATGCGCTTTCTCGATCTCGTCGAACAGTACGACGGCATGAGGCATGCGGCGTATCCGTTCCGTGAGCTTGCCGCCTTCCCCGTAGCCGATATAGCCGGCGGGCGCCCCGATCATCTGCGCGACACTGTGCCGTTCCATGAACTCGCTCATGTCCAGTCGGATGAGGCGGTCCCGACCGCCGAAAAACTCCTCGGCGACGGTTCTGGCCACCAGGGTCTTTCCGACGCCGGTCGGCCCCAGGAAAAGGAGCGAGCTGAGCGGTCGGCTCGGGTCGCGTACTTCCGAGAGTGAACGGATGAGAGAGGATTCGACGGCGCTGATGGCGTCTTCTTGTAGGGCGATGCGGTTTCGCAACGTCTTGCCGAGCCGCTCCAGGCGATGTTCCGGGCGATCCCGTTCTAGCGTCGCGAAGGGAATGCCGGTCATGGCCGATACGGTTTCGAGCAGGTCCCGTTCCGTGAGGGCTATCCGTTCGGATCCGGATCGCTCTTTCGCCTCGCGTGCGGACAGTTTCGCTATCTCTCTGCTGATACGCAGTTCTTCCTGGAGCATCTCCGCGGCCTCGTCGAAGCGTCCTTCGGACATGAGCAGTTCCTTTTCCCCGAGGATATTTTTTCTCGAGCTTTCGAGCGCCGCGGCCGCGCGCCCCGCGGGCGTGACGCTCCGGCGGTTCTTGGAAAGCGACGAGGCTTCGTCGAGTATGTCGATCGCCTTGTCGGGGAGGAAACGGTCGTGCAGGTGGCGGACCGAAAGATCGACCGAAAGGTCGAGGAGTCCTGCCGCGATCGAGATTCCATGAAACGATTCGTATGCGGGGCGGATTCCCCGGAGGAGTTTCTTCGTTTCTTCGGGTGAGGGCTCGTTGACGGCTACCGGCTGGAAGCGCCGACCGAGCGCGGGGTCCTTTTCGATATGCTTGCGATATTCCGCGTTCGTGGTGGCGCCGATGACGCGAATCTCGCCGCGCGCAAGTGCCGGTTTGAGGATGTTTGCGGCATCGAGCCCGCCCTGGGCATTTCCGGCGCCGACGATGGTGTGCAGTTCATCGATGAAGAGAATGATATCGGGACGTTCCTTCGCTTCGCGGACGATTTCCTTGAGTCGTGCCTCGAATTCACCTCGAAAACTGGTTCCGGCCACGACGAGCGCAAGGTCGAGTGCGAGGAAACGCTTGCCCGAAAGCGATGCCGATGCCTCGCCCTCCGAGATCTGTTTCGCGATAGCCGAGACGATCGCGGTCTTGCCGACGCCCGGTTCCCCGAGAAGGACCGGGTTGTTCTTCTGGCGCCGGCCGAGGATGCTAGTGACCCTTGCGATTTCCGCCTCGCGGCCGAAAAAAATGTCTCCGCGTTCCGTCGCCTCGCGGCCGAGGTCGGTCGTATACTGCGAGAGCGCCGGTGGCAGACCGTCCGTTCCCGACGTCCGTTTCGCGAGCGTCAGCTCCGGAAGGTCGAGCAGTTTGCCGAAGTCCGGAACGTGTTCCAGTCCGAGGTGCGATTCGAGCTCCGAAAGTGATTGCTCATGGTCGATGCCTGCCTTGGCCAGGACGTCAAGGATTTCTCGGTCGGGTTTTGTCAGGATGGCGTGTATGACATGTTCCGTTCCTACATACGGCGAACCGAACCGGTTCGCGGAAAGGAACGCCCTTGTGAGCACGTCCTTGGTTTCGGTCGAGAACGGTATCGATTTCGATGCGCGTCCAATCCGTTTCGCGGGTTTTTTCGGCGTGATCTTTTCCGGTCCGGATACGTTTCCGGCGACGGGTCGCAGCGCATCGCGCTTCAGCCCGGCATTGACGAGAAACAGGCTGCCGAGACTCCCGTCCTCGGAAAGGATGGCTGTCAGGAGGTGGATCGGACGGACAGAAGCGTCCGCGGACGCCTTCGCGACGACGGAGGCTTCGCTCAGGGTTTTTCGTGCGCGCAGGGAAAATTTTTCCGGCAGATGTCCGATGTTCATACTTTCAATGATATCACGGGAGAAGGATATCCGGTGGTGGGACAATTGTATGGACATGGACGTGCCGTGTCAATGATTCCCGTTCGCCGGTCAACATTTTCCTTCCGTTCGAATCGTGGTATACTTCCGACTGACAAGGGGAGTACATCCGTATTTCGTCTCCTCTTTCCGTAAACACAAAGAACGTATGGGAATGTTTTCCAAGGAACGGTTTCTCGGTGTCGATTTCGGAACGGAATCGATCAAGGCCGTGGAGCTTGAGCTTCGCGGCGGACGCCCGTTTCTCACGAATTACGGCGAGGCGACACTGTTTCCACCCCATGATCCGCAAAAACCGGCGGTGCGGTCTTTCCGTGAGGATATGGCCGTCAGATTTCGCGTGCTGTTGGAGAAGATGAAGCCGGAAACGAGAGAAGTCTGCATTTCCATGCCGTCCTTTCTGGGTCTCATATCGCTCATCGACTTTCCGAAAATGACGGATGCCGAACTCGAGGAGGCGGTACGGTTCGAGGCGAGAAAGTACATCCCGAGTCCGCTCGAGGACGTCTCGCTGTCATGGGAACTGCTCGAGAAGAAGGGCGCGGACGAAGCGGCATCCGAAGACGGAAAACAACAGAAATCGGAGATACTTCTCGTCGCGGCGCTCAATAAGGACGTCTGGCAGTACGAAGGATACGTGAACGCGGTCGGATACAAGATGAAGCTGCTTGAATTGGAAACGTTTTCCATCGTCCGCGCGGTCGTCGGGAACGATCCCGGAACGTTTCTCGTCATCGATATTGGCGCGCGCGCCGCGAACCTGATACTCGTCGAGGGAGGGTACGTGAAGAAGAGTCGGAGCATCGACGCCGGTGGTCGCGATATCACGCGTTCCCTCGCGGAGAGCCTGAACATATCTCCCGATCGTGCCGACGCCCTCAAGAAGAGCGGCAAGGATTTTCTGAACGCGAAGGACATAGCGGTAATTTTTCCCGCGGTGGAAACGATCGTCAGCGAGGCATCCCGCATGGTCGATTCCTGGAAAGTGAAGCGACCGGATGGGAATATCGACGGGGTCATTCTCTCCGGTGGAACGGGGCGTCTTGCCGGTCTCACTTCGTATCTCTCGAAAAAGCTCGGCGTTCCCGCGACCTTGTCGGATCCGTGGCGTGCCATTTCCTATCCGCCCGCCCTTCAGACGAAGATAGAATCCATCGGTGCGTCCTTTTCTGCGGCGATCGGACTCGCATTGTACGGAGCCGCGGAGTCCGAGAAGAAGAAATGAAAACGATACCGCATTTTACGGAATGACCGATGCGGGATATAATTCGGAAGAACGATAAACCCAAAAACGGAAATCATATGCCGGGAATGAACTTGGCACAGTCGACCCAACAGGGAAAGATAGGAAGCGGAAGACATATCGGCAAGGGATTGATTTTTCTTCTTTCCGTCGTTTCGGCGGTGGTTGTGATCTGGGTCGGTTTTTCCTTTTATGAACGATTCCTTTCCGGAAGCATTGCCGATGCCGAGAACAGGATCGTCGAAGAACGGCAGAACATGTCCATGGAGAAGGTCGATAAGGTGACCGATTTCCAATTCAGGCTTGAAAGGATAGCAGCAGAAAAAGAGGGCTTCCTCGGTCCTGCCGAAATGCTCGCCTCTGTCGAAACCCTGATTCTCCCGAGCGTGAAACTTTCCGATTTCGCCTACGAAGAATCGGAACGGACGGTCCATATGAAAGGTGAGGCGGATTCCTTCAGGACCGTCGTCCAACAGATGGTACTGCTGAAGAAAATGCCAAAATTGGAGACATTGACCGTTCCGACGCTTGGAAGGAACAAGGACGGGCGAATCGATTTCACGTTCTCGATCATCTTCGGACAATAGGAATAAAAACAAACGTATGTCGATCAAGAGACTTTCCTTCCCGATATTCATCATCATCGTCATATTCCTCGGCGTCTTCCTCGTGAAGCCGGCGGTCGTTTCGGTCATGGAAAAAAGACAGGTGAAGGCAGAAAAGGAGGCCGAACTTTCGGCGGTGGAAGCGACGAAACAGAATCTGGAAGTACTGGCGAGTTCCCGGGAGTCGTTGCTCGGTACCGATGAGGGTAGAATGGTATACGCCTATCTTCCCGTTTCACTCGACCAGGATCGCATCGTCGACGTTTTCAACTACTATGCCATGCAATCCGGCGCTGTGGTCAACAATATCACCTTCGAGTCGAAGGATACGAAAAAATCGCCGTATTTTCCTGCGGACACGCAGGAGGAAATGGATCCGCTGAGCGCCCCGAAGTCGCCCGTGCCGAGCACATTCACCTTGTCGGCGAACATCCAGGGATCGTACGAAAGCATCAAGGCATTCCTGAAGGAGGTATCGCGACCCGCCCGTTCGTACAAGCTGGTGTCGTTCGCGATCGTCAAGAAGGATTCCGGTACCGATCAGAGCGGTCAGCCGATGCCTGATTCCGGCATCCTTTCAGGGAGCTTTGCCGCGGAGTTCTACTATCTTCCCGAGAAGCAATATCCGCGAGGATACCTTCTTCCGGTATTCAGCGCCGGGCAGTTCGATATGACCGGTATCAGGGATCTCATGGCGAAAGAAAAGACGGTTCCCGCGTTGTCCGATCCGGGAAACGCCGGACGAGGAAATCCATTCGTACTGTAGTAAGCGCACATACCGGTATGAGTGATGTCACCCTCGAGCAGGAGAAGGTTTCCGATTCGGCGGATGACGTGGTTGTCGCTGGCGCAGGCACGTCAGAGGGCGCCGACGAGATCGCTTTGGAAAAGCGGGCCGAGACTCTCGGAATGCCGTTTATCGGCGAGGCACCGAAAAAAATCGAACGTTCGGTCATCGGATACATTCCCGAGGATGCGGCGTCGAAATATCGGATGGCCGTGTACGAGAAGAGCGGAGAGACGCTTCGGGTCGCGATGACCGATCCGGAGGATTTTGAGGCGCTCAATATCCTTCGCTTCCTGGCCGAAAAGGAACAGAAGAGCATCGAGATAGCATTGGCTCCGCGGGTCGTCATCGACGAGATGCTAAAGAATTATACCGGTACGGACCGCGCCCTGAAGGAGGCGATACTTTCGCTCAAGAGCGACGACGTTTCGACCGGGGTCTCGCTCATGACCGACCTGGAGTCGGAGATCGAAACGACACGGCAGGACAAAGAGGTGCTTCAGGACGCGCCGATCGCGCGGCTCGTGGAATCGATCGTGAAGCATGCCATCGAGGCTCGCGCGAGCGATATCCATATCGAGCCGGCCGAGGAGAACTATCGCGTCCGATTCCGAGTGGACGGATTGTTGCATTCGTCGCTCGTATTCCCTCCGCAGATCGGTCGGGCGGTAATCGCGCGCATCAAGATCCTTTCGAACCTGAAGATCGATGAGAAGCGGAAACCGCAGGACGGCCGGTTTCGGGCCGAGCACGAGGGGGAGACCGTCGACCTGCGTATTTCGACGCTTCCGGTGGTGAACGGGGAGAAGGTTGTCATGCGTATTCTCGACAAGAAAGACAATATCGTCGATTTCAAACAGATGGGGCTGTGGGGTCGTACCGGGGAAGTGATGCGTAAGAAAATCGCCGATCCGTACGGTATCATACTCTTGACCGGCCCTACCGGCTCCGGAAAGTCGACGACGCTGTATTCGTTCCTGCAGATCCTGAATCAGGATGAGCGGAACATAATCACGCTTGAGGATCCGGTCGAGTACTCCATTCAGGGAATCAACCAGAGCCAGGTGAAGCCCGAGATCGGATACACCTTTGCGAACGGGCTTCGTTCGATTTTGCGTCAGGACCCGAACGTGATCATGGTAGGGGAGATCCGGGACAGTGAAACGGCCGAACTTGCGATTCACTCCGCCCTGACGGGGCACCTCGTGCTGTCGACGCTCCACACGAACAACGCGATCGGATCGATACCCCGATTCGTCGACATGGGGGTCGAACCGTTCCTTATCGCTTCGGCCGTGCAGGTGGTGGCAGCGCAGCGGCTCGTCCGGCGGATCTGCCCGGATTGCCGGGAAGAGATCGATGTCACTCCGCTCCTTCGGAAGAAGCTCGAGAAAATCGCCGACGAAGTCGACCCGGACGAGCTGAAGATGTACGGGTACGATTCATCCAAAGGGGTCCACCTTTACCATGGGAAAGGATGCGAGGTGTGTGGGAATACCGGTTACAAGGGGCGTATCGCCATCTATGAGGCGCTCGAACTTACCGAGGAGGTCAAACGGATAGTCATCGACGACCGCGCGAACGAGTCAAAGCTTCAGGAGGAGGCGAAGCGGCAGAAGATGCTCACGATGCGGCAGGACGGGCTTCTGAAAGTCTTTTGTGGGGTGACGACGCTCGCGGAAGTGGAGCGGGTGACGGACGGCGATGTCCTGGTGGATGAGGAATAATCTTTCATGATGCGACCTATGGGAATCTCGAAATTCGCCGGGAAAAAGATACTGCTCATGGAAGACGATTTTTTTGTGAGGGACATCTATCAGAAGAAACTCAGGGAATGCGGATTCGTGGTGGAAACGGCCGGTGACGGCGTCGAGGGCATGGAGCGGTTGAAGCGGTCCACACCCGATCTTATCCTACTCGATATCTTCATGCCGTACATGGACGGTCGCGACGTGATGCGGGAAATCAAGGGCGATCCGGAACGGAAAAACATTCCCGTCATCCTGCTGACGAACTTCTCGGCACACGAGGGCGTTCGCGACGGATTCGATCTCGGCGCCGAGGAATACCTTATCAAATCGCACTTCACGCCGTCCGAGGTCCTGGGGAAGGTGGAATCCATATTGGAAAAGGGCGCGAAAGGTGATACCCTGAAGGAAACGGAACTATCTAAGGAGATCGCTTCCGATTCGGTCGGAGCGTAGCGGTAAGCAAACATCAACACGAATTATGTCAGACGGATCAGAAATACTGCATGCCGAGCAGCGGGTCAAGAACCTCCTTCTGCTCGTTGGGCAGCAAGGGGCCTCGGACCTCCACTTGGTGGTGGGACGGTATCCGACCCTCCGTATCAACGGGAAGCTGCATCCGATCACGCAGGAAAAGATTTTGACGCCGGCTGATACGAAGGCGCTGTCGGATATCCTGCTCACCGAAGAGGGGAAGGAAGAGCTTCTCTCTTCCGGACAGGCGGATTTCTCGTACAATTTCGAGAACCGGATGCGGTTCCGAACGAACGTCTTTTTTCAGAAGGGATTCGTGAGCGTGACGATGCGGTTCGTCATGGACCACGTGCGGAACCTGGAGGAACTCAATATTCCGACATCGCTGTACAATTTCGCGAACTATTCGCAGGGGCTGGTGCTCGTGACGGGACCGGTCGGTCACGGAAAGTCTACGACGCTCGCCGCGATCATAGAGTATATCAATCACAATCAGGAGAAGCACATCGTGACCATCGAGGACCCGATTGAATTCGTCTACACGCAGGACCGATGCATCATCAACCAGCGTGAAGTCGGACGAGACGCGAAAACGTTCCCGCTTGCGCTCCGCGCGGTATTCCGGGAGGATGCCAACGTAGTCCTATTGGCGGAACTTCGCGACCTTGAGACAATCGCCACCGCAATGACCGCGGCCGAGACCGGACATCTTATCTTCGCGACGGTCCATACGAACGACGCGGCCCAGACCATCGACCGTATCATCGACGTCTTCCCGGCACACCAGCAGAACCAGATCCGTTCGCAGCTTGCGAGCGTGCTGCTCGGCGTTGTTTCGCAGCGGCTCATTCCGCGGATGGACGGGGCCGGACGCATCCCGGCCATCGAAATCATGCTCAAGAACCATGCGGTCGAGAACCTCATCCGTGAAAACAAAACGCACCAGCTCGACAGCGTCATAGAGACGAGTCTTAAGGAAGGCATGGTGTCGCTCGATCGGTCGCTTGCCGACCTGGTCCGTCGGGGTCTCATCTCCGTGAATGACGCACTCCTGTATTCGAAGAACCGGCAGTATCTCGAGATGCTCATCGCGAAGTCCGAGTAAGCGCACGACATAAGAAACGAACGGGAAAACGTATGAAGTTCGCATTCAAGGCGAAAAACGTCGAAGGCGTGGTCAGGGAAGGGGTCGTCGAGGCGGATACCCGCGATGCCGCCAGTCTTCTGCTTCAAAGGAACGGCCTTCTGCCGGTATCCATCCGAGAGGAAGGCGGAAAATCCGCTGTCATGAAGGATCTCGCGCGTATCTGGGAAGGTGTGAGTCGCAAGGAGCTTGTGGCGTTTTTCCGTCAGTTAGGGGTACTCATCGAGGCGAAGGTTCCGGTCACCGCGTCACTTCTGGCTATCGCTGAGGAGACTGACAATTCGTACTTTCGTATCATTCTCAAAGAGACCAAGGACGATGTTGACGACGGTATGTCGCTTTCGGACGCCATGGCGAAACATGCGGACGTCTTTTCTCCTCTCATGGTGAATCTTATCCACGCCGGAGAGGTTTCCGGAGGACTCCAGCATTCCGTCACGTTCGTGGCTGACACGCTTGAGAAGGATTACTATCTCGTTTCGAAGATCAAGGGAGCTCTTTATTATCCCGCTTTCGTTCTCAGTGTTTCCGTCATAATCGGTTTTCTGGTCGTAGCGTTCATCATCCCGAAAATTACGGTCGTACTGAAGGACTTCGATGCGACTTTGCCGTGGTATACACAAGCAATCGTCGCGACGAGCGACTTTCTGTCGATGTACTGGTGGACGGTCGTTCTTGTCGTGGGAGCGGTGGTCGGATCGTTCATATACTATATCCGGACCCCGGACGGTCGGCGCGCCTGGGACGAGCAGATCTTCTCGATTCCGATCGTCGGCAAGATCGCGCAGTATGTCTTTATCGCGAGACTTTCAGAAAACCTCGGCGTGCTGCTCAACGGCGGTATTCCGATCATCCGGTCGCTGTCCATCGTGAGCAATATCGTCGGAAATCAGACCTTTCAGCATATCATTCTCGAAGCGGCCGAAGAGGTCCGCAAGGGCGGGAACATGAGTACGGCGTTCTTTCGGGCCAAGGAGATTCCGCACCTGGTCTCGCAGATGGTGAAGATCGGGGAAGAGAGCGGAACCATCTCCAATATCCTTCGGAACATCGCGGCATTCTACTCCCAGGAGGTGGACGGAATGACCCGAAACCTGACAACTCTTTTGGAGCCGCTCCTTATCGTCATTCTCGGTATCGGCGTCGCGATTCTGGTTGTCGGAATCCTGCTCCCGATATATAATGTGGTCGGAAACTTCACGTGATTTTTCCGGGAGTCTCGGATAAATAACAAACACTATGAAAACAAAGAAAGGGGGTGACAATACATGAAGAAAATGAAACAGGGCTTCACCCTTATCGAACTTCTTATCGTCATCGCGATCATCGGTATCCTCGCCTCGATCGTCCTCGTGAGCCTCTCGAGTGCTCGTGAGAAGGCGAAAGTCGCTTCATTCAAGGCGGCGGCGCATTCGATTCAGTCCGCTGCCATCATGGCGTGCGACTCGGCAGCGCTGAATAACAGCTCGATTCCGGTCAACAATGCCTCGTACATCGGTACGCTGACCTACGGGACCAACAGTTGCGGTTCCAACGGAAACGGGACGTTCTCGATAACGGCGCCTTCGACTGGCCTTACGACCGCCTGCAATGCGACGGTGACTGATACGGGAGTAACGTTTAACGGTTGCTAGGGGGAAGATTCCGCGTCGGATAACGAAAGACGGCACAGCAGCATGCGGATGCCGTTTTTCGTTGCCTTTCTTTTCTGATAGAATCAGATGGTGCCGTATTGTCCTATGCATTCCCATATGCCGGAAGAGTGGAAAATCGCGGTGCTCATACCGTGCCTGGATGAAGAGCGTACCATCGGGAACGTGGTACGCGATTTCAAGGATGTATTGCCTTCCGCCGACATCTACGTCTATGATAACGCATCGACTGATTTCACCACCGCCGTGGCGCTTCAGGCAGGCGCGATCGTGCGGATGGAATCCCGACGGGGAAAAGGGAACGTCGTTCGGTCGATGTTCCGGGACATCGATGCGGACATTTACGTGATGGTGGACGGAGACGATACGTATTCCGCTGCCGATGCGGAAAAACTCGTGTCGGCCGTAGAAGGGGGGGCTGACATGGCCGTCGGTGATCGGAATATCGTGGGCCAATACGGGCGTCAGGGTCCGCGGCGTTTTCATCTGACTGGAAATCTTCTCGTTCGGACGCTCGTGCACGGGCTGTTCAAGTCCGAAATACACGACATCATGAGCGGGTATCGTGCGTTTTCCAGGAGGTTCGTGAAGAACTACCCAGTCTTGTTCGGGGGCTTCCAGCTGGAGACGGATATGACCGTTTTCGCGTCTCATCGTTTCCTTTCGGTCCGGGAGATTCCGGTACGGTATCGGGAGCGGAAAGAAGGGGGGAGTCCTTCCAAACTCAGGACGTATGCCGACGGTTTCGCGGTGATTCTCGCCATCGTCAATCTGTATAGGTACTATCGTCCGTTCGCTTTTTTCTCGTTTCTAGCGGTCGTATTCGCGTTATCAGGCCTCGCGTCCGGAACTCCCGTCCTGATCGAATACATAGAAACGCGCTATATCCTTCGGGTGCCGCTCGCGATTCTCGCCTCGAGTCTGGTGGCCATCGGTGCGAACCTGTTCGTAAGCGGAATCCTGTCCGATACGGTCCATCGCAGCCAGCGAGAGGCGTTTGAGACGGACATCCGGCGGAAATCATGAACCTTTCCGAACGACTATGACGAATCCGAGAACGGTTCCGTTTTCATCAGGTGATTCCGGATTATTGGACCGGTTGCTGTGTCAGCTCCGTTTCAGAAGGGTTGCCGGAATGATTCGCGACCGGTCGAACGTTCTCGATGTGGGGTGCGGATATCGGGGCGAACTGCTTCGGACCCTGAGCCCGAGGATCGCTTCCGGTCGCGGAATAGACGTATCCGTGGACGACTCTGTGTCGGCGGGCAATGTCGAACTTGTCGGGGGTGACCTTTCCGAAGGGTTGCCGTTCCCGGACGCGACGTTCGATGTCGTGGTTTCTCTGGCGAATATCGAACATCTCGAGGATTCGGAGTCGGTCGTCCGGGAGATTTACCGCGTGCTCAAGCCCGGAGGGACACTTCTTCTGACGACGCCGACAAAAAAAGCGAAACCGGTTCTCGAGTTCCTTGCTTATACGCTCCACGTCATTAGCGAGCGTGAGATTCGAGATCATAAGCGATATTTTTCCGGTGATGAGCTTGGTCGAATATGTCGTGACTGCGGTTTTTCCGAATGGTCGTATCGGACATTCCAATGTGGAATGAACGGGTTTCTGGTCTCCAAAAAATAAGGACTTCCCATTATGGACGTGATGAACCGTTTTTGGGTGAAGACGTGCGCGAATGCCGTTCGCCGAGTCGGCACGATCGCAAGAGGCGTCGCAGACATTCGCGGGGTGCGAACGCTGTGTGTCTTCCTCTTCTTTGCGGCGTTCTTCTCGCTGACCTATCTGACGGTCGACCGCGTCGTCAGTCTCGATGATCCTCTGTTCCATATCCGCTTCGCGGAAACGGTGCGCGAACGGGGCCTCTCCACGTTTCGCGATTTCGACGGGCTTCCATTTTCCGAGATAGGGAAGTCCTATCTCATATATTACAATTTCCTGTTTTACGCGGCCCTCATCCCATTCACGTTCTTTCATCCGCTTATCATGGGAATAAAGGTGTACGGGGTCCTGTCGGCGGCCGCAACGCTTACCGTGTCGTACCTCTTTCTCCGGACATTTTCCGTTCCGAAGCCGTTCTTCTGGGTGCTCGGGCTGGCGAGCGCGATCTCACCCTTCGATCTCGTGAGATTCATCATGGCTCGGCCGTTCTCATTGGCGCCGGCGTTGCTTATGCTTATCATCCTTGCGGGGTATCGGAAGCGGTATGCCCTCCTCGCGAGCCTTTCCGTCGCGTATTTTCTCTGGCATACCGCGACATTCTTCTTTCCGATATTCTGCATCGTCATCCTTTCCGCCTTCGGTGGACTCTATGGCCGGAAAGTCGATCTGAAGCTGCTCCTGAGCACGATCTTCGGGACGGCTCTCGGTTTCGTGATCGTTTCCCTGATTGCACCGGGTTTTCCGACCTACATGAGGGAAATAATCTTCGGGGTATTCGCCGACACGATCGTGGGGAAAAAGGTTGCGATCGCGGAGGGAGGGGAGCTGTACCCGGTAAAGATATTCGATTATCTTTCCATGAACATGGTTCTTTTCGGGGGGTTTCTGATCGGAATATCGTTGGAGATTTCCAGGTATGTCGGTATGCGACGCGAACGTTCTTTGACCGTTCAACCCGATAGACAGGTCGTCGAGGGCGCGCTCTTCGCGATCTCGCTTTCGTTCTTCCTTTTTTCGCTCATCAGCCGGCGGAATCTCGATTTCTTCGTCATCGCGGTGATGGCGTATATCCCGATGGGTCTCGTTCATTTCTCCGAGGGGATACGCGCGTTGGGACCGATTTCGAAGAGGGCGCTGGTTGCCGGTGTTGCGATATTCGTCGTCTATCTCGTGTCGGCGACCGGACTTACGATAAATGACCGCATTGCCTCCATGCAGCCGTATGATTTTCTTGAACGACCGTCGGAATGGCTCAAAAATAATGTGAAGTCCGGCGAAATCGTTTTCAATACGACCTGGAACTGGTTCCCGTCGCTCTACCTGTATAATCCCGGAAATCGGTATATTGCGGGCATAGAGCCGCGGTTCCTCTATAACTACGATCCTGAAAAATACTGGGAGTGGTGGCATATCAGCGGAGGAGGATACGTATGCCGTTCGGAACGGTGTGATCAGATGGAGTTGAGGCAGCAGGCGGTCGTCGCGTCCGACGACGAGGAGGTGAAGAAGACATGGGCGAAAGAAAACGAGAACGAGGTGGCGGACGCGATCCGCAATGACTTCTCGTCCTCGTATATCGTGACATCGGACGATTTTTCCGCGCTCTCGATCATCCTCGGGAAGGGGGCCCGATTCGAGGAAGTTTACCGGGATCCGATAAACCGGAAAATGAGGATTTATCGTATACGTGATTGATGTTTCCGCACGCGATGATGCCTCCCGTTTTTCGTGGTAAGCTGTGGATACATCGGAGTGAACAGTAAAGCAATCGGCCTGTTTTTGTCGCTTGTTCGAAGCGATCGGATAACGGGGATACCGGGTATGAATCTTCTCGAACCAACCATCGGCGGGCGGATCGTCCGCATGGCGGTCGTCGTGCTTGCGTTCTTCTTTACGGGCGTAGCCTGCGCGAACCCTCTGCCGGCAAGTGAAAGCGGTATCAAGATATGGGTCGCTCATGCGGAATCGGACGGACACGGTACCAGCGATGCGCTATCGCCGTCGGGTTGTGTTGAAGGAGACGGACTTACTATCGGTGCCGGGACGGGACGGAACGTTTCAGGCGTCCCTTTGTATGAGATCCTGAACCACGGGAAGGAAGGATTCGGATGCCCGTCCGTCAAACAGAGGAAGGAGGACGGGATCATACGGATGATTCGGAATCAGTCGTCGATGTCCCGTTCGGGACTGAGCGGATTCCTCGTGTTATTGGTCACGCCCGGCCCTGACGACATATTCGGTGCCGGCTGTCCCGATCCGATCGATCGGGCATCGGGGTGTTGCCAGGTGAGGGATTGACCGATTTCGGTTTTGACGGTCGTTCCATATATGATAAAATTCCTTTGGGTCCGAAGAGTCTTTCTAAAAAAAATATGAAGCATGCAAAACTCGGTTTCACACTGATCGAACTTCTTATCGTCATCGCGATTATCGGTATCCTCGCCTCGATCGTTCTTGTGAGCCTTTCAAGCGCCCGTGAGAAGGCGAAAGCGGCTTCTTTCAAGGCGTCGACGCATTCGCTCCAGTCCGCGGCCATCATGGCGTGTGATTCGGGGGCGTTGAACTCGACAACTCTTCCGATCGGAAATGCCTCGTATGTCGGTAACCTTACCTTCGGTAGCGGAACGAACTGCGGAACTACGGGTACCGGGGCCTTCAATGTCACCGCCACGTCGAGCGGATTGACGACGACATGCACCGCGACCATAAGTCCGACGGGTGTCGTTTATAACGGATGCTAGTCTGCCGTTTCCGATTATCTCGGTCGAGTTCCGTAACGGTCGTTTCAGCAGGTCGGCGTAAGGTTGTCGGCAATTTGGCGGGTCATCCTTAGCTGGAACGTTCATGATCCTTTTTCTTATCGTTGTCGGTCTTCTCGTCGGGAGTTTCCTGAATGTCGTACTCACGCGCCTGGACACCGAAGAGTCGTTCGTATCGGGGCGTTCGCGCTGCGATTCCTGTCGGGAAATAATCCGTTGGTATGACAATGTTCCCGTGTTGTCGTACATAATTCTTCGCGGGAGATGTCGGTCTTGTGGTAAGGCGATTTCGCCGCAGCATCTGTTCATGGAACTCTCGACTGCGGCGCTGTTCGCTGTAGCCGGGGCGGTCATTCCGGTCGAGGATACGCCCGCATCCGTTTTCGGGTTGGTGTCGGTGCTCGGGCTTATCGGGGTCCTTTCGGTGGTATTCGTCCATGACCTGATGCACATGGAGATTCCGGTTTCCGTGCTGGTGTTCGGAATCGTTTGGACGGTCGTCTCGTTGTTTCTCGTCTGGGTATCCACCGGTCCATCGGAACCGTTTCTCGCGTCCCGATTATGGGAGGGGGTCGTCGGCGGTGCGATCGCGTTCCTCTCGTTCTATTCGTTGGTCTATTTTTCCGACGAGACGTGGATGGGGATGGGGGATGCGTGGTTGGCGCTCATACTTGGTCTGGCACTGGGATGGCGATTGCTGCTCCCGGCACTGACCCTTGCGTTCGGTTCCGGGGCAATCGTCGGAATCGTGCTTATCGTTCTCGGTCGGAAGGGATTGCAGAGCCGCATTCCGTTCGGTCCGTTTCTATCCGGGAGCGTGATTGTTATGCTTATTTTTGGTACAATGATGGGGGAGGCATTCGGATATTTCATGATATAGGAAAATATGCGACGCGGACGGAATACATACCACGCGAAACGGAAGGGATTCACCCTGGTCGAAGTGATCATCACGACGGCGATTATCGGCATCGTTTCGGCGATCTCGATCGTTTCCATGAGCGGCCTGAAGGTCAAACGCGAGGTGCAAGGGAATGCGCGCGTAGTGGCTGCGGCGATTCGTGAGGCGCAGAATAACGCGATAACGGGAAAGAACATCCGCGGAGCCACATGTACGATGAACTCCAGTCCGGCGGAATGTGCGCCCTGCGGCTTCGAAATCAGTGCGTCGGGAAACTCGTATATCATGACACAGTCGAATGCCGACCTGTCCGGGGGCGGGGCCTGTTCCGCATACGGGGGCGGGAAGAGTGTCTCGCTGACGAACGGAGTGACGATTTCCGCTTCGAAAGTCCGGTTCGTCGTACCGCGCGCCGAACCGAAGACATCGATGGACGCCGATCTCGATTCAGGTTCCATCGATTTCGTTCTGAGCAAGGGTGCGGTGTCGCTTCATGTCTGCGTGTATCCGCTCGGAAGGGTAGAGGAACGGCCGATCGGGAACACGAATTGTAATTAGGGGGCGAACGAGTCCGATATATGAACGGTAAGAGAAAAAAATTGAACGGCTTTTCCCTTGGTGAGGTTCTTCTCTCTGTTTCAGTGCTGACCGTGGGCGTCTTGCCGGTGATGGCGGCGATGACCAAGGGTTTCCAGTCGTCGCTCGCGAGCAGGGATGTCATCGTTGCGTCCGGACTCGCGCAGGAAGGCGCGGAACTGGTGAAGAACGTGAAGGATAACAATGTTCTTGCCGGCAGTGCGTCCCTTTCGGCGTGGCTTCCCTCGTCGGGATCGACATGGAACGATTGCCGGATCGACGCGGGAGATCAGGTGCTTTCTCCGGGAAACAGGATTTCCTGTGGATTGAGTGCGTCGGCTTTCAAGCTGTCCAAGCAGTCGTCAAATTTTCTTGGGCACGGCGGTGCGGGGGTGGCCACGAAATTCAGCCGGAAGATCCTTCTTGATTACGGTGGATCCGGGAATGAACGAGTAACCTGCATCAGCGCGGTGTATTGGGGGCAGAGTTATACCCCGTCGAGCATCGCTGACGCGCGTGCGAATTGCAAGGTAAGCAAGAAATGCGTGTATGCGGAATCGGTGCTGACGCCGTGGGGATCATAGTTATTATGGATGGGAGTATGAAGGGAAATCGGAAACAATTCAGTAAAAAGGCCGCGGGATTCACCCTCATCGAACTGATCGTTTCGATCGGCGTGTTCGCGATCATGTCCGTCTCGTTGTCGGCTGCCTTCACGTCCGGATTCTCCACATTCGGGAACTCGCGCGAGATCCAGCACGATGTCGAGGCCGCGCAGTATTCGATGAACATGCTTGCGAAATATCTCCGTACGAGCTCGGTACTCGAGGTCGCCGCGGCCAAGGACGATATCCGGTTCTATGATTATTCGGCGAAGCGTTGTTTCGAATACCGTTTCAATTCGGGTGGGACATTTCAAGCTAGGTGGAAAAATATCGCTTCCATGACCGATGTGACGACGGACTGTTCCGCTTCGACGCTTGGTTCGTGCGGTGATCCGTCATGTGTTTGGAAAAACCTTACTCCCACCTCGGGCTCATATGTTACCGGTCAGTTCTATGCGACGACTTCTACGAACGGGGCGACCAAATCGGTGGGTCGAGTCACGGTAACGATGTCCATCAAGAAGAACTCTACTGCTAAACTCAAGTCCGACATACAGACGACGGTTTCGCTCCGCGACTACGACTATGTCGCGAAGACTCCCTGATTCCCGGTCGGTCTCCGGTCCGACATGACGGTCGGAAGCGGTGTCTTCGACCGCCCATCCGGGCGGTCTTTATGTTTTTCGACCGTTCAGCTATGATATCCGGGAGGGCTTAAGCTACGGTTTCTTCGCTTGGAAACGGGAATATGAATACGGAACAGGCACAAGAGCGGATACGAAAACTCAGGGAAGAAGTCGAGCGGCATCGGCTTCTGTATCATTCCCACGACGCGCCCGAGATATCGGACGAGGCGTACGATTCGCTGTTCCATGAGCTGTTGAAGCTGGAGGAGTCGTATCCGCAGTTCCGATCGGATACGAGTCCGACGACGCGGGTCGGCGGCGATCCGCTCGATCGCTTCGAAAAGGTGCGACATGCCTCGCGACAATGGTCATTCGACGATATTTTCGACGGTGACGAGCTTCGGGCATGGGACGAGCGGGTCCGGAAGTGGCTCCTGAAGGCAGGAGTCATGACCGATCCGACGTATTGCTGCGAGCTTAAGATAGACGGGTTGAAGGTCGTGCTGACGTACGAGGACGGCGATTTTGTCCGTGGGGCCACCCGCGGAGACGGGGAAGTCGGCGAAGATGCGACACGGAACCTGCGGACGATCCGAAGCATTCCGCTGGTATTGTCGCGACCGCTTTCAATGACCGTGATCGGCGAGGCATGGCTTCCGGAAGCCGAACTTGTGCGGATCAACCGGGAGCGCGAGGCGGCCGGAGAATCCCCATTCGCGAACGTTCGGAACGCGGCTGCCGGTTCGATCCGACAACTTGATTCCAAGGTTACGGCTTCGCGCCGGTTGGATTCGTTCGCCTACGATGTCGATTCCATCGAGGGAGCTCCGATTCCGGACACGCAGATCGGCGAACTGGAACTGTTGCGCGATCTCGGGTTCAATGTGAACCCGAACTTCAGACGATGCGCCACGCTTGCCGAAGTGGAGGAATATTATCGTGAGTGGACGAGTCGCCGGCACGATCTGCCGTATGCCCTCGATGGTATCGTGATCAAGGTCGATCTACGAGGCATGCAGGAGGCGCTCGGATATACCGCGAAAGCCCCGCGATTCGCGATAGCGTACAAGTTTCCCGCGGAAGAGGCGACGACCGTCGTGGAAGACATCGGCATACAGGTCGGTCGGACGGGTGTGCTGACGCCGGTCGCGCACCTTCGCCCGGTCCGCATCGCGGGGACGGTCGTTTCCCGCGCGACGTTGCATAATGCCGACGAGATCGCGCGGCTCGGCGTCCGCATCGGGGATACGGTCATCATACGGAAAGCGGGCGACATCATTCCCGAGATACTCGGTGTCGTCACGAATCTCCGTTCCGGTGCGGAGCGAAAATTCCATATGCCCGACGAGTGTCCCATCTGTGGAGGACCCGTCGCGCGGCGCGCCATGGGCGAGGGGGAAGATCGCACGAGCGTCGCGCTTTATTGCGAGAATCCGAAATGTTTCGCGGTCGAACTCGAGAAGATCATCCACGCCGTGTCTCGGAAGGGATTCGATATCGACGGGCTGGGAGAGAAGATCGTCGAACAACTTTTGAACGAGGGACTGATTTCCGACATGGCGGACATTTTCGATCTGACGGAAGGGGATCTGTTGCCGCTCGAACGGTTCGGGGAGAAGTCGGTCGCGAACCTTGTCGCGGCGATCGGGAACGCGAAGAGGATCCCGTTCCGGAGGTTCGTCTATTCCCTCGGCATACGGCATGTGGGCGAGGAGTCCGCGATCCTTATCGCCGAACATCTGCATGAGCTCTTCCCGAAACGCCTCGCGGGGCTCAAAGACATCGCCGAGCGGTTTCCTTCCGTCACCCCGGAGCGGTGGGCGGAGATTCCGGGATTCGGCGAGAAATCGGGTCGGAGCCTGGCGAACTGGTTCAACGACGAGGCGAACATCAGGCTTCTCGGGAAGTTCGTGGAATTCGGGGTCGAGACGGTGTTCCCGAAAGCGGACATGCTTCGGAAAGAGGGTGTGTTTTCGGGCAAGTCGATCGTGGTCACCGGCACCCTTTCGCGCTTTACAAGAGACGAGGCGAAAGATATCATAAGGAAGAACGGCGGGCATCCGTCGGGATCGGTGAGCGCGAAGACGGACTTCGTTCTCGCGGGCGAGGATGCCGGCAGCAAGCTGTCGAGGGCGGAGGAACTCGGCGTCCGCGTGCTTTCCGAGGACGAGTTCCTGGAAATGATCGGATGACGAAGCGGTCGGTGACACGGATATCCATATCATCATGCTGACAAGCGAAGAAGTCCGACATATCGCGTTGCTCGCCCGGATCGGTCTTACCGATTCCGAGGTGGAGAAATACCGGAATGAACTTTCCGGTGTTCTTGATTTTTTTCATGAACTCGGTGAGCTGGATCTTTCCGGGGAATCGGTCGGTGACGGCATCCCCGTGAAGGAAAACGATACGCGCGAGGATCGCGTGTCGGAATTCGGCGGCATCGGGCGGGAGGATATCCTGAACTGCGTTCCCGTGAAAAAGGACGGATTCATAAAGGTCCGATCCGTGTTTTGAGAACCGTACGATTTTTTTACCTCTTCCGATTTCGAAGACTAATTACTGGGCAATCTTTTCACTTTTCACTTGCGACTTTTCACTTTCGTTATGATCCGAGAACTGCACGAGAAACTGAAAGACGGTACGGTAACCGCGATCGGCTTGGCGGAGTCGTATCTTTCCCGCATCGCCGAGCGGGACGGCGAGATCGGCGCGTTCCTTTCCGTTCTTGCGGAGGATGCGAGGAAGTCCGCCCGCTTCGTCGACGAGAAAATCGCCCGAGGAGAGAAAATCGGTCTGTTGGAAGGCATTCCCGGCGCGGTGAAGGATAACATGTGCAAGGTCGGGACGCGGACGACCGCGGGATCCAAGATTCTTGACGGTTACGTCGCTCCATACGACGCCACGGTCATCGAACGGCTCTCCGGCGCGGGAGCGGTGATTCTCGGAAAGACGAACATGGACGAGTTCGCGATGGGATCGTCCACGGAATCGAGCGCGTACCGTCAGACGAAGAATCCGGTGGATCCGGAGCGGGTTCCCGGAGGTTCGTCGGGCGGTTCGGCTGCGGCGGTCGCGGACGGGATGGCCGTATTCGCGCTTGGAAGCGATACGGGAGGGTCCATCCGTCAGCCGGCATCCTTTTGCGGTGTCGTCGGTCTCAAGCCTACCTATGGTCGCGTATCGCGGTACGGGCTGATCGCCATGGCATCCTCGCTCGATCAGATCGGTCCGTTCACGAAAACCGTGGAAGACGCCGCCATAGTCTTCTCGGAGATATGCGGCTACGATCCGATGGATGTGACCACGGCCGAAAGCGATGGAAAGCGTTTCGAAGATTTTCTCTCCGGCGATATCCGCGGTCTTCGTATCGGCATTCCGAAGGAATATCTTTCGGGCGGTCTAGACGAGCGGGTCCGCAAAGCGTTCGACACGTCCGTGGAACGGTTCCGTTCGCTCGGTGCGGAAATACAAGAGATATCGCTCCCTCATGCGAAGTATGCGTTGCCGGTCTATTACATCATCATGCCGTCGGAAGTGAGTTCGAACTTGGCCCGTCTCGACGGTATCCGCTACGGCATGTCCGTGGACGACAAGACCGAGCGGTTCTCCGGATCGGACACGCTGCTTGAGACCTATCTCGATACGCGCGGCTACGGATTCGGCGACGAAGTGAAGCGCCGGATCATGTTGGGGACGTACGCGCTTTCCGCCGGGTATTATGACGCGTATTATAAGAAGGCACAGGATGTCCGGAAGCTGATCCGAAAGGATTTCGCGAACGTGTTTCAGGAGGTGGACCTTGTTTTTTCCCCGACCGCGCCGGAGCCGGCGTTCCGATTCGGGGCGAAGCAGGACGATCCGATCGGCATGTACCTTTCTGACATCTATACGGTGACGGCGAACCTTGCGGGAATTCCGGCCATATCGTTCCCTATGGGGACTGTGGAAGAGGAAGGGAAAAATCTTCCGGTCGGCGGGCAGCTTATGGGGGCATGGTTCGACGAGGAAACGATGCTTCGCGCCGCGGACGCGTTCGAGAAGGTAGGCACGGTTGAACAGAAATAACGGAAACCGAAATGTCTTTCGACATGACGTCACTTATCGGGATACTGGTGATCTTCTGGCATGGCGTTCAGAAGTCCTCGTTGTTTTTCCTCGTGTCCCTGTTCCTCAAACTGTATACTTTCGTGGTGTTCGTCGACCTCGTCCTGTTGCTTCTCGTTCACGATATCCGGTCGAACATACAGAAACAGGTGTTCGGAGGGCGTCGACCGCTCATCCAGCCGGCGAAGTTTCAGAAACGTTGGGAGGCCATCAAGGCCAGGACGAAAAGCGGGAACCCCTCCTATTACAAGGCTGCCATTCTCGAGGCAGACGCGCTTGCCGACGAGATGCTTGGGGAAATCGGCTACGAAGGGGGAGATATCGGGGAGCGTCTTTCACTCATCATGCCCGGTCAGCTGCTTTCCGCGGAACGGCTGCAGGAGGCGCACAAGGTCCGGAACCGCATCATCCGCGACCCGGATTTCACGTTGCCGAAAGAGGAGGCGGAAGAGCTTTTGGCTTTCTACGAGGGATTTTTCGGAGAGTTGGAGTTGCTTTAGGGAATTCCGACGAGAAAGGGAACCCGACGACCGTATCTGGTTGCAGGCATTTGATGATCACCTGATTCCAGCCGGGTTGACAGGAAGGTCCCGGCTTGGTATGCTTGTCCCATACGAAAAGCCTGTGACGGGCTTTTTTTGAAACAGGAAATATGCAGAAAATCATCGAATTTCTGAAGGAGGCGAAGGCGGAGCTGCTTCGGGTCGTCTGGCCGACGAAAGAGAGGATGATCCGGGATACGGCCATCGTGCTCGGCATCTCGCTTCTGACGGCGGTCTTTCTCGGGTTGCTCGACTTCCTGTTCGAGACGCTCGCGAAGAAGTTTCTTTTCTAGCCGATAAACGTTTCTTTTTTCCCCAATCCTATGGCGAAGCAGACACAACATCACGGTCGGGCCTGGTACGTGCTTCACACGTATTCCGGATACGAGGACAATGTCGCCCGAAACCTCCGTCAGCGTATCGAGTCCATGGATATGCAGGACTACATCTTCGATATCCTGGTTCCGAAGGAGAAGAAGATCAAGATCAAGGCCGGCAAGCGCGTGACCGTCGAGGAGCGCATCTATCCCGGATACGTGCTCGTGGACATGATGGTGACGGACGCGTCGTGGTATGTGGTCCGAAACACCCCGAACGTCACCGGGTTTATCGGTCTCGGCACGACGCCGACCCCGATCGATCCCAAGGAAATCGAGGCGCTCCGAAAGCGGATGGGCGTTTCCGAACCGAAGTACAAGGTGGATGTGCGCAAGGGCGACGTAGTGAAGGTGACGGACGGTCCGTTCAAGAATTTCGACGGGAAGGTGGAGGAAGTGGACGAGGAGAAGGGAAAGCTCAAGGTGTTCGTGTCCCTGTTCGGACGCGAGACGCCGGTGGAGCTGGACTTCCTGCAGGTGAAGAAGGCATAAGTTTTCAGTGGGTAACCAATAATCAGGAACCGATACTCATATCCAACTCTCTTCTCGGTATCGAAGATTGGATTTTGATGATTGGTGATTCATACGACTATGGCAAAGGCGATCAAGACGGTCATCAAGTTGCAGATTCCGGGCGGAAAGGCGAATCCGGCTCCTCCGGTCGGCCCGGCGCTCGGTCAGCACGGTCTGAATATCCAGGGATTCTGCATGCAGTTCAACGAGGCGACCAAGGATCGTCCCGGAGACGTCATCCCGGCGGAAATCACCGTGTACGAGGATCGCACGTTCGATTTCGTACTGAAGACCTCGCCGGCAGCGGAACTGCTGAAGAAGGCGGCCAAGGTGGAGAAAGGTGCCGCGAATCCGAAGAAAGACAAGGTGGGCATCGTCTCGATGGCACAGGTGCGCGAGATCGCGGAGAAGAAGATGGAGGACCTGAACGCGAACGATGTGGATGCCGCGGCGAAGATCGTCGCCGGTACCGCCCGATCGATGGGCATCAAGGTGGAAGGCTAAAGAAGCTGTTAAGCTGCAAAGCTTCAGAAGCTGCGAGAGCTTTTCGGACGAGGTTTCTCAGGAAGCTTCAGAAGCTATCGAAGTTCACGAAGCTATCGTAGCCATCTCAAGTAATTAATTTTGTGGGAGATGCGGGTCGAAAGATCCGATCGTTATCACCACGAACGACAAGAATATGAAGCACGGGAAGAAATATCGCCAGGCAGCCGGGAAGATCGTCAGAAAGGAAGAATATTCGCTCGAGGATGCGATCGCGTTCCTGAAGGAGAACTCGGTGGCGAAGTTCGACGAGTCGATCGAGGTTCACATGCACCTGTCCGTGAATCCGAAGAAGTCCGACGAGTCGGTCCGCGCGACGGTCGTCTTGCCGCACGGCACCGGTCGGGTCAAGAAGGTCGCCGTCGTGACGAGCGCCGCCGACAAGGCGAAGGAAGCGAAGGATGCCGGAGCGGTCGTCGTCGGCGGGGAAGAGGTCATCGCTTCCATCAAGGAAGGGAAACTCATGCCGGGTTCGGCGTTCGACATCATGCTGGCGACGCCCGAGATGATGCCGAAACTCGCGACCATCGCGAAGATCCTCGGCCCGAAGGGACTCATGCCTTCGCCGAAGAACGAGACGGTCACGGCCAAGATCGCCGAGGCGGTCGAGATGCTTTCCAAGGGAAAGAAGGCCAGCTTCAAGAACGACGATTCCGGAAACGTCCATCAGGTCATCGGGAAACTTTCCTTCTCGGCCGAAGAACTTTCCGCGAACTTCGCGACGTTCAGCGATGCCGTCCGCAAAGCGAAGCCGGAAACCCTCAAGGGGAAGTTCGTGCTTTCCGTCACGGTGTGCTCCACGATGGGCCCGGGCGTGTCCGTGAAGGCCGCGTAAAAACGCTCTACAGAAGGAAAACGGACCCTTTCCAGGGTCCGTTTTTTGATATATACTGGTCAGGCTAGAGGCAGAGTTCCTGGTCCGAAGTCGAAAGTCCGCAGAAGGTTCATTTAGGTCCATCGCGTATCGACTGACTTTCAACTTTCAGACTTTCGCTGTAGACTGCGTTCTTTGGACTTTTCACTTTTCACTTGTAACCGTTACGAATATGATCCTCTCCGACCGCGACATCATCAGGGAACAGAAGAAGGGCGGTATCGTCATCAAGCCGTTCAAGCGCGAGCATGTCCAGCCGGCAAGCGTGGACCTGCACCTCGATCGGCATTTTCTCGTGTTCGACACGACGCACAACTTCGTGATCGATCCGAAGGCGCCGGCGGAAGGACTTATGAAACCGGTGGAAATCACCAAGAACGAGCCCTTCATCCTTCATCCCGGCGAGTTCGCGCTCGGACTCATCGCCGAGGAGACCGGCGTGTCCGACAGCTTCGTCGGCCGCCTCGAAGGAAAGAGTTCGCTCGGTCGCCTGGGACTCATCATCCACACGACCGCGGGGTATCTCGACCCGGGCAACTCGCTTCACCTCACGCTCGAGCTCTTCAACGCGGGCCGGCTCCCGATCAAGCTCCACTATGGCATGTCGATCGGTCAGATCGCCTTTGAGCCGCTCTCGTCGCCCTGCGAGCGCCCGTACGGCTCCAAGGGACTCAATAGCAAGTACTACGGCGACAAGAAGCCGATGGCCTCGAAAATGTATCTCAATTTCAAGAAAAAGGGAGGCAAATAGCCTTTCTTTTTGGTTAGAATGATGTATTAAACTAATATGAGGGAATATAAGTCGCTTAATTTTGTATATATTCAGTTGATCGTATTAGTGTCAGTGGGGATTTCTTTTGTCGTTTTCTATTTTACTAAGTTCTCTCTATATATTGAGTTGCCATTCGGACTCGTTGTAGCAACTATTTTAGTCGTCGTTTTCTGGGAGAGTAGAGATAAAATTCTGGAAACGATACTATCTGAAGGATTGAAAGATCGGTATGGGACACTGATTATAAAATGGAAGTCACGTGGAATCGATAGTTTTTTAGGTGACGACGTAATCCAACTACTTCATGATTCGGAAAAATTGATCGATACATATGAATCAGCATTGTTAAACGATAGAATAGGGATGAATACTTATAGCGATTATTCCTTTCTATTATTGCCTGCAGCGAAAGCACTAGAAGGGACGATGAAAAAGGCTCTGATTAAAATGGGATATATAAAAGATATTGAGTTAAAAGAAAACCCATCAATTAATGTGGGAGGTATTTTTAATCCTGTTGGTAATACGAATATTTCAAATAATCTAAAAGACAAAAATCGCGACAAATCGGTGCCACATGAAATATATGCTACTTATCAGCAGTGCAGGAATCATATTCTTCACTATGACTTGTTTAGTGATTCGAAAGTTCGTACAGTTGCAGCAAGTCGTGTGATGTTGAGTCGTATCGAAATGTGCATTGAAAACATGTACTATAAATTCAATTTGAAAAAAAAGTAGGAAGAATATCATTATATTGAAGTTCTGCTTTGCTTCTCGTATTGAAAAGTGGTCCTCTGACCGGATGTCGAGTTTTCAGAGAAAGTAAGATATTTCCATCCGCTATTGATAATGAAGAAACCTATGAGTGAAATCAAAGCAGTCCTGTTGGATGCCGACGGTCTGATGTTTAAGAAACAGCGGTATTTCAGCGAAATCCTGTACGAGAAGTACGGTGTTCCGGCCGAGTCGATCATTCCGTTCTTTAAGACGCGGTTCAGGGATTGTCAGAAGGCGACTGCCGATCTGAAAGAAGAGCTGGTGCCGTTTCTGAAACAGTGGAAGTGGGAGGGTGATATCGAGAGCTTTCTTGCATATTGGTTTTCCTTCTGTGTCGTCGATGAAGACGTTTTGAATGCCGTCCGGGAATTGCGGGCCAAGGGGCTGAAATGCTATCTGGTGACCGATCAGGAAAAATACAGGGCCGAATATATCAAGAAGAATCTCGGACTGGAGCGCGAGCTCGACGGGTTCTTCTTTTCGTTCGAGTTGGGCCTCTCGAAGTCAGACTCGCGATTTTTTGGAGTTATCCTGGAGAAACTGGGCCTTTCTCCTGAAGAGGTCATCCTTTTCGACGATGAGGAAGAAAATATCGAAATTGCAAAAAGTCTCGGGATCACATCGGTTCTCGTGGAAGACGGAGAGAATTTTAGGGATGTCGTGAAGCAGAATGTGCTGGCATAAAAACTGAGGAAAAGTGCTTTCATTTTGTTTTCGCTGAAATTGGAAAGTTATAGAAATATTAGCTTAATTAACTGCATAAATTAACAAAAATAAAAGTAGAGGGAGTTTTGTAAGAAAATTACATGTATGCATTTCTCCAATTTTCGTTTTGTATAAAAGAGTTGATGATTACAATGGGCTAACTAAACTAGTATGATTGAGACTTCCACTAATACTGAAAATTCAGACTTTTTACAGTCATTCTCACATGTCATCAAGGGTCGTTTTTTGGATGAAGCTAAGAAAACAAAGCTAGATTTATTTGTTCTCAATATAAGTGCGAATGAATTTGATTATGAGACATTTAAGACAAGGCTAGTAGATCTTGTTGTTGATTTTGCATTATCTAGAAAAGTTAAAAATAAATATAAAGACAAGCCCGTAACATTGGCGAACCGTGCGAAAGATAAATTTAAGAAAGGAATAAATAGGGGAGAGTTAGGAGAGTTTCTTTTGTTTTGTTTTCTAGAGAATCATCTAAAAGCTCCAAAAATACTTACTAAACTCGAACTAAAAACGTCAACAAGCACGTACGTTCATGGATCCGATGGTGTGCATTTCTTAAAACTAGATAATGGTAACTTTCAGCTGATTTTTGGAGAATCAAAAACAAAATTAAGACTCACAGATGCCTTGAGCGATGCATTTCAGTCGATCCATGAGTTCAAAACTTGTAGAAATACAAATGGAAATACAAAAAGCGGACTTCCATATGAAAAATGTCTTATTAATGATGAGATCGAAAAGGAGGCATTTTCAAAAGAAGAAATGGACTTTATAGAACGCCTTATTTATCCGAGAGCGGATAGTGAATTCGAGGTTGACGATGCATTTGGAATATTTGTTGGATATGATATTCAAATTTCAGAAGATGAAAAAAAGTTGCCAAATTTTGATTTCAGAAGATTGATTGAAGAAAAAATAATAAAAGAGGTTGAGAATAAGATTCCACATATCAGCAAAAAAATAAATGAGTATGATTTAACAGGACACCACTTCTATATCTATATTATGCCGTTCACTCAGCTAAAAATAAATAGAAAAGACATAACAGGACATATTACTGCCTAATATATGTTTGAAAAACTTGCAAAAAAAGCCTTAAAAGACGAATACTTTTTAAAGATATTTCAGAAAGCGGAACTAAATAATGCTAATCAATTCTTTCACAATTTAGACAGTGTTCAGGAATTATCAGAGAAAGAATTTGTTGATCTGATGCGATTCGCAGATATCTTTTCGCATTCAAAAAAGTCGGAAGCAAAAAATCTTGCATATAAAATTATTTGCCTTTTAATGCGCGATAAGCGTGATGATGAGACTTTTAAAATCGTTGCAGCTGCAGTTCTTGTAAAATTAGGAAACTTTCCGGCATTGAGATTATTATCTGAGCAATATAGCTTTGTGGAAAGACTGCCATTTGAAAGAGAAATTGAAAAAAACATAAAAGAGGAAATGCAAAAGGTACCCCATACTAATAAGGTCTTTACTGACTCACAATATGAAATATTTGAGGCATTAAAAAACAATAATCACTTTAGTTTTTCTGGCCCTACTTCGCTTGGGAAATCATTTATTATTGAATCGTTTATTCATTATCTTGCTTCGGAGCAAGGATCGGAAGAGAATATGATTGTTTTGGTTCCGACAAGAGCGTTGATAAACCAAGTGTCATTGAAGCTCAAGAATGATTTAAAAGACATTAAGAATTATAGGGTTCTTACTCATCCAATAGTTCCAGAACTATTTAGGAAGGGACGAGACAAATTTATTTTTGTATTCACTCCGGAGAGATTGATTTCATTTTTGTCCGATAATAATAATCCAAGAATAGGATATTTATTTATTGACGAGGCACAAAAAATTACTTCAAGAAAAGACAATAGAAGTCCTTTGTACTATCATGCAATCTTGCAGGCAGAAAGAAAGTCAATAAAACTATATTTTTCGTCTCCGAATATTCCAAATCCTGAGATATTTCTTCAAATGTTCGAAAAAAGTACGGATGAAACAATAACAATTAAAGATTCTCCGGTTGCTCAAAATAGATATTTCATTGACTTAGTTGAAGGGAAGGCCGTTTTCTTTTCAGAAAATCGGAAAAGAATAGAGATCCACACCGACTTAAACGGGAGAGACTTCTTTTCATGTCTAAATATGCTCGGAAGCAATGAACAAAACATAATATATTGCAATACAATTGATGATACGATTAAATATGCGCTTGATTATTCTAGCGCGATAGATGCTGTAGTAAACCCAAAAATCAATGATCTGATAAAATTGATTGAAGAATATTTACACAGAGAATATTACTTAATTGATTGTTTGAAAAAGGGCGTAGCTTTTCATTTTGGTAAATTACCACAAAGGATAAGAGTTCGGGTGGAGGAACTGTTTAGAGAAGGAATAATAACAAATATATTTTGTACCTCTACATTATTAGAGGGCGTAAATTTACCCGCTAAAAATATATTTATTCTTAGTAATGCTATAGGGCTTTCAAAATTTACAGACATAGATTTTTGGAATTTAGCAGGAAGGGCTGGAAGACTAACAAAAGAACTTTCAGGAAATATTGTATGTGTAAGGGCAGAGAATAAAAAAAACCGCTGGAATAACCCCGAAAGAAATTTATCTATTGTAGAAGAACAAACTATTAAGCCAGTCAAACCCCTTGTTATTGGAGGACAAGGAAATTTTTTTAAAAATCTTGAGAATTCGCTAAAACAAGAAAATTTTAGTAATGAAAACGCATCGCAAAAAGAGAAAGATATTTGGAACTACTACGCCAATATCGCACTAATTCATGAGATCAGAAAAGATGAATCTGTTCTAAAGGCAAATTTTATTGAAAAGAATGGCAATGCGCGAGAACTATTAAGACGGGAAAAAGAAAAGAATAAAGTACCCGATAAGATCTTGTCGGCATCTTCTACAATAAAAGCGACATATCAGAATCAAATTTTTGAAAAAGTGACAAGGGAAGACATTTTGCCAAATGTTGTTGATTATGAGGTAGCAAAAAATCAACTTGAAAAGATTTACGAATATTATTCCTGGGATATAGAAGAAAACGGTGGGAAAAATCCATTGGTAAATAAGGGAAGTATAAACATTCTGAAATATTATGCGATGCTGATGAACTCGTGGATAAATTCTGATCCTATTAGCAAGATTATTTTAACTACGTTAAAATATTATCAACAAAACGGAGTAGACATAGCCGTAGGGAAAAACAAAATTGTTTTTGATGGCGGAGATAAAAGACATATCAATTTCGTTATTAACAAATTAATGGGAGATATAGAGAATATTTTAAGATTTAAATTAGAAAAATATTTTAATAATTATTATCTTATATTAACGGAAAAACTTGGGGAATTTAATGCAGGAGCAAACTGGGCAGAGTTTTTAGAATATGGTACGACGGACAGGAAAGTGATTGAACTTCAAAACATAGGATTTTCTCGACATTTTTCAAAGTATATACTAGAAAGACACGGTGACTGCCTTTCTTTCGAAAATGAAATATTGGATAGAATAGACTATTCAAAGCTAGAAAGAGAACTGGATAAAAAGAGTGACGAGTATCAAGAGTATAAAGAGCTATGTTAATTGATTGTCATGTTCATAATTGAATCGGAAAAGGGGTCAGGTACGGGGTGATAAGTGATTATATGAACCTGATCAGCGCGACGGAAGACAATATCCCCGTACTGACCGCGATCGAGGAGACCGCGAAGGATCTTATCGTTTACAACTGGGGCTTCACCGACGAGGAGATGCGGCAGTGGATCCGTGACGAGACCGTCTATCTCATAGAGGAAGACGGAACGATCGTCGGGGATATCTCCTACCGGGTGAAGGACGCCGACCATGCTTACGTGAGCGGACTTATCATCGCGCCCGAGTTTCAACGGAGGGGACTGGCACGAAAGGCGATGGGGATGCTCCTTGAGGAATTACGGGAATTCGATCGCGTGAGCCTCGACGTTCATCCGGACAATCACGCCGTGAAACTCTACGAGTCGCTCGGCTTCGTCGCCACGGAGCGCAAGGAAAATTTCTATGGCGATGGGGAACCTCGGATGATTATGGTCAAAGTCGGATGAATGCGATATGATTCAAGATAATTTTCATATGCCTATGAGTCCATTTTCTCCCGAATCATCCGAAGGCCTGTCGAAGTCGAATTATTATGAGGAGCGGAAGGCGAAGGAATACGAAGCACTCCGGGCCATGTCGGAGGTATTGGGATTGACGATAGTAAGGGAAGACAAACTGAACGGGACCCATGCGATCGTGGTCGATAACGGCGACGGCGAGGAAGTATATATCGGCTTTCCTGATGGAATGCGTAGCGCCGACGGGACCATGACGCGAAAGCCGGCAGCGACGGGGAAGATTTATACGCCACGGATACGGATGTCCCCGTACGGTCACGGAATCTGGCGATTCGGTATCGACATCTGAAGCTGGTGGCGCGGCACGATAGGAGCCTTCCGGCAGGTTGGAAACAGGATTTTCCGATTTCGCCTGAAATCCGAAAAATCAGAAAACGAGGCTTATCCGAGACTCTTTTTTTCAGTGAAATCGAAAAGGAGTGGTTTGAAACGAAAAAGCCTCCCCGTAGTCATCTCGCGATGATCCGAGCGGAGAGGCTTGAGAAGAGGATTATCGGGTATGCTTTTCGATGTGTCAGCACCACCCGAAATAAATGGCCTACAGGACCCATTTGTCGTAGTCGGCCGAGAGGCAACTGATCTGTGCTCATATGCGGCTGTACCGCAGGAAGGCTAGGTTGAGATCGAACCATCTGAAATGCCGAATGACCGGAAGTTGGAGAAACCAGTGAGCCTTTTCAGGAAGTACCCATTCTTCCTTTTCCTGGTCTTTTTTCCAGAGCTCATCCAACTCCTTCGTGGAGAGTTTCTTCTCCTTTTCCTCTCCCCCCATCGCGATCTCCCGGTTATTGCGTTTGTGAAATATTTAAGTTGCGATAATAGATGATGTATCATTATAGCGCTAGCAGACGTTTAGCTAATGTTCTGGACGGAGGAATCAGGAAGATATCGGGCAACCAGAGACGCGGCTACGTTTTCCGAGACAGTCGGCCGTTTCCCATGTCATGTCTATAAGGGAAGTAGGGATGTTCGCGGACCGGGATCGGACCTGTGTCGCAACTGCACGGGTCTTTTCCGTCGATAATTCCGGATCCAAAAAAACGATACAATAAGGACCCCCGCGTTTCAACAGGGGTCCGAGTCGTCATGTGCGTTCAGGAATATCTGGTGTCTCCTCCCGTTCATCCACCGTGCTGCTATAGAGTATGAGGAACAGGATCGTGACCGCCCAGAGCATATGGATGGGCAGGTGAAGATATGCCATGGCATTATTCACGACGACAGTCGTCCAGACGAACGTCGGCAGTGAACCGTTTCCGCGGGAGAGAATCCAGAATCCGAACATCGAAACAAACATTCCGAAAGATGCCGGAAAGAACGTCGGAGTGCCGTTCCTTAGGTACTCTTCACCGAGTGGTATGATGATCGCGGTATAGGCGAAACACATACCTGCCGTGCACAGCGCGAAACCGACCCCGTCCGATTTGAGAAAAATCAGAAAGAAGAGAAAACAGTAGGCAAGGAGGCTGGGGAATAGGTAAGGAAGGGGGTGGAGCGAAAGGGCTATCGGACTGAACGTTCCGAGCAACGGCGCATATAATGAGCCGAGAAGTGCCGCGAGAAAGTATTTTTTCATATTGTCTCCTCTGGATTTCTTCGTTGATGGAAAAGGACTGTTTTGGGAATGGTATATGCCCGAAGAAGTGCTGTCAATCATCCGAAACAATACCAGAACCGACCATCGCCCTCCGGAAAGATTCCCGGGCCACGGTGAAGTTTCATCCGCACACGACCGCGGAAGTCGTCCGTGGCGGAAAATCCTGAAATCATCCCGTTTCGCCCCAAATCGAAAATGAACGGAAGATATGGCTTATATAAGCCGCAAATATTCAGTGAAATTGAAAAAAGAGTGTCACAACGGGAAATGCGAGCTTCTTTATGTTTACCCGATCAGGAACCCGATCAGGAATCATTGACTAATCCTCCGGTGAGTAGTACGCCATAGTGTCTCATTACCAATAACATATCAGAAAAGGAGGATCGGGATGTCAGAGTCGAAAACCGTGACGGTGTGGACCTTGTTTCATGGTGACCAACTGCGGAAGCGGGAATGTCCGATGGATGAGAGCGGATCAGTAGATCTGTCAGGCCTTGTCGGACGAGAGGGAAGAGTGGCTTCGAATGCCGGCCTTGAATCGCGCCTCGCGAAACAGACCGTGGCATTCAATCACCTGTTCCTGTTCGAAGGCCTGTTGCCATGGGGAATGGGGGTCGGGGTACGGGTATGTCCGTTTCTGATCCCCGGTTTTTCATTGAATCAGGGAAAAGTTCCAGTCGAGTTCTCCGTTCCGCTGAGTGCCGCGAAAACGGTCGCTTCGAATGACTTCATGCCGATTGGAGGGGCGTCGTTGCGGGGAGTGCATAAGGAAAACATAATTCAGACGGCATTCCTGCAGTTGATTGCGGTGCCGAAGAAGGAATATCGACTGCTCGTTCTCACGTTCAAGGATCGGTCCCTGGCACCCTGGTGGCGACTGGTGAGGAGCTCCAGGACAGAGCTCGTCATCGAGACGGCGAATACGTTCTGAATGTCGGGATGTTTTATACCGGGGAATTCCATATCCCCGGTATTTTTTTGGTGAAATTGAATATCAGCTTCCGAGGCCTGATTGTCATTCCTCGGAGGGACGACCTGATCGAAAAAATGCTATTTTCACCCGAGTGGAAACTGTCTGCGAAACGGTTTTCGCTCAATATCCCGAAAACGTTACATAATAATGCGGTCGTCGGATTATGTTACGTTAACCGAATTGTCGGATTCCGCCTGAAATCCGAAATCATCGGAAAACGAGGCTTGTTTCGGCGTTGTTTTTTCGGTGAAATGGAAAAGGAGTGGTTTGAAACGAAAAAGCCTCCCCGTCGTCATCTTGCGATGATTCGAACGGGGAGGTCGTTTCCGTTTCGGTCACGAGGTCATGCCGGATTCATGCTCCAGGCAGCCTCGATGCGGCCATCGACGTTCCGTACGGTTCCGTACGGATGAGTGATCCCGACGCCGGTCCGTTCCATATGGATCATCTCTCCCGGCTTGAATACGGTCAGGAGGTCGGATCGTGAGAATGATCTGGAAGGACCGGGAACCTGGTAGGTGTGCAGGCTGAGGATCGAGCTCTGAGGGCTGAGTGCGATGAAACTCTTTCCCCAGACACCCGAATCGACGGTGAGCCTGAGCAGGGCGGTTCCGGGCGGGTTCATGTCGGACTCCGGCCTGATGATGAGAAAATGCATTTCTTCATGCGTCCTTCTCGCCATCAGCCCCACGTTGTCGATATGCGAGAACCTCGGATTATCGGTGGGGTGAACAAGGTGCCTCTCGTGAATGCCGATGAGAATGAACACCCGACCTTTGCCAGCTCCGCGAGGCAAGGGTATGCCCCACCGTGGCACTCCGTGGATGATTTTTGAGGTGACAACGATGTGTGGGACGGGGTAACCGTCGTTTTGAGAAGATACAGTTACAGCTTGCATGTATTACTACGTATTGAACGGTTTCCCTTTCGGCGTGCCGGAAATCGGCGGGTAACCCGGCGCCACATTGGTGCCGGACCGTTTCCGAAGGAAAATCGCGATAAATGCCGTCCAGACGGTCGGCCGTTTCTTTGCCAAATGTGACGAAGAGACGGCCGATCGCCTGATATATGGTAACGAACAAAACGCCATGATAAACGGTATCCCATGTTGTGTCAACTGTCCGTTTTCGTTTGTCCGTTTTCGTTTCGGGCGGAATCGTGTCGGGTGGCGGTGTACTGTCCACTTCGCGTTTATTCTTAACCGGATTCCGGATGTTCGCTATACTCCTCTCACCATTTTTTTCTTTTATAACCAGTTACGGGAGGTGCCTGATGCCAGAAGCCGAGAGAGAACTTTGCCCTCATGCCGAGGGAATCGAAAAAGGCAGAAGCAGGGTGATATGGGCGGACGACGAAAACCCAATGATTCAAAGATACAAGATGAAGCATGGCGATGAGTATGTCGTCGATGCGGTAACGCTTTCCGCGGCCGGTGGTTGCCCCATTTTTCACGTGTCGCGCGGCGGTATCTGTATCGGGTAGTTCCACGCTTCGTTGTTCAGGAAGAAAGACTGAAAGGCGGGTGCGAAGTACGAGACGTTCACGAAACCGTGAACGTTTTCTCGTTTT
>JAAXXZ010000006.1 GCA_013334245.1 Candidatus Moraniibacteriota bacterium
TCTGTCGCACGTTTGAGAAAAGCGATTCTGGAATATCTCCCGTATTACAACGGGGAACGGATCCATATGGGAATCGGGTACCAAACACCCGAAGAAGTGATGCAAAGGTATTGACTAGGAAACGCGACGAATGCCCCATTCGCTCGCATTTAGTTATAGTCAGCAGTCAAGGGCACGAGGCAACGGGAGTTTCGTCCTCAGCGCCTGCTAGCGCTTCGTAGTCCAGGGCAGAGCCGAATGTTTCCTATTCGGTCGCATTCATCGACGCTCGAAGACTCGCTTCTGCCCGTCACGTCGCTCGCGAGCGATCGTGACCAGTTCGACTCCCGTTACCCATAAGAAAGAAGAAGGGGCTCATATGAGCCCCTTCTTCTTTCCTTTGAGCTGGCTGGTGCAGAGCGTTAGAACTGAATCAATGTATAAAACCGGGATTTCTACAGTTCAAAAGTAGAAGCCCAATAAATTAAACTCTGCCTCTCTATTCAACGAATTTCATCTGCATTCTACCTACAATGTTTCTTATTTTATCTACATGATATACCCCATTCATCTCTAGCCTACCAATATAGTCTTCTCTTGCATGAGAGCCTCCTATTAGCTGTTTTTCTCCTAGAATTGTCCAAAATATCTCACATTCATTTTTCTCAAGAAAATCGAGTAATGCCTTTTTGTTAATCAATAAAACTGATGGAAAACTTTCTTCAAAAATACTTGTTGGCATAGCCACTAGGTGATTTTTCCTATCGAAGAATCTTCCGTCAAGAAGTTTATGTTTCAGCCCCATTTTATTTACCAACCACTTGCAGGGCATTCTAACCGAGACAGCTCCTGTATGCGAGCCATCCATCGTGAACTCTTTTGCATAAGAATCGTCTGGTACGACTACCTTAATTGGTAAACTACCCTCTTTTATTCCTGTCTTAGTCCAAATGTTATAATTTCCCCTCAAGTTATCAAATGCTAGAGAGTTAGGGTACTCATCCAGAAATACTTCGTGAAAATCGTGCGACTCTGGCATTGATCTCCCCATTAACCTTCTACTTTTTACCAACCTATAGAATGTTTTCGCATCTTTCTTCTTTACAATGTAGCTTTTAAGCTTATACCAAAGACTACGCGATGGCACATCGTATCTTTCATTTTCTGGGGGAACATCTTCCTGCCAATCAATAAATCCGTCTAAGACAAGCCATTCCCTTGCGCTATCTCCGGTAATTTGAATAACCTCTTCTGGCTTTGGAATATCTTCTTTTGTTTTCATCCAGTTCTTATCTGACTTTCTACTTTTCCAACCATCGTATTTCCCTGAGTCAGACAACCATTGAGAAAAACTCTCTGATACTTTTAAATGATTGTCATTTTGAATAATAAGCGAGGGATCAATGTCTCTTATGTGCGGATTCCACGGACCGAGATAATCCTCTTTCTTATCGCTACTCCAACTATTGCCTTTGAACTCGAAGTTATCAGAAAGAAGAGCCATAAATTCATGGTATGCAATCCACTGGTATTTTTTCCCAATCCTTTCAGTTTTGCTTTCAGATCTGTCGGGGCTTTCATAACGACTCACTGAACTATCAAATTCTCCATGTAGAGCTTGACTATACCCGAGTTCAATCACCCTACTAAACATCCACCGCTGAGCTAATTTAAGATCAAAGCGATCGAGAGGGTCGTTTATTTGTCCGTTACTATTCAGAAATGGTTTGATGTTTCTGTAAAAAAACTTTCTCTTTATAGGGGAGAGGGATTTTTCAAAATCAGCATGAGCTTTACTCATTTCTATTTTCTGCCTTCTATCATATTCCTCTGACTTTTTGAGATCGAACTCCTCATCTTTGAAAGAAGATACTTTGATTGATGCGACTATTTTTGATAAATCTATACCGAAAAAAGGATTAGTTGCTTTACCAAATAGATTTTGTTGTTGTTTAGTTAAGTCTTTTTTAAATTTATCAAATAAGACTTTTCTATTTACTTCATTACCGTTAAGTCTTCTTCCAGACCAATGGCCGATAGAATAATCTATGCTCTTTTCGAAATCATCCAGTGGCGCAAAATCATGCATGATCGATGACCATATATCAAGAAATCCACGCTCCTTGGTTTTATTCTGGAAGAAGTCTTCTGGATAATACTTTCTCTTCAATGTCTTTTCAGATGTGATTCTTTTTGGCCACTTACTTTTAAACGGCGGGTTCAGGTTAGCCTCCACCACACTTAGTTTTACTTTTTCTTGTATTGCAATTTCAATAAGCCCACGCGCATAATCACGAATTAGGACATTGACTGGGGGGTTTCCAGTCTTAAAAACAACATTATAAATCCATGTAGCCAGTTCACCTAATTCACGCCTATCTTCTCTGGAATGTGCTGCACATCCATAAGCGACAGCATATAAACGCTCTAGGATATAGGAATCGTTTATATCCCTGAACTGCTTCAGCAAAATTAATACTACACTTAATCTATTTTTTAAGAGCATGACTAATGCTCTGGTACTTTTGTCTCTTAAAAATCTATTCGGTGTGGCAAGAAACCAAACAAGTGTCGTACAACAAAGGCGGATTGATTCATTACTTATGTGTTTTTTGTCTTCACCCGACCAACCCCATTCGATCAATCTATCAACTGCATCTCTTTCTCCATATTGATAATGCAGAAAGGTTGACCACCACGAATCCCTATCTGGCATCGAAAACCCAGATAGATGTTTATGTAAAAAATCCGCATTAAAGGGGTGGGTCGGTACTGATGCTACAGATAAAAAAGCATTTAGTAAGTTGTTGTGACCCGAGTTAGTTTTTATAACCCTAGTATTTATATAATCCAGAACGCTCTTTAAGTCCTTTGAAAAGGCGCTCGGCCGTCTCCATATTAGACTCCCAATAAATGCATCCTCAGCAGCATCTGAGTGTTTTAAGTAGGGTGCAACCTCAATTAATTCGTGCCCCTGTAGGTATTCTGGGCATTGGATAGACAGCGCTTCAATAACACCCCTGTTCCATGATTTCGCGAGAAATCTTCCAAGCTTTCTTCTTTTTGAAAAAAATACCTTTGCGGTCTCTAAACTCTTATTGCCTTTTCCTATTTCAATTTCATACTTTTTGAAGATATACCTTGCTATTAAATGATCACTGAACTTTTGAAATGGGAATCGGAAATCAAACCCTTCGTAGCTACCTTTTTCAACCGAGTATCTTGGGACTTTAACTAGAAGCAAGTCTCTCTCCAGAGCCTGCGTAAAGGCTACGGGGTCTACTAATGGATAGGCTTTTTTTACAATTTGGAAAACCTGCTCTTCTGATACTCTGTCATCATTTTTTTCAACCATTGTGGCCGAGATTCTTTTAATCACAGTATCCCAAATCACATACTCGCCATTACCACTCTTTCCTTTTGGAAGCCTAAAGTCAGAAGCGATCTTGTCAGCTGCTTGTTTAATGAATGCCTCGAAGATGTGGGTGGCTCCAATATGCCCCTTAAATGGCTTAATGCTTTTTAATTGAGTCTCTGTTTTGTCTGATAGATCCTTATTCTTTTTTCCAAACGCAGCACAGAATAGAAGAAGAAACAGCGGTTCTTTAAACTCAGGCAACAAGAGGGGAATCTCTGGTAGGGGTATTGAAAATTCTTTAAAAAACTTATTCGCTGCTTCCCATTCACGAAATTCGAACCCCCGGTGTTTTTCTTGAACAAAAAACTTGTTCAGTTTTTTTGTTATTATCTCTTCTTCGAACCCCTCCCTTACACTTACAATCAATCCGATATTTGGATATTTTTTAATTTCTTCAACAAGCTTACCCAAATTTCTCTTCCAAAAAAGCTGTTGCTTTGTTTCATTTAAAGCGTCAATCATAAGAATTGATCGAGCGCCTGAGCGTTTTCCTGCTGTATTTAGCATTTTTAAAAACTTACTCTTTGAGACCTTTAGCTCAAGCTGTTTAATAGTCTGTTGTATCGGATCATCGGATGTTGAAAAAAACTCGCCAAAAACAAGAGCTGTTGGAAGTGGCTTTTTCTTTTGTACCCTGTTCTCTGTAAGATCACACAGTAGGTGAGTTTTTCCAGTTCCAGCCACGCCTGTTAAAAGTAAAAATGGAGAGTTTGATAGATTCGCCCCAGTACTAAGAGCAAATTTTATAAAGTAATTTAGCTCCTTTTGAACCTCATAAATATAATGAATATCAGAACCAAATCTTTCAGTACTTGATTGATAACCCCCTTGGTTTTCAGCTACTTTTTCCTTCTCATGCTTACTCTTTTCTTCTCTTAGTCTATCTGAAAGTTTCCACGAAAACTCCTCTGCCTTTTGTGCATTCTTATTAATTTTCTCCCAAGGAATGTCAGAGACGTTGTATTCTTTAACTTTTTTTAAAAGCTCTAAAAGACGAGAGATTTCGTATTTAAAAGTCGAGTACAGTTTCTTGATTTCTTTATCTTCATAATTTGACGAGACCCAACGAAACTCACGCCTCAATGTGCCGTGGTGCTTCCTTATTACAGTATAAAAACCTTCAGTTCGACCGAGTCCATCAAAAATCTCCGCGATTGGTAGATCAACGTTTAACTCAGGAGTGTACCTATTACCCGCGTTTTTTTTAATTTTCTTTAGGTGGTTTTTAAGCCACGCTACTTGTAGAAAAGTATTATTAGACATAGTTAAGTTAAAAGTAGAACCAGCACTTGTTTCTCAAATAAAACACCCCGTCTCATGCAAGCGCGGGGTGTGGGATAGTCAGGCGAAGATTCAAAACCTTCGTATAGCTCTTTCCGTACTTTCTTGATTATTTGGGGTAATTTTTATCTTGATTTTAAGAAAGCATACCACGAACAGACCTCTCTATCAATAAAAATGCACTACGCCCTTTCTTGAGTGCTCCTCAACTCACTCTGGCATGGTCGAGGGGTTCGGAATAAGAAAAGTCATAAAAGTATGTATCTACCAAAAAATGGTTCCTCTAGGGTCATTTTTTGATGCCAAAAACTGATTCTTTGATTTTTAAATCAGTTTCTAGGAGTTTTTGAAGCAGCAAAATAGCAGTCCTATATAGGTAGCGCCATTTTGCCGATTCACACTAAAGCCGTTCTGGTGTGATAAATAAAGCATTTTGAACTTGGAATCTTGATTTTTTAACCAAATTGGAGCATAATTGAGCCACAATCTGTCCTAACCCTAGAGCTTCAAAACTCTAGGTATGGCGTAATAAATCCTAGATGAATAAAAACGGCCTTATGGCTGGCGCTTATTCATCTAGGTCGATGTCTCGAAAGGGATATCGTGCGGCTTCGAAAGGAGCTGTAGCCATGTCGTAAGGCCCTTTTTGTTTGCGCAATATGTTCCATAGGAACAAGATCGAATACAAGGATTTAAACTCCCGAGCTCAAGAAAACTATAACTACCACAAGTTATCGGCTGTTCTGGCTGACTACGGCTATACAACTCTCAGACTTTCAGACGACTGGCAATCAGCAGACTGCATCGCAGTTCATCGGGACGGTAGCTCTATCAAGATCCAACTCAAAGGAAGATTCGTTCTGAACAAGGACTACATGGGGAAAGACCTCTGGATTGCGTTTATGGACAGAAAGTCTTATAATTGGTATCTTTATCCACACGATGAGCTTTTGTCAGAACTGGAACTAGATAAAGAATCCTTCAAGTTTGTGGATTGGTTCAAAAATGCTGGCTCCTATACTGCTGCGACTCTCTCGAGCTCCCTCTCAAAAATCCTAGGGAAACACAAAATCTAATACTTCCGAAAAGCCATAAGTCACGAAATCTAGTAAAAAGGCCTATACTCATAATAGAGGGGCGGACATTCACTACTCATACAACTATGTAATACATCGACAATAAATTTCTCTAAATTCCCCGCTTTTGAATTTCTAGCGACTTATTGTGTCCTAGAAATCAGCTACCAATACAATGGAGCTGGCGGTAATATGGCTCATCTTAGCTAATTTTTGCTAAGAAGATATATCTCAAGTATTTGAGTTATCTTGAAGCCTTTATTACCTCCTGGCTCCTTTTTGTTTTGTTAACCAGTAACTGCAACTTTCATGTATCCAGTTATCTATGAGAAAGCCCCGGTCGTGCATGTTTCGCTCGATGAATTGGTCGGCAAAGAGATTTCCTTAGGCCTGTACCAGGCCAACGACACATGGGAAAAACACCTTTCCTTGGATTTAGAGAGGGTCTCATCTACTCTCAATCCTACCGAACGGGAGTCTTTCCAGAAGAAGCGTTTGGGATATGCGCTTTCCCCAAAAGAAAGAAAGGCATTTTCTCGAGCGAAAGACAAGGTTCAGCTTCTGTTAAACATTAACTCCTAAGTTATGGCTTGCAAGCAATGCGACAAGAAAACGTACTTTGCGGAAGACCTCTACACTGCCGCCCTGCTGATTCACTTCGGGTTCAAGGTTGTGGAAATCCAGAGAAGCAAAGTCGGTGTGAGCTTGGGTTTCCGCGAAACAGACGACCTGTGGGAACTCATTGAAACGGATAGACTGACCCAGAAGCTCCGGGTTAAACCGAGTAAGTTTTGGGAATCCGTAGATTTCGCGAAAGAATTGATGTACCGCTAGACCTATGGAATCGTTCAAACGCCTGGCGGAAGAGAAAGAGCGTAAGAGGCTTGAAAAAATCAGAGAAAAATTAAAATTGATCAGTTGGAAAGATCTCAGTCAAGAGGAGTATGGCGCCTGCGAGTGGATTGTGGACAGAGTCGTCCCTATGGAAGGGGTAACGATCATGTCAGGAGCACCGGCCTCCTATAAAACATGGCTTCTCCTCCAATTGGCATCAGACATCGTCCAAGGAACTTCGTTCTTGGGTCAGTTCAGGTGCGAGAAAAAACGTGTCCTCATCGTTGATGAGGAGAACCACGCTCGGCTTCTACAAAAGCGACTCCACTCGCTTGGAACTCCTACGGATGTAGAAATTCACCTGATGTCCCAAAAAAACTTTCTCGTAACCGACGAAGCGATGCGAGCAGTTCTTCTTGAACACTGTGAGAAGACTAAGTCGGAAGTAATCATCTTCGATTCACTCATCCGAATAAGCCATGCGGACGAGAATGACGCAAGGAGTATGGATGATGTCTTCCGTGGATTGAAAGCCCTATGCGGGGCGCATAAGACCGTGATCGTAACACACCATGAACGAAAGGAAGGGCTGCAGCAGAGATCATCTGCTCAGAACAGGATGCGTGGTTCATCCAACATTTCCGCTCAAATTGATTCTCATGTAGCCATTTCGCGCGACAAATTCGATCGAAGGTTGATCACAGTCGAACATGCGAAAAGCCGAGAAGAGGAAGAACTTCCATCCTTTAAGGTGGCGGTTCGCTCCGAGAACGATCGGGTGTGGTTTGAGTACCTCGGCGAGCACGACGAGGGAAAAACGAAGAAGGAAACAGCCGCTGAGGTGATTCCATTAATCCTTCAGGATAATCCGGGTGGCTTCACAAAGACCGAAATTACCACCAAGGTTCTTGAGTTAGTTGACGTAGGCGGCAAGAATGCGCAAAAGGCTTTGGACGAACTCATCACGAAGGGCGTCGTTGGGACGCGGAAAGGAAAAGGAAATACCCAGGTCTGTTTGCTGTTGTCTTCGGAAGACGAAGTTTCCGACCACCCTGAAATGGTGATCTGACTTGGTCTATATACTATCACCGTTTCACCGCTTCAGATCACAACAAAGGACCATCTGGTTATGAACGAGACGGACGTAATCAAATTCAAGGAACTCTACGAGGAGGAAACGGGGGATTTCATCTCTCTCGAAGAGTCCTTGAAGTCCGTCCAAAGCCTGGTCGAGATGGTCCGACTGATCTATAAACCCATAAGAAAAGACTTGTATAAGCGGTGTACAAGAGACGAGGACGCTATATAGTGAACCCGTTGACCCAACCAGTATGAACGAGCGTCATAGTGAACCCAGAAAGGCAGCCCTACCGATAGTCCGCTCGATTATTGGGTCAACGAGGGCTGTCTTTTTGGCTTTCTGATTATGAAAAACGACATAAAATACCTCGTATATCTGCGGAAATCGACCGACTCGGAGGATCGTCAGATCCAGTCTATCGAGGACCAGAGAAAGGAGCTGCGGCGTATCGCCGATCAGCTTCATGTCGACATAGTCGGATATTACCAGGAGAACATGTCGGCGAAGCGTCCGGGACGTCCGGAATTCAACCGAATGTTGTCCGACATCAGGAAAGGGAAGGCTACTGGTATTCTCTGTTGGAAACTGAACCGACTTGCGAGAAATCCGGTCGACGGAGGTGAAATCATGTGGCTCGTCCAGGAGGGAATCATACAATCGGTACAAACACCCGGACGGGAATACAAGACTGGGGACAACGTCATCATCATGAGCGTCGAATTGGGTATGGCGAGTCAGTATGTCCTCGACCTGAGTCGGGACGTAAAAAGAGGCATGCAGTCAAAAGCCGAGAAGGGGTGGCGTCCCGGAAGGGCACCGCTCGGATACCTGAACGACAAAGGAGGGGAGCAGGGGAACAAAATCATACATGTGGATGAGGAGAAATTTCCACTCGTCCGGAAACTGTGGGACCTCATGCTTTCCGGTGAATACTCGGTTCCCAAGCTGACAGATATCGCAAACGACGACTGGGGACTGAAACGGTCCACCTCCAAGGGTGATAAACGGCTTCATGAGAGCCATATCCACAAGTTGTTAACTAATCCCTTCTACTACGGTGAGTACACCTGGAACGGAGTTACCCATCAAGGGAAACACCAACCCATGATTTCACAAGACGAGTTCGACCGCGTGCAATCACTGCTCGGCCTCAAAGCGAAACCTCAGACCAGACACCGCTTCCTTCCATACCGGGGGATCCTTCGTTGCGGGGAATGCGGATGTTATATAACAACCGAAAAAAAGACCAAACTAATCAAATCTGAGGGGAAACTTCGTTCCTATATCTATCACCATTGCACCCACAGGAAAGCTGATGCGAATTGCAGACAAATGCCTGTCAGTCATGAGGAAATAAACTCGCAAATACTTGAAATCTTGAAAAATATATCAATCCCGGAGAGTTTTCTCGCGTTCGCTTTGGACATCCTGCGACGTGACAATGAAATTCAGACGGAAAACAGGGCGACTATGGAAAAGAACCACCGGAAGACCCTGGCAAGCTGTAATCAGAGGATAGACAACCTGATCAAGGCATACATCTCACAGGAAAACCAGGATAGGGACCTCATCAGCGATCAGGAGTTCAAGGACCAGAAATCTTCTCTGATTAAGGAAAAGACCACCGTTCAGACAAGAATCGAGGGTCTCGAACGACAGGCGGAGGAGTGGTTCAACCTGACGGAACAGAGTTTCAGATTCGCGACCCACGCAAGACATGAGTTCGAAACGGGTGATTTCGAGACGAAAACGCGTATTCTGATGGCTCTCGGTCAGAACTTTGTCCTGAAGGACGGAAAAGTCACTATTCAATTGAAAAAACCATACCAGATCATGGAAGAAGGGAGGAAACGGATACAAGCGGAAAACCCAGGGTTAGAACTAGACTCTTTAGCTTTAGATAAAACAAAAACAGCCTCTTTCGAGGCCGTTTCTGCTACTCTGAGCGGGTAACGGGAGTCGAACCCGTATTTCGTCCTTGGCAAGGACGCGTAATAGCCGCTATACGATACCCGCCTTCGCGCTCCGCGCTTCGGCGTGGCAGGCCCGCTTTTCACCGACGCTACGGCTTGGCACATCACTCGAGAGCGATATCGTGACAGGCACGCTTTTCACCGATCTTCACCGCCTGTGGGACTGGCTGGATTCGAACCAGCGACCAAGCGGTTATGAGCCGCCTGCTCTAACCGCTGAGCTACAGTCCCGGCCGGAACATGGCTATAAATGGTATTATACACCACTTATACACATTTTCCTGTGCCTGGGGACAGAATCGAACTGTCGACACGAGGATTTTCAGTCCTCTGCTCTACCACTGAGCTACCCAGGCGAAACACAAATATGAGTGTACAAGACTTTTCCTGACCCGTAAATACCCCGGCCGATTGTCTGTGGGCAATGGAGGACTTGAACCTCCGACCCCCTCGGTGTAAACGAGGTGCTCTAACCAACTGAGCTAATTGCCCATCAAAACTGGACTCGCCCCGCATCCGCGGGGCGCCCGGCGAATGCCTGGGCGAACCCCCGACCCCCTCGGTGTAAACGAGGTGCTCTAACCCGCTTGAGCTAAGCGTGCCTTGATTTCCACACCTCTCAAGTATAGGGCACGGAATCCAAATGGCAAGCAAAAGGAACAGGCCGTCCTGTTCCTTCGTTCCGTTGTGCCCAAGAGAGGACTCGAACCTCCAATCCCTTGCGGGAACTAGCACCTCAAGCTAGCGCGTATACCAATTCCGCCACCTGGGCAGGTGGGAAGAACTACTTCCCGGACTCCTTACCGCCATCGTCATTCACCTCCTCAACCGAAGTCTCGCTCTCTTCAACCGAGACTTCTTCCGCTTCTGTCTCGGACGCCTCCAAAGCCAACTCTTCTTCCGGCTTCAGGCCCTTTCCGATCTTCAATCCCACCTCCTTAAGCTTGCGACGAAGCAGTTTTGCCGACTTCTCACGAACGAAATACAGCTTGGCACGACGCGAACGAGTGCTCTTCAGAACCTCGATCTTCTCGATGTTCGGAGAATATATCGGGACGACGATCTCTACGCCTATTCCAAAGGACGTCTTTCGTACGGTAATGGTAGGGGACGAGCTCTGTCCTCCGCGCATGGCGATGACCATGCCCTGGAAAATCTGTACCCGCTCCTTGCCTCCCTCTACGATTTTTCGATGAATCTTCACAACATCTCCAGCATGAAGCACCGGAACGTCCTTTGTCCTGCGTTCCATGTTGAACGCTATGAGGTCTTTGTGCATACGGTTATTTGCCCTATTCCAAGCGGTTTCCGCCACGGAAAATCGGAATGATAGAAAAAAAGATTCAGTCCTCGCGCTTGCGATTCGAAGCTTCCCCAGGATAACCCGGATTTTCAGCGGCGTCAATACCTGAAATGAAATCCGCGAAGTCCGCAGGCAACGGCGCCTCATAGACACGAATGCCGTCCTTAAAAGGGAACGCTATCCGCGAAGCGTGCAGCAGCTGTCTTCTCGGCATGCCCTCCCGTCTCATGCGTCGACCTCCATAGAGACTATCGCCGAGTACGGGATGTCCGATGGCCGCAAGGTGGATACGTATCTGATGCGTCCGGCCCGTTTTCGGAAAGATCTCCAAAAGGTCATACTCGGCATATCGATGCTTCAGCCGATATTCCGTCAGCGCCTCTTTCATCTCGCCATCGAACGACTGCGGATCTTTGACGGCCTGTCTCTGCAGCGTTCCCGTGCGTTGCGCGAGCGGATAGTCGATTTTTCCTTCCTCATCCGGCACATGCCCAACGACGAGCGCGAGATAGGCCTTCTCCGTTTTCCGCTCGCGAAACGCCTCGCGCATCACATCACAAGATTCGTCCGTCTTGGCAAGCACGACGACTCCGCTGGTGTTCCGATCCAAACGATGGACGATACCCGGCCGGATCGGGTCGCCTCCCACCATCGCCATTTCTGGCCTCGTTGCCGCGATCCAGTTCGCTACGGTATAGGTCCGGTCATTTCCCCCCGGATGCATCTGCACTCCGAACGGCTTGGAAAGGATCAACAGGTCGTCGTCCTCGAAGATGATCGGAAGTGAGAGATCGGGATTCGCGAACAAACCTTCCTTCGGAGTCGGAGCGATCCTCGACACCACCACGTCCCCGTATCGCAGACGTCGAGTCGGGCTCGTTTCGGTCTTACCGTTCAGCGTGACCAATCCAGCCTCGATTCCGGCGCGGGTATCGCTCCGCGAAAGTCCGTCCATCCTCGTATATGCCGCCAAAAAGGCGTCCAGCCGCTTTCCGGATGAGATCTGCTGAACCGTCTTTTCTATCACGAATCCGTCTCGCGTCTCCATATGTGGCTGTAGATGATTCGTTCAATGATAGGCCATTCTTCACGGAACGGCAAGCATCCCTTTGACATTGACCGTGCGAAGACTAGTATGAGAACAGGATTCGCATGGGTGATTCCGCCTAAGAAAATAACCGACCACATATGGATTGTTGCGAAAATAGGGTTTCATGCGCATCGGGATGCGATTGCGACTGTGCGGATAATCGGAACGGGAACCTTTGTTTCTCGATAATTGGTGAGGAGATCTCGGATTTCGAAGGGCAGGTCTTCCATGAAGAGTCGTTCAAGGACGTGCGTCTTTCGGATTATCGTGGCAAATGGCTCATCCTTTTCTTTTATCCCGCCGACTTCTCCTTCGTGTGCCCGACGGAACTTGAGGACCTGGCGGAAAATTACACGGCCTTTCAGGAACTCGGAGCGGAAATACTTTCCGTGAGCACGGACACGGTATACGTCCATAAGGCATGGCATGACCAGTCTGCCGCCGTTCGAAAAGTGACCTATCCCATGTTCGCCGACCCGACCGGCGAACTGTCCCGGATATTCGGCACCTATATCGATGACGAGGGCATATCCCTCCGGGGAACGTTCATCGTCGACCCGGACGGCGTATTGCAGTCGGTAGAAATGAGCTCGAACGCGATCGGCAGGAATTCCGCCGAACTATTACGAAAAATTCGTGCGGCACAATTCGTTCGCGAACACAGCGGCGAAGTCTGCCCGGCCAAATGGATGAAATCCGGCGATCCGACCCTTACCCCAGGTGTGGACCTCGTCGGCAAGATCTGATCGTTCCCGTCGGCGGTACCATTGTCATCTTAAACATATGTACGAGAAAAGGGATTATTCGGAACTACTGGGAACACCAGGCTTTTCCGATATGCTTCTGACAGACCATTTCACCCTGTACGAAGGATACGTGAAGAACGTCAACTCGCTTCTCGGGAAGCTTGCCGAGACCGGCGCGGAAACCCAGGAAGGCGCCGAGCTCAGGCGCCGATTCGGATGGGAATGGAACGGAATGAGACTTCATGAACTCTATTTCGGGAATATCCGGAGCGGAGCCGAAAAGCTGCACGAAGGAAAACTCAGAGAGCGCCTCATCACGGAATACGGCAGCGTCGAGACCTGGGAAAACGACTTCCGGTCCGTGGGTGCCATGCGCGGCATAGGCTGGGTCATTCTCACAGAAGATCCCGAGAACGGAGGGCTGCTCAATACGTGGGTGAACGAACATGATGCCGGTCATCTCGCCGGAGGGAGACCGGTCCTTGTCATGGACGTCTTCGAACATGCGTACCTTCGGGATTACGGCATAAAGAGATCGGAATACATCGATGCGTTCATGCGCTCGATCGATTGGAACGTCGCGGAGAAAAGACTCTCCTGAACACGTCACGTTATCCGATACGGACGAAGCCCGGACGTCAGTCCGGGTTTTTTGTTATCCGATATGTGATATACTGGAGAAAATAATAACATCGTATGCGAATCATAAAACGGAAGTATACGTGGATGTTTCTTGTCCCGCTTTTTCTTTTCATCTTCCTCCCGAATCCGTCATTCGCAGCAGACGGATTCACCTACACGCCCCTTGAACCGATTCCAGGATCGGAAGATGCCGCGAAACTACCGGAATACATCACGGCCATCTACAAGTTCGCATTGTGGGCCGTCGGCATCGCCGCCATGTTCATGATAACCATAGGCGGCGCCATGTATCTCACGAGCGCCGGGAACACGTCGGCACTCGGAAACGCGAAGGGCGTCATCACCGATGCCATCATCGGCCTCGTGCTCGCTCTCGCGGCCTGGTTTCTGCTCAATCTCATCAATCCTGACATCCTCAGCGGAGACTTGTCGATATTCAGCATCGTCGGAGGCGACACGCCCTCTACCGCAGGCGGCGGCACCGGAGCCGGCGCGGGAACGACCGCCCTGACGGCTTCCGGCGGCGCCTGTACCGGGGCGAATTCAGGCTGTTGCAAACCCGGAACGAGATGCGCGGACTGCCAAGGATGCGTCCGTTTCACGAACTCGTACGCAAATCTTTGCTATACAGGCGCTATAGGCAACACAGGATGCATGTTGAGCTCGACCTTAGCTGGGAAGCTCAACGCGGCGAACCTTGACAGCGTCAATGCCGAGGTTTCGGAGGCATGGCCGCCCACTGTTATTCATTCCGCCACTTGCCACGCGAACGGCACGTGCGCTGACGTCAGGTGCAAGAGCGGCTGCGCGAACGCGAGCGTGGCCAGCATCAAAGCGATTTATGACGCGCTGAAAAATGCCGGGCTGAATCCCGTGTTCGAAAGCTATGCCGCGAATTGTCCAACGTACACCGCGGCAGGAATTACGTGTATTTCACCGTCGACGATGACGGCGCCGTCGTTTCACGTGAATCCGTAGACCCAGTACGGATCGATCGATGTCGTATCCGCAACCCACTCTCACAGGCACGAAGCGCCCGAACGTATCAGCAACATGAAACGAAACCTACTTATAATCGGCTCGCTGTTTGTATTCGCCGCTCTTTTCTACGGCGTGTACATCGTCGTCTTCAAGAATAATCCCAGCAACCCTATCGCGGACGAAAAGAAACGTCTCGAGTCGAAACAAGAGGAAGCGAAACTGTTTTCTCAGAACGCCTCCGGCGAAACGATATCGACGGTCATCGACTCTCCGACCGTCGGCGCCACGATCGTCGACGAAAACCACATCGCCTATTTTTCGGATCGGCAACTGAAGCGGACGTCACTCGGCGGCGGAGGAGAGGAGGTCATGCTGAGCGATCTCCCGGGAGATGTCTTGGACGCGACATGGTCGCCGGATCGGGAGCGCGTCCTTGCACTATTGGAAACCGAGTCGGGAAAAAAATGGTTTCTGGTTGTCCCTTCCGAGAAAACCGCTACTCCGCTCAAAGCCGGAATCACTTCGCCAGTGTGGTCGAATCTGTCCGAACGGATCTTCTATTCGTATGCCGATCCGAAATCCGGCACAGCGGAACTTGATTCCGCGAAACCCGACGGCACGGACTGGAAGCGAGTGGCCACGATGGATGAGCCGAGCGCTTTTCTGTCCACGGTCCCTTCTACCGCGATCATCTCGTATTGGAACAAGCCTTCGGCATTCGAGGCGACATCTCTCTTTACGGTATCCGCCTCCGGCGGCACCCCGAAGAAGATTTTTTCGGAAAAATTCGGCGCCGATTACCTCTGGGCTCCTGACGGAACCAAGGTACTGATCAGCAACACGCTCTCAAAGGGGGGAACGGAGACGCGCCTTGGAATCGCGAACCGGGACGGCGGAGAATTCAAGACCCTGCAGGCGCCGACGATCACATCGAAGGCGGTATGGTCGAAGGACGCGAAAACGGTCTATTACGCGCTGCCCCTGTCCATTCCGGACCATGCCGTTCTTCCGAACGACTACTTCGGAAGGCCTATACATACCCAGGACTCCTTCTGGAAAATGGATGTCGCGACCGGGAAAAGCGACCGGATCATAGAACCGGACCAGATTGATGGAAACTACGACAGTTTTCGGCCATTTCTTGATTCGAATGAACGATACCTCTACTTCACTGACAGGGTCGACAGGAAACTGCATCGGATCCCGCTGAAATGACCTCCTCATCGGAACGGCCGCCCCGAGCCGTGGGCGGTTTTTGTTATCTTGTCGATCAAATATCCGACGTACCGGCTTCGTACGGGCCAAGGTTCGACAACGAAAGGATCAATCCGTAGACGGCAAAGAATGCCAAAGAAAGGTCGTTCTTGAAAAAGGGCGTGTCCACAAGGCCGTGCACGAAAAAAGTGACGAGAAGTGCCAGCATGACGCCTGCCGCGCCGCTCGTCCTCGTCTGCGGACCGAAAGCAAAAATCGACGACCTTTCGACTAATGAATAGAGTATCATGACAAACCCGGCGAATCCGATCGCTCCGGTCGAAAGCCAAACAGCCAGAATGAGGTTCTGAGGGTGAGGAACCGCCCACTCGAGATATGTCGGAAATTGAGGCTGCATATCGAGATAGGCCCGTTCGAAATTTCTCAACCCGATACCGAGAATCGGATGATCGGAAAGCAGCTGAACGGATACGTTCCATATCATCACGCGCGAGGCAATCGAGCTCCTCACCTGGCCGGTTTCAAGCACACTCCAAGAAGAACCCACGAACACGGCCGGAACGAGAATAGTCAGAAAACAAAGAGTAGCGAGAGTAATGACCACCCCCCTTTTAAGCCGAAAGTATGAAGCGACCAGAACGACAGACCCGATAAGTGTCGCTATCAGCGCCCCAAGCGAGCCGGTTCGCAATATCACGACCACGATCAGTAATAACGAGACCGAAACCAATGTGAATAATCCGTCACGCCCCGCCCTCAGCCTTTCCAGAAGGAAAAACAAGCCGATCGGCACTCCCGCCTCAAGGAAAAGCGCGAGGTGATTCGGCGATGGAAAATATGAGGCGAGTCGCCCGTCATACGTGACATGAACAAACGGCAATGGTGCCATTGATATCGCCGCGACCGCCACGATACCGAGATACCAGAACAAGAGGACGCGCCGTCTTTCGGAATCGCTTTGAACGACCTGGAAGAGCAGCGTGCCGAATATGGCAGGAAACACGATCCAACTTTTTAACGCGCCGAGTTCGGCATGGCTGAAGCCCGAGGAAGCGGATGAAACGAAAGAACCGACAATGAATGCCGAAAGAGCGACGGAGACGAGGGCAGGAATCGGACGCCACTTGATCTCCGCGGCGCGCAAACCAAAGATAAATGCCACCATTCCGACAAGAATGAGCACCTCCGGGAGATAAAGGGGGACACCGAAGACGGTCACTCCCGTCTGTGAAAGCGGCAGCGACAGCATCGTCAAAATCACGATCTTTTTCGATAAGTCTTTCATGTGATCGGACTTTCGGACGAATCGTTCGTCGGGGAGAACCTCACCGTGCCTTCTGCACTATTTGCCGATGGCAACGCGAGAACCATCAGGAGAACGGGGAGAACATGAACGGAATACATCGGGGTTTCGAAAAGGGAATGACCGAAATATATGGCCAAGGAGACCGCCCCGGCGACAGCCACGCGGGCGCGCGACCGGGAAAGCCCCATAAAAGCGGTAAAGGTGACGGATAGGAACAATGACGCGCCGATGATCCCGGACTCGGTCGCGATGTCGAGATATTGGTCGTGGGCATATATGGGCTCACGGTAATCCGCTGTCGGCTTTACGGCGAGCGGATAATTACCAAGGCCGTACCCGAACGGTCGTTCGGCGATTCGCCGCACCGCCTCGGCATAGATTTCAAGTCGCCCCATATTCGATCCTTCCTCGGCCGAAAACGACGACCACGCGCGCTCCCGAACGGGACCCGACGAAAGCGCCGCGGCGAGAACAAGGCATATGAACGATACCGGCAGGATCGCACTTCTCTCCGAGTCCGATATGCGCCGAAAATATCGCGCAAACAGATACGCAAGTCCGAAACCGAGGCCCACGTACCCGCCGCGTGAGAATGTCAGCACGTCGGCCAAAAGTATCATTGCCGTAAGAATAGCATACATGACCCTCTTCCCGACATGATCGGCGTCTATCATCAAAATGAAGGAAAACGGCAGAGCGAGACCGAAGTAAAACGCTGCCATGTGGGGATCCGGAAAGAAGGCACTTGCACGCAACACCGTCTGGCTCCCTATGCCGACGAGAAGACTCGGGTATTGCGCGACAGCGGACGAAAAGGACGTTCCGAGAAAAAACGGGAGGATCGTTTCCGTCCAAAATCGGAACACGGTCGGCGCCCCAAGGACGAATTGGGAAAAGAACTCGAGTACGCCCACAGCGGCAGATATCCCAGCCCCAGCGACGAACGCTCGCATGAGCCTCGCCGCGGCACGTTGATATTCGGAGAATATCGAAGAATACACTATGAATAACGGAAAATATCCGGCGATGAAAAACGCACGTCGAACGGCCCATATGCCGTTCTCCGCCCATGAAATCGAAAGCAGGGAGACGAATACAAACATCGAAAGAAGAACGGCTTCCCGCGAGACCGGAATCGTGAGCTTCCTTCGCGAAAGACCGACCGCGACAAATATCGCGAACAGTACGACGGAAAATACGCGCGAAAACGGCAAGTCAACCCCGGGAACCGGCGAAAGTGCCCACTGAAAGGGGAGCGAAAAGATAAATGCTTCCGTCAACAGCAGAAGGACATTCATATCTTGAGAAATCGGGAACGGACGATTCGAAACAGGATTCTCTCCCAGCGCGGACGGTGATACGCGAAATACCGGTCTTGAGAGTCGTGGTAGACCCGTTTCTTTTCCACATCGGAACGGAAACTGGACCCACCGTCATGCCGGAAAACGATTGAGGGCAGGAGAACGGTTCGAAAGCCAGTTCCACGGGCACGAGTGCAGAGATCCATGTCCTCAAAATACAGAAAGAACCTCTCGTCGAAGCCACCCAACACGTCAAACGTCTCGCGACGCACGAACATCGCTCCGCCACTCACCCATCCGACCGCATTCGGACGTCGATACTCCCAGTGACGCTTCGAAAAACGGGGGGCGACGTTGTTACGAATCAGTCGAAAAAGGGACAGCGGTTGACCCGCGCTCCACGCCTCGATCAAACCCGTGTCCGAAACCAAACGAGCGCCGACGACACCCACCTCCTTATTCGTCTCAAAAAAACGCGAAACATAGTCGAAAGACCCGGAAACATACTCCGTATCGGGATTGAGAAAAGCCAGCACTTTACCATTCGCCAGAGCGGCGGCAACGTTCGCCGCGTTCGCAAACCCCCGATTTTCCGGCAGGAACACCGTCCGGACGTCAACCCGCCGACCGAGCTCCTTGATCCGAGCATACTCCTCCGGATCATTATTTGCGATGATTATCTCCGTCGACCCGAGCGCGATTCCCGAATTTCTTACGGAACAAACAGCCCTCTCAAGCGGCTCGGCGCTTCGGTGATTTACGAAAATGAAGGAAAACTCAGGATGTTCTGAAATCTGCATAGGCCGAGGAAACAGGGAAGGCCTCCTTCTTTCCCCGAAGCTTATCGATACCGTTTTTGACCCGCCTCAGCACTATATAGAATGCCACCCAGGGACGCAACGCCAGAGGCGTATGCGACCTGAAAAATCGCAAGCCGGAAATGACCAGCCAGTAGGTCTTTTCCGGATTTTGCGTGCTTATTTCCGCATGGATGACCGTGGCTTTCGGAACCACGAGCCTTTCGACCCCTTTTCCGGCCGCCCGGACGGAATAATCGGCGTCCTCGTAATAAAGAAAGTACGCTTCATCGAAAAGACCGACTCTTTCGATTACCTTCCTCGGTATGAACAGGGCACATCCGGAAAGGTATCCCGTCGGATACGGATCGCTTGCCTTTATCGCATCAACCGATTTGACGTGCAGAGCTCGCATCCGGATATAGTCTATTCGTCCTCCGGCGAACCATTCGACGCCTTCCGGTGTAAGGATCCTGGGGCTGAAGAGCTCGGGACTTTCAGACGACTGAGCCGCCAAAACAAGCTCCGAAAGGGCATTTCGGTCGCACTCGGTGTCATTGTTCAGTATCCACACGTATTCCGCCCCTTTCGAAAGTGCGAATCGGATTCCGACGTTCATTCCCGCCGCGAAACCGATATTTTCCGGATTGAGAACGAAATGAGCCCGCGAAAAAAGATTCTTCGCCGCCTCAAGAGAGCCGTCCCTTGACGCGTTATCAACGACGACTACCTCGAAATTGCCGTACGCGAGGGCAAAAACGGAACGAAGGCAGGCGGCGAGCCTGTCTCCCCCGTTCCAATTGAGGATGACCACGAATACTTTCGGAGAATCACTCATACCGACCATCATACCATCCCGATGAGCATCTTTCTAGAGCACCTCCTCGACGAACACCGCCTCTTTTTCCGACTGCTTCGAAAAAAGTCCGGCCACCTCGACGCTTGATACCGCTTTGAACAACCAAAGCGCGGCAACATACACGACGACCGAGAGAAAACCGGAGATAACGAACGGCAAGGGGCGTGTGAGCCACAACGCGCCACCCATTATGAATGCGGAAAGTGCCACCCGACCGATCTTGTCGAACGAAGGACGATATCCCAGAAGCCGGTACGCCAGAAACCCGGTGACGACGGAAACAAGAAATTCCGTCCCGAGCGACGTACCGGCCGCGCCCAGATAGGAAAATCTCGGGATAAGAAACGAGTTCGCGATGATATTCGCAACGGCGACGAACAGAAGGGTCTTCATCAGCTCTTTCTGATGATTACCGACGATGAGAATCATGTTGAAAAAATTCCCGAAGAAAATGAAGGCAAGTGAGACGATAAGGAGTTCGAGTACGGGAACGGACTCCTGAAAGCCGCTTCCCGAGACGATCGGAATGATCTGCTTGGAAAAAAAGACTCCACCGAGAACGAGAGGGATCGCTATGATGGCGAATACTCGAAAGGTGGTATCGGCGATGTCCCGAAACCGGCTCCGATCGACGGAAAGGGCTTTTGATAAGAGCGGCAGAATCAATCCGGCAAGCAACGCAGGGAAAAAAGTAAGGTTTTCCATGACCTTGTACGCCACGCTGTACGTCCCTACGGCCGCACTGCCCTTCATAACCGAGAGGAGGATGGTGTCCATCTTGAAATAAAAGAACGTTATGAGGGCGCTGCCGCCAAGCGGGAGCGAATCATGCAGGAATCGTTTCCAGAACGGCACATCCGCCACGAAATGGAATTTCGCGAACTTTCTGCTGAGAAAAAACGCGACCAGGGCATTGAACGAAAGGGAGATGAGAAGCGTGGACGCGATGCCGAGAAAGCCGAGCTTGAAGTACACGACACCGTACACGGCCGACACCTGAACGATCTTCCCGAGAAACTCCGTCATCGCGATGCGGTCCATCGCGATGTTTTTTTGGAAGATTCCGTTCAGAAATATCGAGAAGGTCGAAAAAACAATCGTTCCCGCAGCAATCCAGATGCCGATCTTGACCGGCAGTGAGTACGAGAAAAAAGGGAGAAACAGCGGAACGAGAAGAAAAACAACGAGAGAGGAAGCTATCCTGAGGGAAGCCACCCTTCCAAGTATGCCGCTCTCGTCCGCCCCTTCACGAGAGATTTCGCGTGCCGTTATGGAGCCGATACCCAGATCGGCGACCGCGGAAAAAAAGGCGAAGTACGCAAGCACCGTCGCATAATCGCCAAAGCCCTCCTTCCCAAGGTACCCGGTGATAAGCCGTATTGAGACCAAGGAAAGAACCACGGTCGTCACGACCTTCATGAGCGAATTGAAGACGATATTGTATGCTATTTTCCGTGTTGACATAATTTTTCGACGACTGCTCCCAAGCCCTGACATTGTACGGTTCGGCGGAGGAAAAGGCAAACGAAAATCCCACGCCGGTCGGTAGCGTGGGATAGTGAGGACTCTTCGATGCCTGCCGATCACGAAAAGACGGCCTTTGGCTTCACAACGACCTTCCGCTCCTCGCCTTTCCCGATGCTCCCCGTCTCGACCCGCTCATTCTCGGCAAGCACCGCATGAACGACCTTCCGTTCATATGGAAGCATCGGTCGCATAGCGACGGGACGACCTGTCGCGACCACCTCATGTGCCGCTTCTTCCGCATCGCGTCGCAGATGAGCCCGTTTTTCTTTCCAATAACGGTTCACGTCCACGGAAAAATCCGTGTGATCGCCGAACTTTCGTCGTGCAATCATCTGGAGAAGATGTTGGAAGGAAAACAGGGCTATACCGTGCTGTCCGATGAGCATCTTGGAATCCTTCCTGTCGACAGTAATGGAAAACGTGACCGTTTCCCGACCACCTTCCCTTCCGGCAAAAATATCGACTTTCGCTTCATTTATGCCCATTATCGCCAAAAGCTCGATGATCGTCTCCGACATCACGTTCTGAAACTCTTTTTCTGCCATACGGTTTCGATTATTCCTTATTCCCATCGTTTTTTTTCCGATCGAGTATATACCATTGCTGGACGATGGAAAAGACGGTGGAAACGAGCCAATAAAGAGATAGGGCCGAAGGGAACCTCACGCCGATAAACAGCGTCAGAATCGGCCCCATGTACAACATCTGCTTGTTCATGATGGTAGCGAAATCAGCCTCTTTTCCATCATCCTGCTTTTTTTCTGCGGGCTTGTCTTGGGACAGCATCTTCATCTGATAGAACTGGCCCAATGCCGCCAACACCGCGAAAAGAATGCTCGGCTTCTCTAGATCGGCGATACGGAAGAACTCATGGGAAAGAGTACCTGGATCGGACACGAACGGGTACAATATTGACGCGTCAACTCCGAACCCGGTCTGCGAAATCCGCATGATTACCTGATAAATCGCGATCAGGAAAACGATCTGCACGATAAGCGGCAGACAACCCATGACCGGATTTACCTTGTTCACCTTGTACAGCTCCATCATCGACTTCGACTGCTGTTCCTTGTCATCCTTGTATTTCTCCTGTATCGCCTTGATTTTCGGTTGGAGATCCTGAAGTTTTTTCTGCGACTCTATCTGCTGTTTGGAAAGCGACACGAACAGCAGTTTGATGACTATGGTCGCTACGACGATCGCGAGCCCGAAGTTCGCTATCGGAAAGAGATCGGCAAAAAAAATGATAAGGTTGTATACCGGCTGGTAGACGATGGTGGTGAATATCTCGTTCATACGTGTTTTCAGTTTCGGCGCGTTGAGGCGCAAATTGCATTTATAAGACCATCCAGGTCATGTCGGACAGCCCCCATTTCCAAATGTTCAGGCTTGCTTCTGAAGAATAGCACTATATGGGCATCCTCAGGAAATGACGAGGCTACCGGCGCCACCGCCTCAGAAAGTATCCTTCGGGCCCGGTTCCGCTCGACAGAGAGACGAAACATTTTTTTTGCCGATAAAAAGCCAAATTTCCGACCGGATTTTGCGGAAAAAACGATTCGGCATCCTACATTCCCGAAGAAAAAGGCCCTTCCGAAGCGAAAAGCCTTTTGAAACGACAGGGGGTTTTTCAGCCGAAGCGCGCTGGGCAACATAGCCGAGGCTAGACCGAGAGCTTTCTGCGTCCCTTCTGACGACGGCTGCGAAGAACGCTCCTTCCCCCGGCGGTGCTCATCCGCTCAAGGAAACCATGTCTCCGGGTCCGACGCCTGGTTTTCGGCTGATACGTACGCTTCATATTGGTGGAGGAAGAAATACTTAAAACGCACTCCCATGAGTCACTCACTAGGATATGACACCTTCGGACATATGTCAATTCCCATTCGAACCAAAGGCTCATATCTACGACGCAGGAACCGCAACACCAGGAATCCGAAAACTACAAAATGGGCGATTCTTCAGTTCCGGTAACGTTTTATTGTTTTAAATATAGGATAATCTCAGGTTATCCACCGGATGTACACTGCGAGAGATGACCACTGTACGACCTGCGTGATATAATCGGATTTGTCACGTATGGAACATCAGGAACTCTGGAAATCGGTACTCGGTCAGATAGAGCTTTCGATATCGAAGGCTAATTTCGTGACGTGGTTTCAGGGAACGGCGATCGTCTCAGTCGAAGACGGTACCGCCATAATTAGCGTCCCAAACGGATTCGCAAAAGAATGGCTTGAAAACAAGTACAATCATACGATCATTCAGGCATTGCGAGGCTTCGATGAGACGATACGGTCCATACGATGCATCATTTCCGGCCCTCAACCGATCAAGAAATCGTTCGATGCGGTAGTACAACCCGGAAGTCAGGCGACCATGAAGCCTGATGTCCAAAGTCAGCAGCGCACGAATTCCAATACGCAGACCACTCGCCCCGCAGGCGGATTCATTCAAACGGCGCCGAAACAGGCCACCGCGATGTTCCATGAATCGAATCTCAATCCGCGTTATACCTTCGCGGACTATATCGTTGCCGAAAACAACGAACTCGCCAACGCGGCATGTGTAGCCGTCTCCAGGAACCTTGGACAGATTTACAACCCTCTCTTCATATACGGAGGAGTGGGGCTCGGTAAGACGCATCTCCTCCAGGCTCTCGGCAACGAGGTGAAACGTGAACATCCGGAGAAAAACATCAAATATATCACCTCGGAACGTTTCACAAGCGAACTCGTGGACTCGATAAAGAACCAGAGAACGGACAAATTCAAGGAATACTATCAGCAGATGGACCTCCTTATCATCGACGACGTACAGTTTCTTTCCGGCAGGGAGAAGACGCAGAACGAATTCTTTCACATCTTTAACGCGCTTTACCAGATCAATAAGCAGATCGTCATCTCGAGCGATCGGCCGCCTAAGGCGATTCCGACGCTCGAAGACCGACTCCGATCAAGGTTCGAGGGCGGCATGATAACGGATATCAGCCAGCCGAATGAGGAAACACGACTGGCAATCCTTAGAAAAAAGGTTGCGGAGAAAGGCATCTCCATAGAAGAGGACGCCCTCCGCTTCATAGCGGAGAATATCACGCAGAATATCAGGGAAATCGAAGGAGCATTGAATCGCGTGATCGCCTATTCGGAATTCTATAAGACAGCACCATCGATTTCACTCGTGGAAAAAGTGCTTTCCCAACTCATCATCCAAAACAAAAAGAATATTCAGACGAAAGACATCGTCGCCGCGATCGAGAAACTGTATTCCGTCTCGGAAGAAGACCTCCTGAAAAAAGGACGCAAGAAGGGGATCTCGAATGCGCGACAAGTCGCTATGTATCTCATGCGCACGGAACTGAATATGCCTTTCTCCTCCATCGGTGACTTTTTCGGGGGCAGGGATCATACCACCGCTCTCCATGCATTTGAAAAAGTCAGTGGCGAGATCGAGAAGAACCTCCGGCTCAAAGGAGAGCTTTCCACCCTAAAGAACGAACTCTATCAATCGAACGGTGCATAAAGAGTGTATAAGTTCCATTTTTAACCGCATAGATGGTGGAAAAGTCGGGTACTTATCAACGTATGAAATGGGAGATGTACGTTTTCCACAACACGAAGCGACTCTCCGTATAAGTCGCGACAGATAGAGACAGACATATTTCAGCAACAGAAAAGCTAAAATCCGCCCTATCCACATTTCCACCACGCTAATAATCATAATAGTATACATAATATATATAATACTATTCATTACAGCACCGAAGACCATGTCGACATCCGAATACTAATCAGCAGATCGAAATACCTATGAAAGTCACCTGTACTCAAGAAAATCTTTCCAAAGCCCTCTCGTTTTTAGAAAGAGCCACCGGAAAACAGACCGCATTGCCTATCCTCAGCAATTTTCTACTCCGGGTCGAAAAGGGAAAACTGAAGCTCTCATCTACGAATCTTGAGATCGGCGTCACCACCTACGTGAACGCGAAGATAGAGGGTGCGGGGGAGATAGCTGCTCCCGTGAAAATCATTTCCAACTTCGTCGGTAATCTGCCGAGTGGGGAGGTTGTTGTCATAGATGTCCAAGGAAGTGCCATATCCCTTGAAAGCGGAGGATATGATATGAAGGTCAGGGGTCTGGATCCGAAGGATTTTCCAATCATACCGGAGAAAAAAGGGGATACGTCGTTTCATCTTCCCGCACAGGCGTTGAAATCGGCTCTCCAGAGGATATTGCCATGCGTTTCAATGAATGAGAGCCGGCTTGAGCTGACAGGCGTCAATATGCTCTTCTTAGACGATGAGGTGCATATAGCCGCCACAGACAGCTTCAGGCTCGCGGAACAGGTCCTGAGGCTTCCTGATGGTACTTCCGGCGAAGGCTACGCCTTGTTCCGGAGTCAGAATTCGTCGCTCATCCTGCCTCACATCACGATGCAGGAATTGGCCCGCATCATTTCGCCCGAAACCGATACCGTCGCCGTGACCTTCGAGGAAAATCAGGTCTTCTTCGATATCGACGGCGTGTCGGTGGTTTCGCGTATTATCAATGGAAAATATCCCGACTACAAACAGATATTGCCGAAGGAGTTTGCGTATGCGGCGAAACTGTCCCGGGAGGAGTTGCTTCGGGCTGTCAGGATGGCGGGCGTATTCGCGTCGCAAATGAGCGGAGAGATGCTTGTTTCGGTTTCACCGGACGGCGGGGAGGTGTTGGTCGCGGCCCGATCGTCGGAGGTGGGGGAGAATCGGACGGTCATTCATGGTGAGATTTCCGGAGGTGAGCCTGTACAGATCCTTTTCAATCCTCGTTATGTTATCGATGGCTTGAATGCGATTTCTACGGATTCCGTCTATTTTCTTCTGAATTCGCCATCCTCGCCGGCCGGATTTCGAATGATAGGCTCCGATGGGGTTATTGACCAGGATTATCTCTATATCGCCATGCCGATCAGGAAATAGTGGCACGAAATAATTTTTTATCTAGGAGAGATCATAAATCGAATCAGCGTATGCGGCGGATCGGTGACATGATGGTAATAATGCCTGTCGCTTCCGAAACGAAGGCAAGGAAGACGGTCGCAGCCGACGAAAAGACCGTGTTTTTTCTTGCTGAAAAGGCGGTTTCCGAGTTATACGGCGTTCGAGGTCGTGAAAACGTGACGCCGAGGTATTGGAAGAGCGGAAAGCTGTTCCTTTCCTGCCGGAGTCCTCTCTGGGCGAATGAGTTGTGGATAACCCGTGATACTTTGCGGAGTCGCATCAATAATGAGCTTGGTTATGAGGGCGTGAAGGAGATTAAGACGTCGGAATAGGAAAAAAGGTGGGTATGGCTGATTTCAAGACCCATATTTCCTTCGGAATCGCGCTCGGCATACTCGGAATGATAGGAATCGTTTCCGTTTCACTCTCGAGCGACCCCGGGTTATTATTGGCGGCATTCGTGGCGGCAACCCTAGGATCGGTATTGCCTGATATCGACAGCGATTCCGGCGTTCCATACCACGTGACGTTCGGTTCGCTTGCGCTTGTGGCGGGAGCGCTCGCGTTTGCGGAATACTCCAGATATGGAGTGGTGGATTGGAGGTTGTTTCTGTATTATGCCGTCGGGACGGCGCTTTTCGTGTGGGTCGTCGTCGGGACCGTTTTCAAGCACTTCACAAGACATCGGGGAATGGCACACTCTATCCCTGCCGCGATCCTTACGGGATTATGCGCATTTATGCTCTGTTCCCGATGTGCATTCGACGACCCGGAATCATTTCTTATCGGTTCGGCCGCGTCGGTCGGATATCTCATCCATCTCGTTCTTGACGAGGTATATGCCGCGGCTAATTTCAACGGGATCATATTCTCTCCGAGCCGTTCTTTGGGGAGCGCCCTCAAGATGTTCTCACATTCCCTGTTCATGAATGTCGTCATGTATGGAACGATCGTCTTTCTCTGCGTAGTCAATCTTCTTCGGCTGCGAACACTCTTCACGTTTTTCGTGGGGCGTTTTGACTAGGCTGGGACCCGGTATCTCGGAACACCGAAGCGGAATCGATCCATCCCTGAAAAATGAACGCAACGAGGCTGCCGCGCGGATTTTCCGTGGGAAGAAAAACGGCCATGACCCGAAGTCATGACCGTTATTTGAAAAACTGACTTACCAACTAACCGATACGCTTTTCTCGCCACCAGCCGTATTCCCATTCTTATCCTTGACGAGAGCTTGGATATGTATCGAAGAACCGTTCCTTTCGCTCGGGACCGCGTAGGAGGTTTCGAGAGAGTTGTTGCCCGTAGACGCGACCTCATTCCCGTCGACGAGTATTTTCAGTGAATCCACACCGTAGGGCGCGTCGGCCTTTACCTGAATCGTTACGGACGGACCGGAACCGTCGGAAGAGACCGAAACATCCGGTCGGTAGCTCGAAAAATCGCTCTCTTTGCACTCGTCGGTCGGTGCGTCGGCGTTGACGTCACCCTTTCCTTTGTTTTTCTTGTACCAGTCTTTTACTCCCTCCTCCCACTTTTTGAATTGAGGATCGTTTTCCGGCTTTTCAGGCGCTTTGCCGAGAGGGTCGGAGCGATCAACATAGAAAAGGATGTCATGAACGTTCACGAAGTCCTTCTTGTCCGCCTTGCTGTCCGGACAATACTCGTTCGCGAGGCAGTACTTGTTGTTCTTGCCCGGAATCTCACAGACTTTAAGGTTTTCCTGCTTGTCGAGCTCGCCGTTTAACAGTGGTTTCTTCATCCAATCCTGATCCTTGTTCTCGTCCCGAAGTCGGTTCGCGTCATATTCCGGGAATTTCTCGATAGCCTGGTTTTGGAGCGCGAAATCCATGAATTTCCGAAAAATCGGGGCAGCTACGTTGATTCCGTCCGCGCCGGATACCATCGCCGTATTATCGTTGTTTCCAGCCCAAACTCCCACGGCGATCTGCGGGGTGAAACCGACGGTCCAGCCGTCACGAAACTCGTTCGTCGTTCCGGTCTTCGCCGCGACCGGACGATTATCGAACCGCAATGGGTTGTTTGTGCCGAAAACCGGGGCCCGATAGTCGTTGGTCGACATGATGTGATCGAGCATGGCGACATACTTCTCATCGACGACGCGCTCGCCGGCCGAATCCTTGAACTCTTCGAGCACGTTTCCTTTCGCGTCCTCGATCTTGAGTATGGCCGTCTTGTCCCGTCGAACGCCACCTTGTGCCAGGGTTGAGTAGGCATTCACGTGGTCGAGAAGGGTGATTTCTCCTCCTCCAAGAACGAGCGACAATCCGTACCGGTTCTCATCCTGGAGACTCGTGATGCCGAGGCTTTTCGCGAAAGTGATTGCGTCCTTCACGCCGACGAGGTAGAGCGTCTTTACGGCGGGAATGTTGAGTGACTGCGCGAGTGTCTCCTTCATCGGCATCGGGCCATTGAACTTCCCGTTGTAATTCTGCGGCTTGTAATCCTTTCCCTCGTCCGTGCTGAAATTCGTTTCTGTGTCGTAGAGGATCGTCTCCGGGGTATAGCCTTTCGTGAACGCATCGAGATAGACATACGGCTTGAAGGACGAGCCCGGCTGCCGTTCCCGGATAGCGACGTTCACCTGGCCGTCGATTGCCCTGTCGAAGTAGTCGCGCGAGCCGACCATGGCGAGTACCTGTCCCGTTTTCGGGTCCATAGCGACAAGAGAGGCGTTCTCCGCCTTCCATTTCCGCTCGTTCTCTACCGCCTGATCGTGAACGATCCGCTGTGCCTCCTCCTGTTTGTCCCAGTCAAGTGTCGTATAGACCTTGAGACCCATCGACTCCACGGCGCTCTCGCCGTATTTTTGTGAAAGATAGTCCTTTACGAACATGACGAAGTGGGGAGCCGCGATGATGTCTTTCTGTGTAGCTATCTTGTCGAGCGTCTTCTCCGCGATGGCGGCATCCGCTTCCTCTTGGGTGATATAACCGAGCTTCGCCATCTGTTGGAGCGCCTTGTCTTTGCGGACGATCAGCCGGTCGACATGGGAGCCATACGGCGAATAGTAGGTCGGCGCATTCGGAAGCGATGCGAGGACGGCCGATTCATCGAGCGAAAGATCTTTCGCGGGCTTTCCGAAAAATGTCTGTGCGGCCGCCTCGATCCCGTACGCGTTCGATCCGTAGGGAATCTCGTTCAGATACATGCCGAGAATCTCGTCCTTGCCGAATTTTTGCTCGATTTCAAGCGAGAGCAGGACCTCCTTCACCTTTCGGACAAGCGTTTTTTCGTTCGTCAGAAGCGAGTTTTTCACGAATTGCTGGGTTATGGTCGATCCTCCCTGGGCGGCGCCGCCCCGTACGACATCCTTGAAGACGGCACGGAGAATGGAGGACAGTTTGATGCCGTGGTGCGAATAGAAATCCTGATCTTCGAGGACAAGCGTCGCGACCTGGACGCTTTTCGGGATATCGGCAAACGCGACGATAGTCCTTTTTTCCTCGCCGTGAACGTCATAGAGCAGGTGTTCGCCGGATCGGTCGTAAATCTTCGTGGATTCCGGTATGACGCGAGAGTTGACTTTCCCAGGGCTCGGCAAATCCTTCGCGACCCATGCGAAGAGCGCAATCGCGATGATGAACACCGTTCCGGCGCCCCAAAGGGCGATACGCCCGAGGATTTTCGGCCATTCGCGCCTGTCAGCTTCGGACAATCTCCGCCACCTGCCGTCCGATGGCCGGAATCGGTCAAAAAGTCTTTTCATAAGCAAAAATCAGCTTTTGTAGGCTGATTTTACCATGAAACACGACCGAATTCAACGTGCGAAACCTCAGTGTTTTCCATCAAGCGTATAGTTTCCTTTTATCCGATCCCAGATTTCCAAGCTATAAAATTTCGGATCGATAACGTTATCCGGATCGACAAATCCGTTTCCGCAAAGAAAACGTAGCGCTTCGGAGTTCGCGCTTCCTATATAGAGCAGTTTCTCGATGCCTTGTTCCTTGAATGCCCGAAAAACCTCGGTTTGTTCCAGGTATGCCGTATCCTTGCTGTGAACAAGGAATGACGACTGCCTGTCAAGGCCCAGTTCGTTCACGAACAGTCGTTTCGCTCTATTGATTGAGCGTTTTAGCGCCGAAACCGCTTCGTTTCGAAAGCCATCCTTATCCAGTATGCCCGCATCCCGTTTCGCTCGGGACAGGGAAAGCATGCTCTCATAGTGAGCCTCGACGCACTCGAGATATGAGCCGCCTTCGAGTTTCTTGCTCATGGCGCGCGTATAATGCGGTCCGGGAAGAAAGGATGTGCCGAAGGCGTTTCGTGAAACGAAGTCCTGGTTACGCATCGCGGCGCATTCCGCGAACGGGGCCCATCTGCCGGCGCCTGAGCGCTTGAATATCCGAAGGGGAAGAAGTTCCTTGTTTGTATGCTGGAGTACATGGCCCTCGATTTCATGGGCAAGGGTCGGAAGAACGTCCATGACTGAAAGATCTTTCCTCGGCCCTTTCACTGTTTTTGACTTCGGATCAGTTGAGAATCCGCTCGCATCATATCGTTCATGGAGTACAAAACGCCATTTGCCATCGGGTGCTGGCGTTGGATCGTCCGGGTCGAATGTGTCTGAGCCGAACGCGCTAAGTAGTCCGTACCGGCTGAGTAGCTCGTCGCCTATCGACTGGGTTTCTCCGAACGTCAGTGACTTGGCGCCAATTCTTTCGGGGTCAAGGCCGAGGTTTTCCAACGAGTCCTTCTCGTGAAGCGTGGATTTGATGATTTCTTCCTCGATTGAGTCGGCATAACGCGCCAGTTCCTCCCCGACCTGTTTTTGCCAGCCGTTCGAATCGTGCTCCTCGGAAGCGCCGTGAATGACCTTGTCCATTCGGGAGAGGTCCGTTTCCGGGTTTTCCGTAATGGAAGAAAGCTGCAGAAGCGCTTTTTCCGGATCGCTCAAGGATTCCTGGCCGAGCAGGGTGCGTTTTTCTTTCAATGACGCCGCAGCCTGGGATGACCCGATAATCATCTCGTTGACTCGTCTCGAATACAGGTCCAACGTGTCCGATAACACACGTTCCATTTCCTGGCCGAGATGCGGACCGTTCACGAGCTCCGAATGGAATTTTTTCAACGCCCCTTTGAACTGTCTGAGCCGCTCAGAACGCCGAAGACTTTCTTCCGGCGTGAGAAGGAGATGAATCCTGTCAGGGGCGGTGGCGTTCCGAATGTCTATAGCCGCGTCTTCATCCATGGTCGCGGAGAGTTCCGAGAACAGGCTCTGCTCGTGATAGTCGTTCGAGCGTCGAAAGAAATTGGTGCGGTCCTTTCCGTTTGCCGAGAGTATCTCCGGAACGTGCCCGAGAAGGAAGCGCTTCACGGAATCGGAATCATCGCCGTCCACGGATATGCCGAACAGCTTTTCAAATGAGGCCCGACCTTTCTCGGTAAGGAGGTATTCCGTATACGCGGTGGCGCTTTTCGGAGAGAGAGAGTATATCTTTTCCAACGTTTCTCCCAGCGCGTTCTCGAATCGGATGAACGCCGCCCTTTCGGATTCGCTTAGCGGATGCCTGTCCTGCGCCGCCTCCATCTCGCTCCTGATTTCCTTCGCGTCTTCGCCGACGCGTTCAAACACGCGTGGCTTATAGAGCGGTTGCTGTTCCTGTTTCCGGGGAATCGATGTCGACAGTTCCGATGGTGTCATGGCGTTTCGTGTCGTTGCGGAGGCTGGGAAAAATTTCCTCAAGAAGGATCGATGAGACATCGGTATCGCCGCCTTCGACGAGTGGGGCCTCGTGCATATTGTAATACGGATTGCAGTTCACTTCGAGGACGACGTAATTTCCCGGCTCGGCTTCGGCCGAGATGTCCTTTACGAGGAAATCGATTCCGGCGAAATCGAGCCCGGCTATTTCCATGGACCGGATACAGATATCGCGAAACGAGGGGTGCATCAGATGGAGTGAATTTATGGCGCGACCTCCGTCCGTCATGTTCATGTTGTTTCGGAGTCGGACCGTCCGTCCGGCCTCGACGACCGAATCCGTCGTCAGTCGTTCGCGTTTCAGGGTATCCATCGCGACCTCGTCGAGACGAAGCTTGTATCCTGCCGGCCTCGAATCATTGAAGGCCTCGATGAGCTCGCGGACGGTCGAAACGCCGGTTCCCGTCACCGATGCGGGGGTCTTTTCCGTGCACGCGATGACGGATCCCTTGAAGACGAGCAAACGATACTCCCGTCCGACGAACATCTCCTCGACCAGGAACGTATCCCGCTTGAAGTCATGTTCCCGTTTCGCGGAGCGGAAATCGCGGATCGCCTGCCGGAGTTCGGAGGCGTTCCGTATATCCCAGCTTACCCCGCGAGACATCGAACCGTGGGTCGGCTTGAGAATGACCGGGTATCGGAGTACTCCCTCCCTCATCGCGCGGAGCGCGCTTTCCGTGGAGTCGGCTACGAATCCCTTCGGGACTTCCACGCCGACTTCGTTCAAGATGAGCTTGGTCATTTCCTTGTCTCTCGTGAGGTTGGTCATGAGCTTCCACGCGGGAGCATTCGCTCCGTTCATGAAAAAAGACTTTCCGCCGTGCCGCATGCGTATAAGCGCCTTCTCTCCCTCCTCCGACAAAAGCGCGACCTCGATGCCATATCGGACGGCTCTCTTCAGCAGGGATCGGAATCCTCCATGACGTATCTTTTTCTGCACCGCCTCCTCGTCGAGTATCGTTATCATGACGTGGTTCGATTACCGTTTAGCGGGACTGCTGCCCGTGTTTGTGCGTTTCGTGACGTCGACCAAAAAACGGGCAAGGCTTTTTCTTCCTATAATCATCGGATATTCGAGACCCGATCGGTCGATGATGGTTGCCCGGGCCGGAATCCGTAGCCCGTCAACCTCGATTTCCGTGCGGATGGCGACTCGGTATGTCGTGCCGCTGGCGGACTTGATCGGGATGGTCGCGACGACGTCTTGGATGTGTTCGAACATCTTCCAACGTTCCGTACGCGTGAGTTCCGATATCTCGTCCCAGTCCTTGGCGGCCTCGAGGTATCCGTCGACCGTCTTTCCGTATCCGAGATCGCGAGCCAGGTCGATATCTATCGACGTCGAGTCGGCTCCCGTGTCTATCTTGGCCTCGACGACTATTTCCTTTCCGTCCTTTCCGAAGAGGCGAACCTTTTCTACGGACCCGATGACACGCTTTCCGGAGAGCTCCTCGATTTCCTCCTCGATCTCTCCGCCGAAGAGGTTCTTCCCGAGGAGGATGCCTCGCTCGGTCGTCTTCACCTTGAGGCCCTTCACCCTATCCAGCCGACCCTTGAGTCCCGTGAGATTGGCGATCTGTATGGAGAGGCCAGGACGGGCGTTGAGTTCGAGAAGCACCGGGCCGCGATCGCGATCGATGGCGATATCCGCCCCGAGAAAGCCGAGTCCGGAAACGGATTGTGACTCGACCGCTATCCGCAGAATCTCGTTCCAGTAGGGGATCCGGATTCCGGAGAGAGCGAGCCGTGTTTTCGGAACGTATTCGATGATGAACGATTTTCCAACGACGGCACTTGTCGTGGTTCCGGTCGCGAGGTCGATGCCGAGTCCTATCGCGCCCTGTTGCAGGTTCGCCTTGCCGTCGGATTCCCGTGTGGGGAGACGGAGCATGGCCATGACGGGAACCTTGTTAAAAACGATGACGCGGATGTCGGGGATTCCCTTGTATGCGTACGGCTTGAACAGCTTGAGCAGCTTCAGACGTTCCTCGAAGAACGCGATATCCGGCGTGTTCGTAAGCGAATACGATCCGTCGAGAATGTTGCGAATGTGCGCCTTGAGATCGTCGACGGTCACGACGGACCCGTTCGCCTTGACCCAGGCGTCGGTTCGACCGCGCCTCCGTCCGTAAACGATGAGTATACCTTCTCCGCCGAAGCCCCGATTCGGTTTGAGCGCGAAGCTTCCCGGTAGCGAATCCCAGTCGAAGGTATCGAGCTCCGCATGGTTTCTGATGCGCGCGACAAGGCCCGGAACGGGAAGTCCGTTCTTTCGGAGCAACCGTTTCGCGAGAAGTTTGTTGTCGGCGAACTCTCGGCTGCGGCGCCGGTTCAACGGACGCACGTAGTCGAGATTTCGTGCGTTCATGCCGAGGACCTCGCGGCTGTTTCGAAGCAGTTCGAACATACGACTATTTCTGTCTCAAAACGTTCAGGAACCGTACGTACTCCGTCAGTCGAAGCCCGGTCCACTTGCCAAGAAGCACGTTGAGCGGAATCGTGAGTAGGACGGTCCACGGATAGGCGAGGATGAACAATACGAACGACGGCCATGAGATGAGCGCGTACCCGACCAGGGAGATGCCGAGCGTCTCGGCTGCCAAGAGAAGCGCGGCCTGAGTTCCCTTTTCAAGCTGTAAGGCGACGAATTTCTCGGTGATCGTGATCATGATGAGTAACGGGAATATCGACACGCCCGCCAGGCCGGTCCGGTGATATGCGCCTCCAATGACGAGAATGCCTAGCATGGAGAACGAGATGACCGAGAGCGTTATGGCTACACGAGGGAGATACAGCAGACGGAAACGACGAAGGACGTACCGGGTCACCATTCCGATTACGATGACGCTCGCAAAAATCGCGATGCCGTATTTGAGGCCGTTCGGATCGAAGGCGAGGAGGGCGAACGTGATTATGGAGGGCGTATATATGCCGAACGCTTTTATGCCGACGACCTGTCGGAAAAATGACGCGAGCGTCGCGACGACCGGCAGAAGCAGAAGAAGCGCCATCGTCTGCGCCGGAACGTTCTGGTCGACGATGAATTGCGTGATCGGACTGAATTCCATAGTGGCGACGTAACAATGATTCGTACCTTGTATCTCGGCGGGATGCGAGATCGCGATATCCCGCGCCTATCGGTTCCCGTACACGCTCCGTGCCTTTCGGGAGAATGCGTGGCATACCGCTACCGCGATCGCGTCGGCCGTATCGTCCGGTTTCGGAATCTCCGGGAGTCGGAGAATATTCTTTGTCATCATCTGTACCTGGCGCTTGTCCGCGGAGCCGTAGCCCGTGACCGACTGTTTGACTTGATTCGGAGTATAACCAGCGATAATAACACCGAAGCGTCTCAATGTCAAGAGGATAACTCCGCGTGCCTGGGCGACTGAAATGGCGGTTTTTGCGTTCGTGGAGAAGAAGAGTTCTTCGACGGATGCTTCTTGTGGTTCATGGAGGCGGAGTACCGACTCGAGTTCGTCCGCGAGCGCGCAGAGTCGGTCCGCCGGATCAAGGCCTTTCTCCGTGACGATGTGTCCGTAGGCGATGGGCGTAAGGTTCCCGCCGTTTTCATCAATGACGCCCCAGCCGATGATCGCCGTTCCGGGATCGATGCCGATGATTCTCATATATCAGTCGACAATTAACAGATGACGATCGATCCGTCGCTCATTATGCGTATGCCGCAAAATGATCCAGGGCTCCTGCTCACTGCTGATTGTCGAGATTGTCCCAGACGGTTTGGACATCCTGATGATCTTCGAGCGCTTCCAGAAGCCTGTCGAGTTCCGCCGCGCTCCCGGCAGGTAATGATGTTTTCTGAGTCGGAAGGTAGGACAGTCCCGCGGAGAGGACCTCGAAGCCGTTACGTTCGAGAGACTCTTTCACCGATTGGAGATCCTCCTGTCGGGAATAGACGTACAGCGTATCCGCATCGCGGGTGACGTCCTCGGCGCCGGCCTCTATGGCGGACAACTCTGCCTCGTCCGGATCGCGCTGTCCGAGCGAGCAGGATATCTCACCGACCGGCCGGAACAGGTATGCCACCGAGCCTTCGGGAACGATCTTGCCGCCGTTCTTCGTAAGCAGGGTACGGATCTCTCCGAACGTGCGATTCCGATTGTCGGTCGCCGTGCCGATCAACAGCGCCACCTGTCCCGGTCCATAGGCCTCGTACACGAGCTCCTCGAACAGCGCTCCGTCCTTCAACTCACCCGTTCCGCGTTTGATAGCCTTCTCGATGCGGTCTTTCGGCATATTCGCGGCGCGTGCCGTGTCGATGGCGAGACGGAGACGGAAGTTCATATCGGGGTCGCCGCCATGGCGGGCAGCTATGGTGACCATGTTTCCGAGCTTCGTGAAAACGGACGCCCGCTTCGCGTCCGTCAGCGCTTTCTTATGGCGGATACCGGCCCAGTGGGAATGTCCCGACATACTCGATCGATAATCAACGATAGACAATCCAGTATAACGCGATCCTTCGGTGAGTTCAAGCTGCCGGAGCGTCCGATTCCGGGGTGGTTCCGGCATGTCTCCGCCCACGTTCGGCGAGCTTCATGATCGTGTCTTTCACTCCGACGGGATTCGGAATGTTGTGAAAAATGAACCGGGGACTCTCACCGGCTGTCTGTACGAGAACATCGCCGAAATCGAGTATGCTCGGCAGTATGCCGTTCACCTCGCTTGTCACGTCCTGGATCGTGTGGAAACGGAGTTCGCTCACCCTGCGTGTGAAGAGATCTTTCTGTTCGATATTCACGATGCGTTCGTTCGTGATGATCCAGACATCGAAATATACGTCGATCCAGATAAGAAAAAGGGATACCCAGAGGAACAGCAGGAAAGAGTTTTGCAGAAAAAAGAAGAACGACACATTCGGACTCTCCGTGATTCCTGGGAACAGGCCGGGAAGGATGAGGAATCCTCCGAGCAGTATGACCGATAGGAACACGGATAGGAACAGGTGCGAGAAAATGTCGAACCAATGCCGATGATACACCGCGATCACCCGCTCCTCCTCGTGCTTGCCCGGAAAACGGACGAAGGAAAGATTTCTCATATGTTTAGAAACTGGAGTAGGTTGAAGGGAACGAGGAGAACGAACTTGAACTCTTCAGCAAGGCGGTCCAATCGATGCGGAAGAACGTTATGGCGTTCGTGGCGAGGAAGAACAGGAACACGGTCGCGAAAACGAACACGGTCGCGAACGCGGCCCCTTTGGACAGCGAATAGCGAAGGATGTGGTAACAGACGTACATGCCTACCGTCGTTAATCCGAGAAAGAGTATGAGATACAGGAGATTGATGATGCCGATCATAGGAGTTTTGTTTGTTGATCTTCGGGAACAGGGAGTCCGACATGGAGGAAGCCGTCCGGCGTCACGACGCGCCCCCGCGGGGTGCGGACCAGAAAACCGAGCTGTATGAGATAGGGTTCGTAGACGTCTTCTATGGTTTCCGTTTCTTCGCCGGTGACTGCCGCGATCGCCTGGATGCCGGCGGGGCCGCCTTTGAATTTTTTCGCGATGGCGGTGATGATGTTCCGATCCGTCGGCTCGAGCCCGATCTCGTCGACCTCGAAGAGCGAGAGCGCCTCGCGAGCGACGTCTCTGGATACGTTGTCCCGGCCATGGATCTCGGCGAAATCGCGAACCCGTTTGAGAAGGCGGTTCGCTACCCGTGGAGTCTGACGGCTTGCCGCGGCGATGGCGTCCGCGCCGCCATCGTCGATCGGAACGCCGAGAATCCGCGCGGAGCGTGTGATTATTTTCCGCATCTCGTCATGCTCATAGAACTCAAGCCGGTTTGTCGAGCCGAAACGGTTCCGAAGCGGATTCGATATGGACCCGAGTCGGGTCGTCGCCCCGACGAGGGTGAATCTCGGGAGATCGAGTTGGATCGTCCGCGCCGACGGACCCTTCCCGATGATGATGTCCAGCTTGTAATCCTCCATGGCCGGATACAGGACCTCTTCGATGGTCTTGTTCAGTCGATGGATCTCGTCAATAAAGAGAACGTCACCTTCTTCCAGGTTCGTCAATATTGATCCCAGGTCCCCGACCCGTTCGATGGCCGGCCCCGAAGTGATGCGGATATTGACGCCCATCTCTTTGGCGATGATGTTCGCGAGCGTGGTTTTTCCGAGTCCGGCCGGCCCGTACAACAGGACGTGGTCGACGCTTTCCTTGCGTCTCTTCGCGGCCTCGATGAATATCCCGAGGTTTCTTTTTATCTTTTCCTGTCCCACATACTCACCGAAAGAGCCCGGCCGCAGGGTGGTTTCGAGCACGACGTCATCCGACTCGATCTTTTCGGGAGCGGTAAGCATGTGGTTCGGTCTTTGATGGCTTGCCGGAGCGGCTCTACGGTGATTCTGACTAATTCTAGCACTTCTTGACAGGAATACAAACCTATGCTAGGATGGAAGGTCCCGCTGAAAAAACGGACGACATTTTGAGGGCACATTCACCTGCAGGCAAATTGGGGATTTCTATCTTTTATCCTCAAGACAGGGGGCTTACCCTCGCGCTTACCGTTTCTCACGGATTCCGTCGGAAACGGCAAGCGCGAGATGTCCAGACATGGGTTGGGTGGTTTCGGCTGCGCTCCTCCTCGACACTGTCCCTTCCCGAGATGTCCTTGACGTCTCGGATTGCCTGCAGCTGAATGATCCTCCAAGCGGAGACTCCCGTCATCGGAGTCTTTTCTTATATCCGAAAGCGGAGTATCATGGAGCCTCATCCAAAGGAAAAGACCATGAGTTACAGCGAGAAAAACCGTGCGGTCCGTGCTTCAAGCAATGCGTCACAAGGAGTCGTGGTCCGTCGGTCGTCCGCCGGGCTGGGACTGTTCGCCGCGAAGGATTTCGCCAAAGGGGAGACGGTTATCGAGTACGTGGGGAATAGGATAGCGGCTTCGGAAGCTGAGAGTCGGCCGAACCGATACCTTTTCCGGGTGAGCACGAAGCAAGATATCGACGGCAGCCCCCGGTGGAATACCGCAAGATACGCGAACCATTCCTGCAAACCGAATTGCGAAGCTGAGAACCGGGGGGGAAGGATATACCTGGTGACGCGTCGAAAGGTGAGCGCCGGCGAGGAAATATGTTATGATTACGGGCGCGAATACGTCGACGAGTTCATTCGCCCTTCGGGTTGCCGTTGTAGGAAATGCATCGACATGAAAAAAGACCCCGTCTGACGACGGGGTCTTTTCGTTCCCTCGTTCTATTCGTCGGTGACGCGTCGCACCTCGTCGATCGTCGTACGGCCTTCAAAAACAGCCAAGAGACCGTCCGCGGAGAGCGGGAGCATCCCGTTCTTCAGCGCCGCATCCTCTATCTCCGATGTCAACGCGTTTTCGGAGATGAGTTTCTCGATGTCCCTGTCTTTTTCCAGGACTTCCGAGAGTACGATCTGTCCCGAATAACCGACCCCGTTACATTCCGGGCATCCGACGGCGCGATAGACCATATCGGTACGAAGCGTATCGGGATGCAACTTCTCCGGAATCATCGCGCTGATGCGACCGATCATTTCCGCCTCGTCGGCGGTAGGCCGGTCTTCCTTCCTGCAGTGCGGGCACAGTTTCCGCACGAGCCTTTGCGAAATGAGGCAGTTTGCGGCGTTCGCGAGGTCGTCGGTCGATATGCCCATCCCGAGAATGCGGGCGATCGCACCGGCCGCGCTGTTCGCATGGACCGTCGAAAGCACGAGGTGTCCGGTAACGGCTGCCTGCACGGCTATTTTCGCCGTCTCTTCGTCCCGGATCTCCCCGAGCATGAGGATGTCCGGGTTTTGTCGGAGCAGTACCGAAAGCGCTTCCGGGAACGAGTATCCCTCTTCCGCATTCACCTGCGTCTGCAGGATTCCGGGAAGCTGGTATTCGATCGGATCCTCGACCGTGATGATCTTCACTTCGGGCGTGTTGAGTTTCGCGAGCATGCTATACAGAGTGGTCGTTTTCCCGGATCCGGTCGGTCCGACGTTCACGATGATCCCGTTCGGCCGTTTGATGGCCGCCTCGATGCGCTCAAGGTTTTCCTTCCGGAAGGCGAGTGCGTCGAGAGAAAGTTCGACTTCCGATCCGCCGAGGACGCGCATGACGGCCGTTTCGCCGTATCCGCCAAGAATGATCGAGAGGCGGACATCCGTGCGTCCCGCTTTGACGGTATCGAACGGTGTAAGGACGGAAAGTGAGAAGCGACCGTCGACGACGCCGGAGCGTTCACCCGTCTTCAGGCCGCTCCACAACTTGATCTCGCCGAGTACGGAAGGATAGGTATTTTTCGGAAATGACAGGACGGTCTGCAGTATGCCGTCTATCCGGAACCTGACGAGGATGGTATCGTCCGTCGGTTCGAAGTGGACATCCCCGGCGTGCAGCAGAAGGGCGGCGGCGAAGATCGCGCGGAGAAGGGCGTTCTCGTCGAGTGTGGCCGCATAGGTACGGAAATCCTCGAACGAAGAAAGGCGCTCTTTCGCATCCGCAAGGGCTGACGCCGAAATGACCGACGCGCGCGAAAGCAGGCTCGGCATAAGGTCCTCGTAAATCTCCTGGAGCGTATCCCGCTGCCCGGTAGCCCGCCACACTTCTTCGAGCGTCGTTATTCCGCGAAGGGCCTTGATCATGCCGTCCTGGATCATCGTTACCATGCCGTCCTCGACCGCCGCCCGTGTGATTTCACGCTCGGTTCCAAGATTCAAAATGAGCTCCTCGATCGACTTCGTTATCGTGAACGCCTCGAAGATGCCGATCCGTCCGCGGTATCCCGTGAGTCCGCACTTCTGACAGCCGACCGATTTCCACAATTTCTTCGTTTCGTGCGGAATGGAAATCTTCGCTTTGGGAGAGATGATGGAGAGAATCTGTTCGATGCCGTCGAGCGTCTCTTTCGCCGGATCATACGACTCCTTGCAGTCGTCGCAGAGAACGCGCACGAGGCGCTGTCCGATGATGATGTTCGTCGCCGAGGCGATGAGCGACGGCTTCACTCCGAGTTCGACGAAACGGCCTACGGCGCCCGGAGCGGTGTTTGCGTGGATGGTCGAGAATAGGAGGTGACCGGTGAGCGCCGCGTTCACGGCGACCTCGGCGGTCTCTTCGTCGCGGATTTCGCCGACGAGGATGACGTCAGGGTCCTGTCGGACGATGGCTCGGAGCGCGGCGGCGAACGTATAGGAACGGTCCTTGGAGACCTCGGTCTGCACGATTCCGGGTAGTTGGTATTCCACCGGGTCCTCGACGGTGATGATCTTCACCTCCGACTTGTTGATGGAGTGCAACAGGCTATAGAGCGTGGTCGTTTTTCCGGATCCGGTCGGACCGGTGTTCAGGATCATGCCATGTGGGAGGTTGATCGCGTGTCGTACTTTTTCGAGGGTTTCCCCTTCGAGGCCGAGCGTCGGCATATCGAGCAGGACGCTTTCCGCGTTCAGGATCCGGAGATTGATGCTTTCCCCGTGATTGCCCGGGATGACGCTTGCTCGGAGATCCGTCTTCTTGCCGTCGACGGTCATTTCGAAGTGCCCGTCTTGGGAACGGTCGCGGATGTTTATCTTCATCTTCGAGAGCATCTTGACCCGCGAGAGCGTGAGCCGATAGATGTCCTTGGGGATGTTGCCGACGTCCTGAAGGACGCCGTCGATCCGATACCGGAGTCGGACGGAGTCAGCCTCGGGTTCGATATGGATGTCACTTGCGCGGAGCTTGTTCGCGCCGGCCAGAATGATTTCGACCGTCTGTGAGATCGAAACCGTCGTGGCGTTTTTCAGGCTGAGCAGCTCGTCGAAATTTTCCTCGAATTTTCGAAGATCCTCTCCCGAAAGAGAAATCCGCAGCAGGTCGAGACTTCGCAGGATCGGCGCGGACTTGTACGTCCCCCAGACCTTTTCGAGCGATTGAGTGGAAACGACGAACGGTTCGATGGACCATCGGTTCGCTTTGGCGAACTCGGTAACGAACGCCTCGGCCTCGGCATTTTCGGGGTTCGCGAAAGCCACCCGGATGGTATCGCCCGTCTTGTCGAACGCGGCGATTCCGAGTCTTCGGGCGTCTTCTTCGGCGATGAGGGTCACGTCCTCGGAATTGGCGGGAAAGATATGAAGATCGAGATAGGGAAGGCCGAGCGCCGACGCTCGTCGCGCCGCCTCCTGCTCCATCGATTCTCCCTGGAGCTCCTGGAGCAGCTTCGCGGTCTTGGCCGCCTTACTGTCCTTCCAGCCCTGCCCGGACTTCTGGATGACGTGGACCATATCGTTTTTCGTTTATTTCGTGTCGGAACCGGTAATGCCCGTAAACGCAAAATTCCGCTTCCACACACCTGTTCACAGTACATTGTACCGGAAAAGGGGTGAAAGCGGAACGGGTTTCGCATGATCATGTGGTAGGCGATTTCCGTCGCCTCCTTGTCGGGGCGAGCGCCTCAAGTATCGCATCGAAGAACAATTGCCCGTAGTCGGGTAATTGAGGCTTTCTCAGGCTGCGGCGTTCCAAGATGTCTTCCTTCGGTATTTCCTCGAAAAACTTCGGAACCTGCTCAAAAAAAGCGCTGAGCTTGTTTTCCAGCCATTGTCCTTTGTATCGAAAGGTGATTTGCTTGGCGCCGATAATGACGAGTACTTCGTTAAGGGAGTCAAAGTCTTTCAACATTCTCAAGACGTCATCGGCATTGTCTGAGCCCTTTGGGCACGGTATCAAGATCAGCGCAAAGCTTCTGATCTCATCCGGACAAAGCTGTTCGCCGGGAACTGCGATCCAGGATTTCTGATTGACTGTCACCTGGAGGAATTTTTTAAAAACGAATCCGGATGTCGCTTCGGGCTCGGAGCTGAAATCAATCCTGAATGACCAGCGTCCCAATCCAGTCTCGCTTTTGCTTGGAGTTTTTCTTCCCTCCCTTCTTTTCATTAACTGGTAGGCTGTTCTGGCGAGGTTTTTGCCGGGAATAGGGAATTGTTGGAACGTGTGAATGTTCATGGGGCAGGGTTGTTAAGGTGTTGCTTCAAATACAAAAAAGCCTGCAACAGGCTTTTCCCAAGGGTAGAGGAATCTTACGGTTCGGTCAAGGTCCCGGGCTGATCAGGCCGTTTCCGAGGCACGTCGTATCGTGTCGAGCAGTCCTGCTTCGGCGTCCGCGCCGGTCGGGTACGGCAAGGCGAAAGACAACATATCGCCCCGGAGATTCGCTCCGGGAATACGTGCCGCGAGGGCGGTGGCGATGGCGGTCTCGGACGTGCGGACGACAATCGCCGAAACGACCGGCGTTTCCGGATAGATGGCGGCGAACAGCGTCCCGGACGAGAAGTTTGCCCGGACCTTGTCGAGGATTTCCGGGAGGTCTTCCGGACGGGTACGGCTCTGGATGAAATCATCGAGCGAAAGCGTGGCATAGGCGAGGCGGAGGCCTTCGTCCCACTTCAGGGCGGACATGAACCGGCCCCACAACTTGAGGACGCCGAACGGCTGGGTCTTGTAGAGCGCCAGGACGATCTTCTCGCGGTCCGCGCCGAGCTCAATGAGGCGGGAAGCTGCTTGGAGCGCTTTCGGGGTCGTGTTTTTTCTCTGAAAACTGTCGGTCGCGGCGATAATGCCGGTCAGGAGGCTTTCGGCTACCGAGTCGCTGATCCGAGTCGGATCTACGGAGAGCAGCGATTCGAAAAGGATTTCGGAAACCGAGGACGCGGTCATGTCTACGAGATTCACCTGCCCGAAACGCTCGTTTCCGGCGGACGTATCGATATCCGCAATCGGAATCTCATAAAAAATATCCGGGTTTTCGACATATATCGACCCAAGCGATTCCTTGTCGGCCGACCCGATCACGAACGCGACGTCATATTGGAGTCTGGCGGGGATGAACGAAAAATCTCGCGGATCGATGGTGCCGCGCTCCGGTGTGATATGGATGCGGAATTCGTTTCCGTCCTGCTCACTTCGTATGCCGAGGATGCGGTTTCGGTCCGTATTGAACGACAGGACGAACTCACGGGTCCCGGAGAGCGAATCCAAGATGTCGGCCGGCAGACCGAGGAATGCGAGCTCCTGGATATGTGCGGACAAGCCTTCCCCGACGACGGTCGCGGCTTTTCCTGATGCCGAGATGAAACGTTCGAGGGCGAGCGCGGACGCGAGCGCGTCTTTCGACGGATGGGCTGGAAGAAGAATGAGCGGGTGTTCGCTCTTTCGTACGAGTTCGGCAAACTGTTCGACCGGGGAGAGGGACATAGGCGGGGGTAGGTCAGAGAGAGGTTCGGTCGTGTTCTCGCAGAGCTTCCGGGAGTCGGTCTGTCCATGTGCCGGAATACGCCTGTGAAGGGGTAAAATAGCAGGGAAAAACAGTCATGTCAAATGTCCGTTCCCGGTTGGAAGTCGAAAGCGAAAAGTGAAAAGCGCGTCGCGAAAAAAGCGCGCCTGAATGAGCTGTCGAAAGTCTTTTTCGCGCGGGCTCGAGGAGGTCGCACTTCAGGCGATCACGATGACAAGAGTGGAGATATGGGCTATGCTTCTGGAACCGACCAATAGCACCGACGTATGGACACCGTTTCGCATTCCGAGGAAGAGACGAAAATAATCGCGCGTGATTTCACGAAAAAGATACCTGCCGCGAGCGTCGTCGCGCTTCGCGGTGATCTCGGCGCCGGAAAGACGTCGTTCTCGGCTGGCGTTTTGGCGGCCCTTGGCGCCGTTGGGCCTTTCCAAAGCCCCACGTTCGTTATCATGCACCGCTACGATCTGCCTCGGTCATCCGTACAGGGTATCCGGCGCGTGTATCACGTCGACGCGTACCGCATCAACGCTCCGGAAGAACTCGCCCGGCTCGGATTTGACGAGTGGGTCTCCGATCCCGAAGGGCTGGTGCTTATCGAGTGGCCTGAGCGCGTGGAGACGTTGTTGCCGGCGTCTGTGACTTCCGTTTCACTTGAGGCGCTTTCGGATACCGAGCGACGTATTTCATGGGAGAGTCTGTCGGTTGGCGGGCTCATGCGCGGAGCGGGTGAATGACGGAAACGGGCGGCATCGCATGGCGGAGCGGAAGCTGGTTGGCCTGGGACGTTTACATTTTCCCTCAGAGGGGATGTAATAGGAAAGTCGAAAGTGAAAAGTCAAAAGTCAAAAAAAGAGAAAGGCGAATCGCCAACAATCCGATACACTATGGCGAAGAAATCCGACGAAAAAATACTGGTGTTGCTCGATGGGAACGCGCTTATTCATCGCGCGTATCACGCGTTGCCGCCATTGACGAATAAGGCCGGGCAGACGGTCGGGGCGGTGTATGGCGTAGCGATGACGCTCATGTCGGTACTCGAGAAATTTCATCCGGAATATATCGCGGCGTCTTTCGACCTGGCAGCGCCGACGTTTCGGCATGAGAAATACGAGGAGTATAAGGCGACCCGGGTGAAGGCGCCGGACGACCTGTATGAACAGATTCCGCTCGTGAAGGACCTGGTGCACGCATTCAATATCCCCATTTATGAGAAGGAGGGGTTCGAAGCTGATGATTGCGTTGGCACCTTGGCTCGGCAGGCGTCGGAGCGGGGCATACCGACGGTCATCGTGACGGGCGACAACGATGCCTTGCAGCTCGTGACTCCCCTGGTGAAGGTCTTCGCGCTTCGCAAGGGAGTGAAGGATATCGTGCTCTATGATGAAGCGGCCGTGCGGGAGAAGTACGGATTCCCCCCGTCCGCGATTCCCGACTATAAAGGGCTTGCGGGAGACAGTTCGGACAATATCCCCGGGGTTGCCGGAATCGGCGCGAAGACCGCGACGGATTTGCTCCGGGAATTCGGGTCTCTCGAAAAAGTTTACGACTCCCTGGACGAGGTGAAGGAATCGGTTCGGAAAAAGCTGTCCGTGGACAAGGAGATGGCATTCTTTTCGAAGGAACTCGGAACGATCGACACGGCGGCGCCGGTCACATTCGACCCGCAGGCATGCGTGGCCCGGGATTTCGACTTGGCGGCCGTTTCCGAATTCTTCAAGTCGATGGGATTTTACAGTCTGTTGAAGAGGATACCGGAGAACAAACTCACAACTCACAACTCACAACTCACAACCGGGAACGACGGTCAGATAACAGGGGTATTGGGAGAAGGGAGAAGTGAGAAGTCGGAAGCGAGGAGGGGGGGAATCGAAAAAAGAAGGACTGGAAAGAATGTCCGAGTACGCCTATTGAAGACGGCGGCGGAGGTGGAGGCGTTCTTCAAGGGGGCGAAGGATAAGCCGGTCGCGGTGCGTATCGTCGTAGGCGAAGCGTCGCTTTTTGGGAGTGCCGGTATTGCGATGGTCGAGCTTGCGCATGAGACCGGGGCGGTCGTTGTGGAATGGAGTGAGGAAACGAAGCCCCCTATGAAGGCGTTTTTTTCCGATGTGACCGCCTCAAAGATATTCCACGACGCGAAGGCTGCATGGCACGAGCTTCGACGCGAGGGTATCGTTCTTGCGGGTATCGCTTCGGATACGATGATTGCGGGGTATCTGTTACAGGCCGGCGCGCGGATCGAACTCGAGCACCTGTTGCATGAGGAATTCGGAGACAGGTCGTTCGGGACCGTCGCCGAAGGGATTTATTGGCTTGCGGCGCGGCTTCGTGAAAAGATGGAGACGGTATCGGGGGAGCAGGTCGGACCATGGACACTCGGGCGTCTGTTCACGGATGTCGAGATGCCGCTCATTCCGATCCTTGCGGAAATGGAGGTGACGGGCATACGGCTCAACACGGGGAAATTCCGTGAGCTCTCGGACGAGCTTGGCGGGGAGATACGGCGGATCGAAAAAAAAATTTACGATCTTGCCGGAAAAGAATTCAATATCAATTCGACGAAGCAGCTTGCCGAGGTGCTCTTTACCGACCTTCATATCCCGACGGCCGGACTGAAGCGGACGAAGACCGGCATTTCCACGGCATCTCCCGAGCTGGCAAAACTCAAGGAATACCCTATCGTCGGCCTCGTAGAGGAGGAGCGTGAGCTGTTCAAGCTGAAAACGACGTATCTCGATGCGTTTCCCTCGCTCGTGGACGCGCAGTCCCGGATCCACACGACGTATCAGCAGGCGGTGACGGCCACGGGACGGCTTTCTTCGACAGACCCGAACCTGCAGAATATTCCCGCCCGGGAGAAGTGGAGCCGGGGCATTCGCGGGGCATTCGAAGCGGAGCCCGGACGAGTGCTCGTCGGCGCCGATTATTCGCAAATCGAGCTCCGGGTCATGGCACATGTGAGCGGGGACGAAGCGCTCGTGTCCGCGTTCGCGATCGGTGAGGATATCCACAGCACCACGGCGTCCGCCGTGTACGGGGTCCCGGTCGCCGATGTGACCAGCGACATGCGTCGGCAGGCGAAGGTATTCAACTTCGGACTCATGTACGGGATGAGTGCGTACGGACTCTCGCAAAGTCTTGGTATCACGCCGGCCGAAGCCGCGGAATTCATCGACACCTATTTCAAGAAGTTTCCGGGCGTGACGCGCTACATGGAAGGAATGAAGGAGAGCGCCCGAGAGAAAGGGTTCGTCGAGACGGAACTCGGTCGCAGGAGATACGTGCCGGAAATATTGAGCCAGAACCGCAACCTTTCACAGGCAGGCGAGCGTATGGCGATCAATATGCCGATACAGGGCCTTGCCGCGGATATCATGAAGCTCGCGATGCTTCGCGTCGCGGACACGCTTCCGGAATACGGCGATTCCGTCCGGATGCTGCTTCAGGTACATGACGAACTGATTTTCGAGGCGGAGGAAAGCATCGCGCCCGAATTCGCGATGCTCATCAAACGGAGCATGGAGTCCGCGTACGCGCTTCGTGTGCCGCTCATCGCCGAGACGGCCGTCGGAAAGGACTGGGGCGAATTGAAGGGGTAGGTCGGAATCCGCGCCTCTTTTTTCTTTTTGAGTCATGGTATACTGGTGGCGTCGTAATACGTAGCTTATCGTATGGATAAAAAACAGAAGGTCATCGTCGCCATCGTCGCGATTGTCGCCGCGCTCGGGGTGCTGTATTTCACGGTCGGCCGGGACGCGTTTCGGAAATCGCGGGTGGATCGGATAAAGATGGAGAACGAGGCGGCGCAGGTTTCGTCGGGCCCTATCAACGAGGGGAATGTAAGTCCGATTTCCGGACTCGCATGCGATAACTGGAACCGTCGGCCGTTCGCGTTCATGCAGCCGGTGGACAAACAGGCGCGCCCGGTGGCCGGCTTCTCACAGGCCGACATGGTCTTCGAGATGCCGAATCCCGCGGCCGGCATTTTCGTCACTCGTCTCATGGGTGTGTACCTGTGCAACATACCGAATGAGATCGGTGCCCTGCGGAGCGCGCGACACGACTACATCAACATCGCGAAGGGGCTGGATGCGGTATTCGTCGGGTGGGGCGGATCGGCATTCGCGGTGAAGAAACTCAACGACGGAGTCATCGACAATATCGACTGCAACGGCGAAGGCGGGAAGAAGGCTCCTCAGTGCTGCTTCCGCAAAGAGCGGACCGGGCTCATGAGAGCCGAAGATACCGGATTCGCGAAGGGCGAGTCGATACTGTCCTGCGCGAAGGAGTTCGGCTATCGGTCCGAGAACAAATTCGTCGGGTATCCGCACCAGGCCGAGACGGCCGAGGCCGATCGCCCGGCAGGAGGGCATCTCCGCGTCGGATATCCGGGCATGATGGAGGCGGAGTATGATTACGACAAAGCGACGAACTCGTATCCTCGCACCTGGGGAAACGAGCCTGATACGGACCGGAACAACGGGCAGCGCATCGCGCCGAAGAATATCGTCGTCGTGACGGCCGAGAACGAGCAGATCATGGCAAACGTCGATTATACCGCCAGAGGTGTGCAGGATCCCTGGGCGGGCCTCCCAGAGGCGGAAAAGACCGGTCCGACGAATATTTCCGGCCGGTACAACAACCTTCAGCTCGGCGATCCATGGTTCGATACGAAGGAGGGCGGTTCCGCGCGGTTCTTCATGAACGGCCAGGAAATCAAAGGCACGTGGAAGAAATCCAAGGCGAGTTCCGATTCCAAGCTGTTTTTCTACGATGCGAACGGCCAGGAGATCAAATTCGTTCCGGGGCAGATTTGGGTCGAGGTGGTCATTCCGGAACAGGAGGTCGAATGGAAACAGCTCTAGCTTCATTCCGGCTCGTTTTCCGAGTCTGATATACTGGGAGGGTCATCCGACTCTCCCTTTCCGTATCTACCGCCCAAGCGCGGCAAAATCGAATTTCGAAGGAAATCAGAAATTTGAATGATGAAAATCCGAAACGAAGTCGAATATCAGAATCTGAATACTCTATGATCGTTCTCCTCACCGGCAAGGACCGGTTCCGGCTCGTGAGACGACGCACGGAATTGAAGAAGGGATTTCTCGCGAAATATCCGTCGGGAAGCATCATCATCATCGACGCTTCCACGGATCCCGCTTCGGTTTCACGGAAAATGCTTGAAGCCGGTTCGGCGGACCTGTTTTCTTCGGAATGTCTGCTCGATGTGCGTGAAGCGCTTTCGCTTCCCGACGACGATGCGAGAGCGATCAGTGATGCGATCAAACGGCTCGGGGAAAATGCCTCCATGGTGTTTTCACAGACCGATGTGCCGAAGGCGAAGGACAAACTGTTCGGATATCTCAAAAAACATGCGGGCAAGGTCGAGCTCTTCGAGCCGCTTTCTTCCCGCGAGGCGGAGTCGTTCGTGATCGCCGAAGCGAAGGCGGTCGTTCCCGGTATTACGTTTTCGCGGTCCGCCCTGGCGAAAATCATATCCGTATGTGGAACCGATTCCGCCAGGCTCTCGTCGGAAGCCAAGAAAATCGCCCAGTTCAGGGGCGAGGGAGAAGTGTCGGTGCAAGACGTGGACCTGTTCCTTCGGGAGGACTCGCACGAGAAGGTGTTCGTCGCGCTCGACGCACTCGTATCCGGCAATCGGGCGCGTGCGCTCGAGCTGTTGCTGCATGAGGCGCGGTCGGATTCGGGAGGCATTCACAAACTGTTCGGGCTGCTCGCGTGGCAGATCCGCGAACTATTCAAGGTCCGGGGCGAATATGACCGCGGAAACATGCGGGCCGACGATATCGCGCGCGCGACCGGCATGAAACCGTTCGTCGTGGGAAAACTGCTTTCGAGAATGGGTGTCTTTTCGCTTTCCCGTCTCAAGTCGGGACTGTCCCTTCTCGCCGACCTCGATGCCGATATGAAAATCGGAAAGATCGAACCCGAACTCGCGTTGACTTTGTTCGTAGAGAAACTGTGATTCTTGTAATAAGATTTAGGCTTTGTTGAAATCCCCTCGCGGGGTCAATTTTTGCTTTGCTGAAAAATGCTAATTATAGTATGTAGAACTAAAATTAGCATTCTCATATACTACTGTCAGTTTATAGATCACGGAAATATGAGTAAAAAGACATTGGAAAAATTTGGAACGAAAGTCAGAGAAGAACGACAGAAGAGAGGTCTTTCTCAGGAGGAGCTAGCTGTTAGGGCAGGAGTGCATCGAACCTATATAGGGATGATTGAGCGAGCTGAGAAGAACATAACCTTGGATAATATAGAAAAAATTGCCGGCGCATTAGAAATGAAGCTAGCTGAAATATTTGGTGATTTATGAGTATGAATATACAGCCGATTTTGTGTCAAATCAAAAACGATTTTGAACGCACAATAACAACGTCGACATTTAATGGAAAAAGATATGCAAATGGAAATAAGGCGAAAGAGGCATTAATTCGCTCTCAAAAGATCATCAATCTGATTCATGAGTTCATCAAAGAGGATTTCATTAGCTGTGGAATACCAGATAACTTCGTGTACCCACCAGTAGGTTCTTCCAAGCCAGAAATCAAAGTGAAAGGGTTCTTAAAGTCGAAAAATCAAGATGTAACAATCGTTCCTAATCCGGGATTGTTGGAATCATCAAATCAGAATGACCAACTGAATGAGAAAATCCTTTGCGTGAATATTAGGAGTCAATTAAGTAGCTTGAGCAAGAACATCGATACTCTTTATGAAAGGACTTTTGCAGAAGCATTAAATCTTCATTTAAGTTACCCTAAACAATGTTTAGGTGAGGTCTATCTGATACCCACGCATGAATATGATGATAAAGCTATGCTGTATGGCAGAGTAAGTTTTAAGTCTGCTTCAAAAATAGAGGATTATATACGGATGTTTCAAGCGATAAATAATCGGCGAAATACAACCGAAGATGGATATAAATATGAAAGAGTGTGTCTATTGATCGTGGATTTTCGTCCGGCGAATCCAAAAATGTATGGAACAATATCCGAATTGAAAAAAGATGGTTTGCTGCCGGTTAGTTCTACGGCAAGTCTCGAAAAATTGACAACAAAAAACTTCGCCAAAGATCTGCTGGCAGTCTATACTAAGCGATTTGGCGCGTTTTGAGCAATTAGAAGACAAGACCATATTTTTTTATCAAGAAATTATCGATTTTCAATTGGTCCGTTTCCGCTCTGAGGAATTCGAGATCGTTTCTTGAAAAAGAAGGGACGCCGAACAGCTCAATAAAATTTTTTTGGTAGCACGGATAGCCGCCGTCTATTGAGACGCTGGTAGTTTTTATGTAATACCCCATTACTTTTGAGTTCAAAATTTTTCCAAGCACATGTAGATCCAACTCGCATTCTGTATCGGAAAATAAATTTTTCCTATTGATAAGGTATACCGCATAGCCATTGCAAAATAATGAGTCATCATCTTCTTCCAATAAGAATCGTGGTTTTGCACTAAATGTGGGGGTAAGCAGCTTTTTTCCCTTGAAATTTAGGCCTTGCGTTCTTGCGTAAGAATACCACTCTGGATAATCAACTTTCCCCTTATCTCTGGTGAGTAGCTCGGTTTTTGCCGCAGAAAGATAGTTAAAGCAATAAGGGTAGTTTTCTTTAAGTTCAGATTCGCTGAGTACTTGCATTTTTCCGGCTCGCTTAACGTATGGGAAAATAATCCTTCTTTGATTAGATGACAAGCTATCTTGATCATTAAAGTCAGAAATTTTAGCGATTGGCTTAGTAATTGCTTGCTCGACTTTGTAATCGATATTCTGATACGTTTTGATATAGTATCCGTCAACTAACTTATTTCCATCTATAAAGTAAACCGAATCTTTACATGTCGCGATTCCGACTCGTATATCAACAATATTACCGAGCTTGTCGCCTGCTGATTCAATTTTTGAGACGTTTTCCTTATCGATTTGTCTAAGAAGTCTCCATTTTTTTTTATTCAGTTCCCTGAATAAGATTTTTGTATATCGTCGCTCGCTTAGCGTTTTTAGAGCGTTATAGTCGTCTATTTTTTCGTACTCAAAAAAATCCTCCTCGTTCCATTTGAGGAACGTAATGCAGGTATATGTTTGGGCTTCAAATACTTTGAGATGATTAAAATCTAGTATTCTTTCCAAAAGCTTGTTTGACTCAAAGTAGTCTCGGAGAGGGATGGCTGCTAATGATGTGAAATAATTATTCGGCGTAATAAAACAAAGCCTCCCGGACTTTTTCATTATGCTGGCGCCTAGTTCAAAAAAGGCAAAATATAGGTTAAAGCTCCCAGTATTGAGTGTTTGCCAATTCGTATTTAATTTCACCCTAAGTGATCTATCCAAATCTTGAAATTTTACATAGGGTGGATTGCCTATTACTAAGTCAAACTTTTCAGAAAACAATTCTTTCCAGTCCGCTGACAAACTGTCAGCAGTTTTCAGATTAAAATGAATATTTGCGACATCCTCGCCATGCTGCAACGCAAATAGCGTCAATAAAGTCATCGTTCTTTTTACGCTATAATCGGCAATGTCTACGCCGTAAAGATTTTGTTCGATTGTATCTACGACAGGTTTTCCGAAATATTCAAAAAAGTGTTCTGCTGAGGCAATAAGGAACGCTCCGCAGCCACAGCTTGGGTCACAAATCCTATCGTCTGGAGATTCAATTGTTTGTTTGACGATGTAATCCGTGATTAGTTTTGGGGTAAAAAAGGCACCGTTTATTTTTTTGTCATTTTGTGGAACTAATAACTCAAAAATGTTTACAAAATCAGTTATATCATTTGATAAAAAATCATTTCGAAAAAAGTTTTTCGCATCTAAAACGGCAGGAGAATTATCCGCGGCCATTCCCTTTATGAGTACGTTTTGACTTACTTTGATATCGTTTAGCTCAATAAACAATTGAACCAGGGCAGTCTCAATTACCTGTACGTCAAATTTTTCTAATGCTTTAGTGAGAATTTTTTTCATGTTGCCGATAGCTAATTGCTAACTTTAGTATACACATTTTTAAGCTAGCCTACAAGTACGTTCAGTCTGAGATGCTATCGAAAACCCCGCCGGAATGACGGGGTTTTTACTGTCTGAAATCGGTGGGGACTACTTCGTCGCGGCTTTCTTGATGGCGGCGTTGAGGCGGGACTTCTTGCGGGCGGCGGTGTTTTTCTTGAGTACGCCCTTCGCGACGGCCTTGTCGATGGCCTTCTGAGCCTTCTTGAACGCTTCTTTGGCGGCATCCAGCTTCTCGGTAGCGACCGCCTCACGGGTGGCCTTGATGGCGCTCTTGAACACGCCTTTCACGACCTTGTTTTGGGCCGTCTTGTGGTCGGTCACGCGCATGTACTTCTTGGCGTTCTTCTTGATCGGCATAGCGGTTGTCTTGATGATGAAAAAACGACCCGATTAAGGTCTCCTCTTTTGTATCATGTTGGGTGGATTCTGGCAAGTCTCGTCGCTCGCGACCGACGTGACTTGCCTATATTATTTTCGCGAAGGGCGGGGCGAGTCTGACTGCTCGCGATCGATGCACTGGGACCCGGATTCTTTCAAATGTCAGTATTCATTGCTGGAAAGAATATCAAAAAGGAGTTAAAATCCCTCCCCTCGAAGACTCGGTACTCCCTTTTTTGAAAAGGGAGAAACGACAATTGATTATGGTTGAAAATATAGTTTTGTGGCGGGTTTTAGGGAATTCCGGTATTATATAGGGGATTTCACCAGTCAGATCGAACGTATGATCGCATGGATTACGGGGAAAAATCTGGGTATCCGCGGCGGAGCCGTCATCGTGGACGTGGCCGGAATCGGATACAGGGTACAGACGTCGGCATATGTCCTCGGAAAGGTCGCCGGTTCCGAAAACGTATCTTTTCATATCCATACGCATGTCCGTGAAGACGTGCTCGCGCTCTACGGCTTTCTCTCCGAGGAAGAGTTATCCATGTTCGAATCGCTGATTTCTGTGTCCGGCATCGGTCCGAAGGCGGCGCTCGGAATACTTTCCATCGCGGATACGGACACCATTCGAACCGCCATCGTACAGAAAGACCCGTCGCTTCTCACTCAGGTTTCGGGCGTCGGGAAGAAGACCGCAGAACGAGTCATCGTGGAACTGCAGAACAAGGTGACCGCGCCGACCGGCAAGGGTGCCGGCGTGGTGACAGCCGACGGCGAGGCGATCGAAGCGCTCCTGTCGCTCGGGTACAAGGTCAGCGAGGCGCGCGATGCGTTGAAAGCGGTTCCTGCCGATACGAAGGACGTCGGCGAGAAAGTACGCGCGGCTCTCAGATTGTTGGGGAAGAAGAAATAAAAATAAGTCACAAGTCGAAAGTCTAGAGTGCCAACAACTTACAACTGACAACGGAGACGCGCAGTGATGATGCGGAGTATGTGAAAGGTTGTATCGTTGACAGTATAAAGTCTATAAGGTCGAAACGGAGGCAATTTCGAATCAATATCGAATGAATTCAATTCTGCAATCTGAAAATCGGAAAAACGCATGAATATGACGGACGAGTTGCTCCAGTCGGAGGAGTGGATGCGGTTTCAGGAGGCGGCCGGAAGGCGCGTCGTGCGTCTTTGCGGTAAGTATTGGAGTGCGAACGGAGTTGTGCACCGGTTGCCGATCGTGGGGGAATACCTGTATGTTCCACGCGGACCACGCGTGGAAAGCACAAAGCCCAAAATACAAATACCAAACGAAACACAAAACCCGGATCACAAAACCCGGATAGAACCTGTAATGGAAGCGTTACGAGCGAAAGCGAAGGAACTGAGTGTCGGATGGATACGGATCGAACCGGAGACGGATACGGCGCTTTCGGAGATTCGCGAAGCGACGAAGGGAGCGAAGATCACGAAGGCGCCGCATGACATGCAGCCGCGCGAGACGTTCGTAGTCGACCTTGCGCCGACCGAAGAGGAACTGCTTGCACAGATGAAACCCAAAGCAAGGTACAATATCGGCGTCGCGAAAAAACGTGGCGTGAACGTGGTGATGTCGTCCGATGCGAAATATGTGGAGGCGTTCATCCGGTTGGTGATGGGAACCGCAGACCGCAAGGGGATCGTTCCGCATCCGAAGGGCTACTATGAAGCGATGTGTGCGTCGCTTCTCGATGAGAACGGAAAAATCTTTGCAGCGGAAAAAGATGGTGAGATCATCGCCGCGAACGTGGTCATTTTCCATGGGAACACGGCGACGTATCTGCACGGCGGATCCGATGAGGCATTCCGGGCGGATATGGCACCGTTTCTTCTGCAGTGGGAGGCGATGCGCGAAGCGAAGCGGCACGGATGTTCGCGGTATGATTTTGGTGGAGTTTCCATGGCGGAGCTTGAGGCGGGTACGGGAAAGTGGCTCGGCATCACCCGGTTCAAGACCGGTTTTTCTCCCACGACTTCCGCGACCGTATTTCCGGGCGCGTATGATGTCGTCCTTTCTCCGGTGCGGTACTGGGCGTATAAGATGATACAGAGAGTGAAGAGGGTTGTCAGGTGATTCAAAATAATAAATCTTCTCCGTTGTCATTCCGACCGAGTCCGCAAGTGGAGGAATCTGCCTTACAACACGATTCACCTCCGTTTATTGCAGATCCCTCGACTCCTCCGGCATGCGCCGGACTTCGGCTCGGGATGACAGACTATGTTGTGAATGTATGAAGGCATACTGCGTTTACATTCTCGCGAGTATCAATAAAACGCTCTATATCGGGGTGACAAGTGATTTGAAGCGGCGTATTTGGGAACATAAAAACAAGGTTGTGCCGGGATTCACGGAACGGTACAATGTCGACAGGCTGGTGTATTATGAACAGACGGAGAATGTCTATTCGGCACTGGAACGCGAGAAACAGCTAAAGAAGTGGCGAAGGGATAAGAAGATATCCCTGATCGAGAAAGAGAATCCGCTGTGGGAGGATTTGTATCCGACATTGTGAGCGACGGCGTGTCAATTGCTGGTCCCTCGACTATTCCGGCATGCGCCGGATTTCGGCTCGGGACGACAAACAAAAAGAATTGAGTATAGTCGTTGTCATTCCGACCGAGTCGGCGAGTGGAGGAATCTGAATGGAACGAAGGAATTGATCTTGTTTGTAGCAGATCCCTCGACTACGCTCGGGATGACAACATTAGGTCCCTCGACTATTCCAGCATGAGTCAGATTTCGGCTCGGGATGACAATATTAGAAAGTATTTCCTATGAAATCCTTCAAACGACTCGTCTCGAAAATCGTGCCACAACGATCCAAGAATGTCGCACATGGCGCGGAGGCATGGCTGTCCGCCGCACTGTTCGGATTCCCAGCGAAGGGGATGACGATTGCGGGGGTCACGGGGACGGACGGCAAGACGACGACGGCGAATTTCCTCGCGAACATGCTCGAGGCCGGCGGGAAGCGCGTCGCGCTCGCGTCGACGGTATCGTTTAAGGTCGCTGGCAGCGTACGGGTGAACGCGTCGAAATACACCACGCTCGGCGGATACCATCTTCAGAAGTTCCTGCGCGATGCGAAAAAAGCGGGATGCACGCATGTCGTGCTCGAAGCGTCCTCTCACGCACTCGATCAGGGGCGACTGTCGGGCGTCCGTTTTGCGGTCGCCGTCATCACGAACGTGACCCGCGAACACCTCGATTATCACAAGACGATGGAAGAATACCGTCGGGCGAAGCGTCGTCTGTTCGATCACGCGGATGCGGCGGTCGTGAATCTCGACATGTGGGAGCCGGAGTTTTTCCTGCGTCGGGCGAAGCGGAAGTCGACCTATTCCACGATCGAATCCTCGGCGGACCTCCTTGCCGAAAACCTGACACTTTCGCTCGACGGATCGAAATTCTCGATCGGTGAGACCGACTTCGAACTTCGCCTCCCAGGCAAATTCAATGTAGAGAACGTGCTCGCCGCGGCGGCGGCCGCGTCGCTTCTCGGCATTCCGATGGACGTGATCGCGCAGGCCGCATCGGAGCTCGTGCTGGTGCCGGGGCGCATGGAATCCGTGAAAAACGGACTCGGCGCGACGATCATCATCGACTATGCGGTGACACCGGACGCACTCGGCAAGCTCTACGAACTCGTTTCGTCGATGCGGACCGTCGGGACGAAGATCGTTTCCGTGTTCGGGGCCTGCGGGGACCGCGATCGGGGCAAGCGACCGATCATGGGAGAGATCGTCTCATCGAATGCGGACATCATAATCCTGACCGATGAAGACCCGTATTACGAAAATCCGGAGCGCATCCTTGACGAAATCCAGGAAGGTATCCGCAACAAGGAAATCGGAGAATCGTTTTTCCGCATACGTGACCGACGAACGGCGATACGAAAAGGACTTTCACTGCTCTCTCCGGGCGACATCATGCTCGTGACCGGCAAGGGCGCCGAGGAGGTCATGCTCGTCGGCGACGAACGCATCCCGTGGAACGATAAGAAAGTCATTGCCGAGGAGTTGGAATCGCTTTCTGAAATATCGCGTAGCTGACGAAGATTTTTTCGCGTGATATACTTTCTTATAAACGGTAAAGGAACGACATGACACCAAAGGAATGGAAAATCGATAAGAAGACGGGCTTTCTGATGAATCCGGATGTACCGGATGATCGTGACGATATGCCGATTCCGAGCTTGAAAGCCGATGACGAGGTGAAGGCCGGAAGCGGAATCGACGATGTCACGAGTGTCGATGAGCTCCGTGGTGGAGGATATGACGCGAAAACGCTTCGTGATTTCAATAGAAGAAAGGAGGCGGAGCGGCAGAAGAAAGAAGGAAGTGTCTATGAATCCCCGGAAGAGCTTGAACGGACGTATGCCGAGCTGAAAGGAAAGCTCGACGAGGTCGCGCCGCGGATGGAGAGTGCACTGAGGAAGCTCTGCGGGTGTGCCGGAATCGAATTGGGAGAAGATATTTCCGATACTCAGCCCGAAAGTCCGAAGGAGGAGGCGCTCATGGAAGAAATCCGTTCGCTGATCACGGCCGCGTACGCCAAGGAAGTCGCCGGAAACGGGCCTGAAACGAAACTGAGCTTCGAACAGGCGAACGAGGCGTTCGATGCATACAAGGAATATGGGCCGGTCCGGAAGGAATACAGTGCTTTGGACGACGAGCTTTTCCCGGTCATATCGAGAATGCGGCGCGGAGGACTTCTTCCGGAAGATCCGGCGGTGATTGCGGAGAGGGAAAGGCGTGAGCAGGAGCGTGTCCAGAAGCAGGAAGAGCAGAAACGGCTTGCCGAACAGGCGGATCATGAGGCATCGGAAAAAATCAGAAAAGGATTACTGGACTTTTTTTCAAAAAAGAAAGGGGATTAGCAGTATCTCGTCTTTCCCCTTTACTTTCGGCTTGAAAAGGTGTATACTGGTCTTGTAGTGAAAACGGGTGCCCCAGCCGGGGAACCCGTATTTCGTTTGAAGAACTACAAAAGTCGGTGTTAAGCCGTAACACAAACCTATGGAAAACAACTCCATGGTTGAGTCGGGTCAGGTGCACAGCGCGAACGAAGGTTCGAAGACATGCGCCTCGTGTCGACGGGCACAGGAGGCAGAGGAAATGGCATTCGCTTTTCTTCTGGCCCTGATGCCGGTCATCACGTTGACCCTCTTCGGGAACATGGGACTGGTGTGAATGTGTCCCTGAGTTTCCAAAAAACCGCCCGATATCGGGCGGTT
>JAAXXZ010000033.1 GCA_013334245.1 Candidatus Moraniibacteriota bacterium
CCGGAGTTCCTGCATGCCGATCCGGATATTGCGGTTCACGCGGTCATAATGGACGGTCGTCGTGGTTCCCTTGACCAGCTCTCCCGCGATGCCGATGATGCTTTTCTTGACGTCCTTCACTCCGGCACTCTTCTTCGCCAGCGCGATAGCCTCTCGCGAAGACACGATGACTCCCGAAATGTCCGAGACCGCTCCGCTTTGCATGTTTCCCGACTTTTGGAATGTCCGTCCCACACCGATCACCTCGGCGCGCGACGCCTCGCGATCCAAACGACAAACCAAGGCCTTGACGACCTCGGTGCCGATGTCGAGCGCGAGAAAAATATCCTTTTTCCCTTTATTGGCAAACAAACCCATATCGATTGGGATCTATTTTGTGTTCGACTACAGTATAGCACATCCGGACCATCCGCAACCGCCAACGACCGTATTCAAATGGCACTCACCGGCAGGTCCGATGAACGACGCTGCAATTCGTCGATGTCGAGCAGCCCCGCGGACGCGCCATACTTTCCGACCACGCTCCCGCTCTCCGAAATGCCGTACCGCAAGCCGTCCTCGACAGACTTGCCATGGAAGGCGACGGCGGCGAAGAAGGCGGCCGCGAACGAATCGCCGGCACCCGTCGTATCGACGACTTTTTCCACATGGCCGATCGGACAATGCCAAAACCCGGCGCCGTCAGTTCCCCATGCACCCCGGTCGCCGTCCGTCATGGCGATCTTCTTCGCCCCCATCGAAACAAGGGATGACAGCAGGAATTTCTCATCGTTGAGTGATGCCGCGGACGAGCCATTTTCGGCCTTCATGACCAGCTCGAGCGCCTCATCCTTGTTGAGGACGAGTATTTCGGTCGCGGCGATAACTTCTATCATGAGCTTCGGATTCTCACGCAGGTTGTGCTGCCCGGGATTGAAGGCGATTTTCGATTTTTCGGTCGCGGCCGTCGCAAGAATCTGTCGGATCTTCTCTTCCCATCCTCCGTTCTGCGCGCTCACGAACAGCCAATCCGCCCCCCGCAGTTTTCCGGGTATGATCTCGAGCTTCTCGTTGGCATCCCGGTTATGGAATATGGTCCGTTCACCGCTTTGTGTGAGGACGATGATCGCGGAAAGATCGCTTTCCACCGATAGATCCACGAATACCCGTTCGGTCGATACGCCCGCATGCCGGAACTCGGAAAGGATCCAACGTCCGATCTCGTCTCCGCCGATGCGGCAATACGGGACGGCACCGACTCCGAGTCTCACCAACGCCCACGCCACGTTCGCCGCCACGCCTCCGACCGCCTCATATCGGTCCTCAACCCGGTATTTTCCGCCAAGCTCGAAGGCGACCTTGCGTTGCGCGGTCAGATCCTCCGGCGTCTCAAGGATTTCCCCTTCGTCAGTCGGAAAAAAGATATCTTTCGACACCGATCCGATGCAGATGACGTCGTGGCGTTTGCGGAACAGCATATGTGTTTCGATAGTCCCGATGACCGATCAGCCTCTCGTTTCATCCCAGATGGCCAGCAGGCGATTGTATTTCGCGAGGCGCTCACCGCGCGAGAGCGATCCGGTCTTGATGAATCCGGCATCCGCACCGACCGCGAGATCCGCGATGAAGTCGTCCACGGTCTCCCCGGAGCGATGCGATACGACCGACGCGAAACCGTTGGCACGGGCAAGATTCATGCATTCAAGCGTTTCCGTGAGCGTACCGATCTGGTTCACCTTGATCAGTACCGCATTGCATGACTTGGCCTCGATCGCCTTGGCGAGACGCTTCGGATTCGTCACCAGCAGGTCATCCCCGATGAGCATCGTTTCCTTGCCCCACGCGGCGTGTTCCTTCGAAAGCTTCGCGTTCATCTGCGCCCAGCCTTCCCAATCCTCCTCCTGCAGTCCGTCCTCGATCGAGACGACCGCATACTTCTCGATCCAGTCGCGATACAGGTTCACGATGCTCTCCCGCGTCAATTCGACGTTCTCCGGTTTCAGGGAATACTTATCCTCCGCCTCGTCGTAAAACGAGCTCGCCGCCACGTCGAATCCGATGAAGATATCCTTGCCCGGCGCGTATCCCGCGGCGGTGATCGCCTGATGCAATGTCTCGAGCGCATGGGAATGACTTTCCATATGCGGCGCGAATCCCCCCTCGTCGCCGACACCGACCGAGAGATTGGCCTTCTCCAGGATGCCCTTCAACGCGTGAAAGGTCTCGCTTCCGGCGCGAAGCTGATCCGGGTAGTCGCCGATCCCGTACGGAACCAGCTTGAACTCCTGTGCCGACAGACCCGAATCACTGTGCTTTCCGCCGTTGATGACGTTGAACATCGGTACCGGGAAGGACGATATCGTTTCCCCGAGCCCGGCGAGCGAACGGATGTGGGCGTAGAGCGGCTTGCCGGCACTGATCGCGGCCGCACGCGCGGTCGCGAGCGAGATGCCAAGTATGGCATTCGCGCCGAGCCTGCCTTTGTTCTCGGTCCCATCCAAATCGATCATTTTCTTATCGAGCGCTCCCTGTTCGGAAGCTTCCATACCAAGCACCGCCTCGCGGAGCTCTCCGTTCACGTTCGCTACGGCGTTCAGGACTCCTAAACCGCGATATCTGCCCTTGTCCCCGTCCCGAAGTTCCACCGCCTCGAATGTTCCCGTCGACGCGCCGGACGGCACGCCTGCCACACCGACCGTCCCGTCCTCGAGCACGACCTTCACTTCGACCGTCGGGTTTCCCCGCGAATCCAGAATTTCCCGCCCTTCCACCTGTACGATCTTCGACATACGCCCGATTCCGTTAAACCGATTTATGCTTTCAGTATACCCTATTTTTCCTCCTGACGCCCGGCCGCTTCCCGAAGGGCGGTCAATCCGGGAAGTTCCTTCCCACTCATGTACTCGAGCATCGCTCCGCCTCCG
>JAAXXZ010000025.1 GCA_013334245.1 Candidatus Moraniibacteriota bacterium
GCCGGACCGGACATGCTCAATACGAACGGCATATCGGTGAACACCGAAATTAACCAGAGCTGGGATGCGAATTCAAAGAACTTCGTCTGGCAACAGGTAGCCGTCGGGAACGATATCTATACGGCACTCGGAAGCGCGACGAGCGGAACGACCGTCACTGGCGACGCGGAAGTGTGGAAGTGCGCTGATTGTGCGACAAGTCCCGTGTGGTCCAAGATCGGCGGCGACGGTCTGAACGCTTCGTGGGTTGACGGCGTGTACGAGGATGTCACGTCCATCGCATCCGACGGGACGAACATTTATGCCGGTCTTGGAAGCGCTCCGGCGGGCGAGGCGGAGGTCTGGCGCTACAACGGTTCATCTTGGACACAGATCGGTGGCGACGGACTGCGGTCATCGTGGACGACCGCAGGGGCGTTCGAGCGCGTATCGCAAATGGTCACCAGCGGAACGACGGTCTATGTGGGACTCGGTTCGTCCGCAGGCGATGCCGAAATCTGGAAGTGTACGGATTGCGACGGCAGTAGTGCCGTCTGGGCCAAGATTGGCGGCGATGGGACGGGAACGTTCCCTCAGTCCTGGGCGAACAACACATACGAGGAGGTGACCGCGCTCCATATAACGGGTGGTAATATTTTGGTCGTCGGTTTGGGAATCTCGAACGTCGATTCCGAGGTCTGGTCGTGTGATCTTGGAGGAGCCGGGTGCACCGTGACGACCGGATGGACGAAACGCGGCGGCGACGGCACCGGTGTTTCGCCACAGTCCTGGGCAAGCTCGACGTACGAGGAAGTCCGCGCGATCGGATCGAACGGAGCGACGGTGTATGTCGGTCTCGGGTCGTCCGCCGGCGATGCGGAAGTGTGGCGGTGTGATACGATTACGTCGTGTACGCCGACAACCGGATGGACCCGTGTCGGTGGCGATGCGATCAATTCCAGTTGGGCAAATACGACGTTCGAGCGGGTCTGGTCGGTGGCCGTCAACGGGTCGACCGTGTATGCGTCTCTCGGTGATACGGCTGGCGATGCGGAAGTGTGGCGATGTACGGACTGTGCGACTACCCCGACTTGGTCCAAACTTGGCGGTGATGGGACCGGTATCCCACCCGCATCCTGGGGGAATACCGGATCTTCATTTCTCTACGCGTCGAACCTGACCTTGTCGGGAAATTACCTGTATGTCGGGGCGAGTTCTGGCGCCGGAACATACGGTGCGGAAGTGTGGCGTTGCGATATCTCCGGAACGTGCAGCGATACCAATGGATGGACGCGTATTGCCGGAAACTATCTCAACAAAAGCTGGGGAACTTTCAATCTCAACGGTATCGAATCCATGACGACCGTCGGTGGCAAGCTGTACGCCGGTACCGGTTACGACACCGGTGCCGCGACCGCGAATGCGAACGCGCAGGTGTGGGAATTCGACGGGACGAACTGGGTTATGATCGGTGGACAAGGCATCAACGGTTCCTGGGCGTACGGACATCAGTCTATGCCGACGGCATCCGCGACCGTGGGAACGTTCCGTTCGGTCACGTCGATGACCGGGTACAACGGCACACTGATTGTCGGCCTCGGAGGCGGCACCAATGGCGACGCGGAGGTCTGGAGTTGGAACGGGACGACGTGGACCAAGATCGGTGGTGACGGTTCGGGAACAGGCGGCCAATCATGGGCGGCGGGAACGAAGCGGTCGGTACCGTCGATGACGGTCATTGGAACCAAGTTATTCGTTGGGCTTCAGGGAACGGCCGCAGCCAGTAACGGCGACGGTGAAGTATGGAGTTGTGATTTGTCAACAAGCGGTTGTCAGCCTGGTTTGGGCGGTTCGTGGGCGCTTGTCGGCGGCGATTACAGTACCGGCGGTTCAGGTAGTCAGAGTTGGAACGCCAACGCGGGAATGGAGTCCGTCTGGAGTATGACCGTTCGTGGGACGAACCTCTACGTCGGTCTTGGGTCGTCCGCTGGGGACGCGGAAGTATGGACCTGTAACACAGGGACGACATGTACGCAGACATCCGGGTGGACGAAGTTCGGCGGTGATGCGCTGAATTCCAGCTGGGCGAATTCGACCTACGAAGAGGTGACTGCTTTGACATGGTATCGCGGTGAGCTGTATGCGGGGCTCGGTGCGTCCGCGGGTGATGCGGAACTCTGGAAGTGGAACGGGACAAATTGGGGTGGGACAGCGGTCGCGGGTGATGGCCTGAACGGAAGCTGGACGGATGGTCTGTATGAACGGATCAAATCGCTTACGAGTTATAACGGTGATCTCGTCGTCGGTTTGGGTGATAGCGCCGGTGAGGGCGAGGTGTGGCGCTTCAATACCGATTCCTGGGCACGAATCGGCGGTGACTCGGCCAATTCAGGATGGACCAACGTGATCGAGCGTATCAGCGCGATGGCGGTATACAAAGGGAAGCTGTATGCCGGTACCGGACTGACCGTGAACGGAGATGCGACCATCTGGGCATATGGCGGGAATGTCCGCGTCGAATCCGCGTCGACGAGTCAGGATGCCGGATGGCACCATCTTGCCGTAACGTATAACGGCAGCACGCTGCGTCTCTTCGTCGACGGAACCGAATCGTCGAGCATGTCGTCATCGGTAGAAATGGCCGATACGGTGCATCCGCTCGTTATCGGCGGGTTGGCCGGCGACCATAAGGCCGGCGGTGCTCCCGCCGCTCTCGACGCCCAGATCGACGAACTCAGAATCAGCGGTGCCGTCCGATCTTCCCTTCAGACGACGCCGTATTCCTCCGGAGCGGAGACCGTCCGTCCTCTCTCGGCCGTCCGGCTCTCGGGAGTGAAATCCTGGGACGAATTCGTCGTTTCCGAAACGCCGAACGGAGGCGCGATCACCTATCGGCTTTCTGATACCGAAGGCTCGACGTGGAAGTATTGGAACGGGTCGACATGGGCGACTTCGTCCGGTACGGCACAGGCAAATACCGCTTCCGATATCAATGCGCATATTTCGACCTTTCCAGTCACTTCGCACGGTTTCTTATGGCAGGCTGTCTTGCAAGGCGACGGGACGGAATCCGTTACGCTCGGGTCCGTCACGGTTCGTATTACTGCGGATGTTACTGCTCCATCCGTTCCGACGGGCGTTACGGCACTTTCGTCGGTCGGCGGCGATCCCATCGTTTCTGGGACGTGGTATCAACATACGGCACCGAGTTTCGACATACTCGGTGCCTCCGACGGAAGCGGTTCGGGAATCGCCGGGTACTGGGTCTATTTCGGAACGGAACCGTCTTCCGACCCGGAGACTGCGGGATCGTTTCAAACAGGTACTATCTATACGGCGAGCAACCTGACCAGCGGTTCGACCTATCATCTGCTCGTGAAGGTGAAGGACAACGCACAGAACAAGACCGGTGTCACCGATCTTTTTACCTACAAGCTCGACAATACCCCGCCACAGAATCCGACGGGAGCGACGGCTGCTCCGGCCGTCTATTCGTCATCTCCGAATTTCACCTTCTTGTGGGGGACCGGAACCGATGTCGGGTCCGACATAGCCGGCTATCAGTATCAGGTCGGTACGGTACCCGGACAGACGGATCCGAACCCGTCGGGCTGGTCCGCGACGACGACGGAACATCTGGTCGATATCGCCGGTGCGGCGTATCAGACGGGAGAGAACTATTTCTGGCTCCGGACGATCGACAATGCCGGAAATGTCAGCAGTGCGAATATTCGGACGTCGTTCTATTATGCCGGAACCGGTCCGACCGCCCCACAGCTCCTTAATGCCACTCCGTCAACGAATATCACCAACTCGTTCACGTTCGATTGGGAGCCTCCGGCGACCTACTCATCGTTGCCAGTTGGCGATCCGTCCGAGCTCACGTACTGCTATTCGGTGAACGCGACGCCGATGGAGGACAATTGCACGTTTACGGCGCCGGGCGTCACTTCGGCGGGACCGGGTGCGTTCGCGACCAAGGCCGGCGTGAATACCTTCTATGTCGTCGCCAAGGAGGGGGCCGATGTCGGCGGATCGATCAGCTATGCGAACTACGCAAGCGTCCTGTTTACCGCGAACACCTCGGCTCCGGGCATTCCGCTCAACATGGATATAGCGGACGTTTCGGTGAAGAATACCGGATCATGGAAACTCGCGATTTCCTGGGAAGCCCCGGCGGATCTCGGGTCCGGAGTCGATTCGTACGAGATAGAGCGGTCGGATGACGGAACGAGTTTCGATGGCATAGCTTTGACGTCCGGTATCGCGTTCGTCGATACGGGACTCGAACAGCAGACGTATTACTATCGCGTTCGTGCCTGCGACAACGTCCGGAACTGCGGGGCATGGAGCACGACCGTTTCCATGTATCCGACCGGAAAATATACGACTGCGCCGGAACTCACTTCCGGACCGACGGTCTCGCTCATCACCACGAAGAGCGCGACCATCTCGTGGTCGACGAATCGGACTTCGGACAGCAAGATCGAATACGGCAAGGGTTCCGGAAATTATTTTGACGAGGAGCCGAGCAATTCCGACCAGCTGACCGAACATTCCATCAAGCTGACGAACCTCTCGCCGGGAACGAGTTACGTCTTCCGTCCGAAGTGGACGGACGAGGACGGCAATACCGGAATCGGTGAGGAAAAGTCGTTCAAGACGTCTCCGGCGCCGACCATTACCGATCCGCAGGTCAAGACCGTTTCACTCTCGAGCGCCGTCATCGAATTCACCTCGAAAGGGGCACAGAAGGTGAAGATATACTACGGGACGTCTTCATCTTTCGGAAGTGTGAAAGAAATCTCGGTCTCGTCGAGCGAGTCGACCTATACCGCGTCGCTCGAGGACCTTTCGGACGGGACGAAATATTTCTATAAGATCGACTCCATCGATTCCGAAGGCGAGGCGTATGAGGGAAACACGCTCTCGTTCGAGACGCTTCCAAGGCCGAAGATCGCGAACGTCCGAATCCAGCAGGCGAAAGGGACCGCGCAGACCATCCTGCTCGTGTCCTGGGAGACGAACACTGAGACGTCATCCATCGTCACTTATTACCCCGAAGGCGCTCTCGGCGATGCGCGCGACGAGGTGGACGTGAAACTTATCGCCGGTTCGCATAAGGCGGTCGTGCGCGGGCTCTTGCCGCAGACACCGTACGCGCTCGTGGTGAAGGGGCGTGATAAGATGGGAAATGAGGCTGCTTCCGAGGTTCAACATCTCACCACCGCGACGGATACCCGTCCGCCGCAGGTCGTTGACTCGAACGTGGAAGGGATTATCGTTGCCTCGGGATCTGGGAGTGGTCAGCAGGAGTCCGAAGCCCAATTGGTCGTTTCCTGGAACACGGACGAACCGGCGACGAGCCAGGTGGAGTTCGGTGAGGGGACGGGTTCATCGTACGCACAGAAGACGCAGGAGGACGCGAATCTCGTGTCGAACCACACGGTCGTGATTTCCAAGTTGTCGCCGTCGAAGGTGTACCACTTGCGTATCGTCTCGCGTGACAAGGCGGGAAATGTCGGTAATTCCGTGGATGTCGTTTCCATTACGCCGAAGGCGACCGAGAACGCGCTCGACATCGTCTTCACGAGTCTCCGTTCGATATTCGGAAATTAGATTATCATGACTGACGAACCGACAAACATCACCGAAATGACGAGCGTTGGAACGCGCGATGCGGCTCCGATTTTCCCCCGTGCGAACGATCCGATCATTACGGTCAGGGACGTTTTCAAATCGTTCCATGTCGGACCGCAACTCATTACGGTCCTGAAAGATATCTCGTTCGATGTCGAACGGTCCGACTTTCTTATCGTGTTCGGACCTTCCGGATGCGGGAAATCCACGCTGTTGCATATCCTGCTCGGACTCGAAGGGCCGTCTACCGGGGAAATCTCCTTTCTCGGCGAGAACCTGTATCTTCCTGAGCGCCTGGAGGATTTCCGGTCCGAATTTCGCAAGCGTCATATCGGCATGGTGTACCAGCAGTCGAACTGGATCAAGTCGCTGACCGTCATCGAGAACATCTCGTTTCCGCTCCTCCTGCTTGGATGGAGCAAGGAAGAGGCGTTACGCCGAGGGAAGGAAGCGCTCGAGAGCGTGAAACTTGGGGAATGGTCGGATTATCATCCGATGGATCTCTCGAGCGGTCAGCAGCAGCGCGTCGCCATCGCTCGTGCGATCATTACCGATCCAGAAGTCATCATCGCGGACGAACCGACGGGAAATCTCGATTATGAGGCTGGAGAAAACCTGTTGAAACTGCTCAGGAACCTGAACGAGGAGGGAAAGACGATTATCATGGTGACGCACGATCTCGAATACCTTTCCTATGCGAAGACCGCTCTTTCCATGCGTGATGGCCGTGTTCTCGGCATCTTTCGTGGCGAGGAGAAACACGATCTGGAAAGGAATATCCATTCCAAGCGGGGCGTGGTGACCGAGGATATGGGCGAACAATCCGATTTTCCTGAAGCGGACCTATGAGATTGCCATTCGGACCGAAAAAAGAAGAAACCATCACCCCGCCGATCGTGGAGGAGGCACGTCCACGTCAGCCGTTTTCGAAGCGGCTCTGGCATGCCGTAGTAACGTTCCCCGTGTTCTTGCGGGATTCGTTTTGGCGATTGTTCACGTTCCTGGTCCTGCTTCTTTTTTATGTGGGTGTCAGAATCGTATTTTCCGCCATTCATCGTACAAGAAAGCTGTTCGGAAGGGGAAAAGGCAGCGAGTCGAGGGAAATTCTCTTCGCGAGGTTTTCGGCCGGTTTTTTCCGATTTTTCCGATCCGGTCGGACCGAGACGATCGACAAGGTGAGTCTTATCGAGGTGGCTGTCCGGAATATGCGGGTCAAGAAGACGCGTACCGCCATAACCGTCGGTGGAATGGCGCTCGGTATCGGATCGATCGTATTCCTCGTCTCGATCGGGTACGGGCTTCAGAACCTGGTTATATCCCAGGTTGCCAGGCTCGATGAGATGAGGCAGGCGGACGTTTCTCCGCAGGCCGGCGGCAAGATCCGTATCGACGACAAGACGCTGTCCGGTTTCGCTGAGGTAACGGACGTGGAGCTGGTCGCTCCGCTCGTCGCGGTCGTCGGCCGCGTGAATTATCAGAGTTCCGTTTCCGACATGGCGGCATACGGTGTCACTTCCGAGTATCTCGTCCAGTCCGCGATCCAGCCGGTCGTCGGCCGTTTTTTCGAAAGTAACGAACTGTCGGCCTCGGTCACCCCGAAAGATAGTGCGGTACTCGGTGTCTCGGAAGAAAAGACCCTGCCTGCTCCGGAAGAGGTATCGGCGAGTGTGGGCGGATACCGTGTTTCCTCGACTGCCAAAGATTGGGTCAGGATACGGACCGCGCCCAATGCGGGTGCCGAAACCATCGGGTACGCCAAGATCACAGGTAATCCTGTTTTCGTCGAAGGAACGGAAGGTTCAACGTATCGGTCCTCGACCGGATACGGTGACCGCGAGAGTTCGGACGGGAATGCGTTCGGTGTTTGGGGCGAAGGGGAATTCGAATTCTGGAAAGCCGTCGGATGCAAGGCGGATGATACCGGGTGCGAAGACGGTTTCCGACAGGCGATGGACAGGAAAACAGGTAAGCCTGTCACGGGGACCGGTTATTTCGCGTTCGCGAGCGATACTCTGGCGGTCGTTTCCGACGGGACGGGTACGGCACGCGTGCTTGGCGAGTCGATTGAATCTTCGGCGGGAGCGGTTGCGACCGATGTTCCGACCGACGAGTGGGTCGGCCTGCTCTCGTCGGAGGAAACGGGCGTCCCATCGTCGGATTCCGAGAAAGTGACCCTCGGGGATGCCGCGAAACGCGAAGCGGTTGTGAATCGCGCGGCACTTCGTGTCTTGGCGATCGATGAGGCTGACGCGGTCGGAAAGACCTTTTCCGTCTCGTTCGTCGTAACGGGAAATCTGCTCGAGGGGAAGGACCGCAAGGTCGAATCGATCCCGTCCGATTACGTGATTGTCGGTGTCATACCGGATGACAAGACGCCGATGTTTTATGTCCCGTTCATCGATCTCCGTTCCATAGGCATATCGAACTATTCGCAGGTGAAGCTCGCCGTATCCTCTCCGGAGACGCTCGAGGACGTTCGACGAAAGATAGAGGGAATGGGATATGTCACGTCTTCCGTCGCCGATACGGTTGAGCAGATAAACAGTTTTTTCGGGACGGCACGTATCGTACTCGGTCTTCTCGGCATGGCGGCGCTCGGAGTCGCGGCGCTCGGTATGTTCAACACGCTTACCGTGTCCCTGCTCGAACGGACCCGCGAAGTCGGACTTATGAAAGCGATGGGAATGAAATCGTCCGAAGTGCAGGAATTATTCCTTACCGAGTCCATGGTGATGTCGTTCTTCGGCGGTGTCATCGGGCTCCTGTTCGGATGGGGCGCTGGGAAATTGCTCGGATTCGGCATATCGGCACTCGCCCTGGTCCAGGACCGCGGACTCGGATTTCTCGACGTATCCTATATCCCGCCATCGTTCATTGCGGCAATCCTCGTGTTTTCCGCGGTCGTGGGAATCGTAACCGGACTATATCCGGCATATCGCGCGACAAAGATCTCGGCTCTCAATGCGCTTCGATACGAATAAGCGGCCATCTTCACGACCCGTTCTTTTCATAGGATTGACACGGAATATTTTTCGTGTTATCATTAATCACTATCGCTTCGGGACTTCGATTAAAGGAGGTGTTCGGGGTGAAGACGACGTCCATTAGACGTCGATTTAAGCCACGGGTACCACATATTACCCCGAACGAATTTCGTTATGCAGAGAAAGAGTATCGAGAAACGCCTTATTTCAAAGGCGGGATCGGGCCGCCCGTACGGCGCCGGTCGACCGGCCGGCCGCGGAGGCGGCGGAGGGAGAAGGAAGCAGCCGGTAGATTCGCGTCTGTTGGATGTAACCCGGTTCGTCAAGAAAGCCATTCTGACCACCGATGTCGAGGCATTCGACCCGAAGCACCGCTTCGCGGATTTCAAGATGCACGACAGTCTGAAGCGTAATGTCTACACGAAAGGGTATGTGAACCCGACGCCGATCCAAGACGGCGCCATTCCGCACGCGCTCGAAGGTCGCGACGTCATCGGTATCGCGAACACCGGAACGGGCAAGACCGTGGCGTTCCTGTTGCCGCTTATCGACAAGGCGTTCCGCAAGCGTGGCGAGCGGACGCTTATCGTCACACCGACGCGCGAACTCGCGCTTCAGATCGAATCGGAGTTCCGCGATTTCTCGCGGGGGCTCGGATTGCGTTCGGCCATCGTCATCGGCGGGACCGGATTTCCGCGACAGATCGCGGCGGTTTCCAAAAATCCCGAATTCGTCATCGGTACGCCGGGACGTCTCAAGGACCTTGTCTCTCGGAAGGTGCTCGACCTGACTCCGTTCAACAATGTCGTCCTCGACGAGGCCGACCGCATGCTCGACATGGGGTTCGTGAAGGATATCAAGGAACTCCTCGGGATGCTGAAGGAAGAACGGCAGACGCTGTTTTTCTCGGCGACCATGCCGCGTGAGATCGGGGAGCTGGCGAGGAAATTTCTCAAGGACCCGATCACCGTCGAGGTGAAGAGTCGGGCGACCTCCGAAAACGTCGAACAGAACGTCATCACCGTGAAGGACAACGATCAGAAAGTCGAGATACTGCACGACCTGCTTCTCAAGGACGATTTCAAGAAAGTGCTCGTTTTCCGAAAGACGAAGCGGAGCACGGAGAATCTCGCGAACGCGCTCGTGAAGCGCGGATTCCGTGCGGACGCGATCCACGGCGACAAGTCCCAGGGGCAGCGCGAGCGGGCGCTTCGGCGTTTCACGCAAGACGAGCTGCAGGTTCTCGTCGCGACCGATGTCGCCGCGCGCGGGCTTGATATCCCGGATGTTTCACACGTGATCAACTTCGATCTTCCCGAGAACTACGAGGACTATATCCACCGTATCGGTCGTACCGGTCGCGGCACGAAGATGGGCAATGCGCTCACCTTCATCGAGGAGAGCATGACGATGGTTTCCCGGCCGAATGTCCGTAACTTCGGTCGCGGGAGACGGTAGGCCGTGACTCGGTTTCGGAATATGATATGCGAATGGGGCAGCGAACAGGCTGCCCCATTCATGTTATAATATCTCGAATCGTGAATATGCATACTATGGAAAACGGTCGGACCGAAGGGGTGCCGGGGAAGATTCGGATCGTAAAAATGGAGAAGTCCGATGTTCCGATCCTGCTGGAATACGGAAAACGGCACTGGAAGGATGAGGGCTGGCTTACGAAGGAATATCTCACTTCCTCCTTCGGACAGGCGGGTCTGAGTTATGTCGCGAAATATGAGAAAAAGACCATCGGCGGCGTGATTCTCGTATACGAGGATATCGTAAGAAATTGGATCAGATACGTCATAGTGGATAAGGAATTCCGGAATCTCGGAGTCGGCGGCCGGTTGTTGGCGACGATATTCTCGCACATGAAAGCGGGCGAAAGCGTCTTCGTCGACACGGGCGTTACCGATAAGAAGGCGATCATGTTCTATGAAAAAATGGGCTTTAAGAACAGGGGCGAGGTCAAAAGCCTGTATGAAAACAAATCGGCGTATATCTTCTTACTTCCTAAAATCTAACGCAACGAATTGATTTAAGGCCTCTTGTGGCGTTGCGAATTTCAAGACTTTTCTCGGTCTTCCGTTCAGGGAACGCTGCGCCCGTTTCAACGCTCTTGTGGAGAC
>JAAXXZ010000007.1 GCA_013334245.1 Candidatus Moraniibacteriota bacterium
CGTCTCCACAAGAGCGTTGAAACGGGCGCAGCGTTCCCTGAACGGAAGACCGAGAAAAGTCTTGAAATTCGCAACGCCACAAGAGGCCTTAAATCAATTCGTTGCGTTAGATTTTAGGAAGTAAGAATCATAAAAAATTCAAGAAAAAAATAAAGATGGATTCATAGTCAATCTGGCCACTTCCAACCGAACAAGGATGGAGAACAAGCCCTCGATCCGGCCAGGCGTTCTCAATCCCCTATCGATTTCCAACAGCAATTTCTCATTCTCACCGCCAGCATACTCCGATAAAAATCGCCTGTAAACGGGGAGAGAACGCCGAATTTCGGGAAATCATCGTAAAATACGTTTATTCAATTTCTATAGGCCCCAATCTTTTCCTCATCCAAGCCCTTTCCGGAATGTTGACGAGTCGACGCTTTTCTGCTATAATAGAAAGTTACAGTAGTCTTACCAATACCACCAATAAAACAGGGCCCGCAAGGGTTATACCATGCATACACGTTCAATCGACATTCGTAGCGTCATCATCAGCCTCCTCTTCATTTTTCTCGCCGCATGCGGCCAGCAGGCGAAAACGAACTCGCCTGAAGTCGCCGAGGCGATCCAGCGACAGCTCGACACTGCCCCTCGCGGCAGCTACCTTGTCGGGCTGAACGAACAGCTATCGCGAATGGACAGCCGCCCGAATGAAGGAAAGTTCGTTGCACAGGAGAACTCAGTCCACGGGAAGAGGCATGAGCACAATGTTGTCCTAGCTTCGAAATATGTCGCGAAGGTCGTCTACCCGAGCAGTTCCGAGTATGCCTCGTACGACGAGGCGTTCTACGGCGGGAAGATACTGCGAAGCATCTACCATGCCGGACAATACGCGCTGTTCATCCGGAACGACGGCGTCATCGGAAGAGTCTCCGTTCCGACACAAAACGGTGTCCTGCTGGTCCGCTGGAACGACAACTGGCAATCCACCGAAGAAGACCGGTTCAACCTCGCCGCGAAACTCGTCGAATCAATCTCCGTGAGCGACGCACGCTACGACAAATTTTCCGGAATGTACACCCGCAACGAAAAAGCTCCTGTCCCCGTGAAGTAACCGAGGGGGCCGCACGTCAACGAAAAGGAGCTCCATCCAACCGGAGCTCCTTTCTCATTTCTCCCCCAACCCGAGCTTTTCAATTCTCGACCGGATACTTCCCGGCTGGCGGCCGAGCATACGCGAAATGGATTCGGCATCCGCGCCTCCAAGATGCAGCGTCCGGAGCCACTTGTCCTCATCTTCTTTCCACGGCATGTACGCGTGGGGATATTTTTTCCGGATCTCATCATAGCGACCGGGGTCACCCGGCATTTTTTTATTACCCCGACGACGCTTCAGCAAAGGCTGATTTCCCTTTACACCACTTTCTCCCTTTTGCTCACCTTGCTTTTCTTGCCACGCCGAAGCCTTGGCGGAGGCTGGGTCCCGCGCGCCGCAAATCAACAGGAACGCGTCCTCGTCCTTCCTGATTTCCTCTTCACTGCGGGAACCATAAGACTGCTCCGCCAGGCGGCTCGCCTCACGGAACAGAACGTCTCGTTCGCGCACGGCCGGGTGTGTCATGAACGCCCGTTCGGAAATACCGGTAAGCGACACGCCCGAAAGTGTGCGGACCCGGGAAAGCGCGACATATCCCTGGCCGAATTCGAATACGCGCGACAGGTCCATGACCGCGGCATCAAGACTCACGCCCTGACTCTTGTGGATCGTCATCGCCCAGGCGAGCTTCAGTGGAAGCTGCCGGATTCGCGCGACGATTTCCTCCCCTTCCTCGACCGCCCACTCCGTCGGCTCGACCGTGATCGATTCGCCGTCCCGGGTCCGCACGATCGGCAGTCGGCTTGCGGACTCGAATCCGATAACGGTGCCGAGCGTACCGTTCACATACCCCTCGTCCGGATTGTTCTTGGTGAACATGACCGTCGCGCCCTCCTTGAGCTCGAGCTGCTCCGGAGACAGGCAGCCGCGAACGAGCGATGCGAGCGGTTTCTCGGACCCGCGCGTCGACATGCGGAACACGCGCGCCTTGCCCGGAAGCCTCGCGAGTGCGGCCATATTGATCATGTCCACGTCGGCATTGTGTGTGAACAGCCGGGGAAGATCCTCGTCCGGAAAATCATCAGGCCCAAGGATGCGCTCCTTAACGGACCGCATGTGTTCGTCCGTCACCTCGTCGCGGCGGATGGCGGAAAGGATCTCAAGAAACGGTCCATCTTCCTGCCGGTGCTGTTCGGTAAGGTAGCAAACGACCGGAGCGAGTGCCTCCCAAGCAGAAGATTCGAACGCGAATCGAGCTTTCTCTCCGCGTGAAACCGGCGGGAGTTGGAAAAAATCCCCGACCAATACGACTTGCAATCCTCCGAAGGGAAGCGATTTTGAGCCCTTGGCATGCCGGCACATCCGCTCGACGAGTGAGAATGCGCGGGCATCAAGCATGGAAATCTCGTCGATGACAAGCACTTTCGCCTCGCGGATCCTTCGGATCGCCACGCGGTTCTTCGCCAGATGCTTGAATCCCTCTTCGTCGATATCGGTATGCACGCCGACGCCGCTCCAGGAATGGATGGTCATACCGCGAAGATGTGTCGCCGCGATACCGGTCGACGCAGTCATCGCGTACGGGATACCACGGGAACGCAGATACTCCGCATATCGGTTCACGACGTGCGTCTTTCCCGCGCCCGCCTCCCCGGTAAGGAAAACGCTCGCTCCGGTCTTGAGTATGGAAATCGCCTGGTCCTGGGTCATGGGGAAAGCGTAGCATTCCCGGAAAAATAAATACAGGGTGGAGAAATCGCTCTCCACCCTGCCGGCAACGATGTCTGTCGTCAGATGGCCGCACAGGCATTCACGAAATCGAGCCGCTGCCGCAAACCCGTGAGTTCGGGGCTATTCTCGCCTGTCCCGTTCTCCTCCAGTCCGCGTATCGCGTTCTCGAGGCAGGTGATGCAGACGGGTTCGTTTTGTCCGGTCGGTATGCGCCGGACATGACTCGGTTCTTTGCATGATGAGGTATCCATGGTCGCGTATTTTTCAGGTTCTGGAAGACTGGCACCGTGAAGACATCCTATCAACACGCTTTCATATCGTCAAAGCGGGATGGAGTCATCGAAAACAAGGAGCATCATTCCGACATTTTCCGATTTCGATGAAAAGATAGGGCTTTTATAAGCCACGTTTTCCGTCGGTTTCAAAGTTCGGGATAAAACCGACTCCCAATGCGTGCGTCTCACGTCGTTTCGATCTCTCCGAAAAAACGTTACACCAACTGACGATCGCATTATTATGTAACGTTTTTCTTTCCGGATTCCAACGGTTCCGACACGAGAGCAAGAGCCCACCCCCTCCTTTCCTGGAACCGAAAACCCCGCACCTGCGGAAGGTGCGGGGTTGGGACATGCGTATCGGGACTACTCGGCGGACTCTTCCGAGACATCGGCGACCGGGGCCGCGACGTGCTCGCGGAACCCGGTACCGGCCGGGATGAGACGTCCGATGATGACGTTCTCCTTGAGACCGCGGAGACGATCCTCCTTGCCGGCGACCGACGCGTTGATAAGCACCCGCGCCGTTTCCATGAAGGATGCGGCCGAGAGAAAGGACTCCGTCGAGAGCGCCACCTTGGTGATACCGAGTACGAGCTGTTCGCCCGTGGCCGGAGTCTTGCCCGCGGCGACGACCTCGTCGTTGGACTCGCCGAACTGCGCGGTCTCGACGATATCTCCCGGCAAGAGCTCGGTCGCGCCCGGATCGGTGATGCGGATGCGCGAGAGCATCTGGCGGATGATCACCTCGATGTGTTTGTCGTTGATTCCTTCACCCTGGCTCGCGTAGATTTCCTCGATCTCGCGGATGATGTATCGGTGAAGCGCCTCCTTGCCCGAGATCTCGTAGAGTTTCTTGAGGTCGAGGTGTCCCTCGGAAAGGACGGTGCCCTCACCGACGAGATCGCCTTCCTTCACGAGTACCGAGAGGTTGGCCGGGACGGAAAACTCGCGTTCTTCCTTGTCGACCGTCATGATGACGACCTTGATCGTCTTCTCCCCGTCCTTCGAGATCGACTGCACGGTTCCGGCGACATCGGAGATGAGTCCCTCGGACTTCGGTGTGCGGGCCTCGAAGATTTCCTCGACGCGCGGGAGACCCTGCGTGATGTCGGTACCCGCGACGCCTCCGATGTGGAAGGTACGCATGGTGAGCTGGGTTCCCGGCTCGCCGATCGCCTGTGCGGCGACGACTCCGACCGAGGCGCCGATCTCGACCATCGCGTTGCGTCCGAGGTCGACACCGTAGCACTTGCGGCAGATACCGCGGTTGGCCTTGCAGGAGACGAGGGAACGGATCTTCACCTTCTGGATACCGGCCTTCTCGATCAGCGCACCCTTCGGCTTCGAGATGAGCTCGCCCTTCTTCACGATGACCTCTCCGGTCTCCGGATGCTTCACCGTCTCGAGCGCGATACGCCCGCGGACCCGTCCCGCGAAACTCATGCCGATCGACTCGGAATCCTCACGATACAGGATCGCGCCGACGGTATCATGACAATCCTCCTCGCGGACGATGATGTCTTGCGACACGTCGACCAGACGACGGGTGAGGTATCCGGCGGTCGCGGTTCGGAGCGCGGTATCCGCCATACCTTTTCTGGCACCGTGGGTGGAAATGAAATACTCGAGAACGTTGAATCCTTCCTTGAACGAGCTCTTGACCGGAAGCTCGATGGTTTCGCCGGTGGCGCCGGCCATGAGACCCTTCATACCGGTCATCTGGACGACGACCGATTCGCTTCCGCGAGCCTTGGAGTAGACCATGGAATAGACCGGGCCCTCCTTGTCGAGCGACGCGCGGACCGCATCGGTGATATTGTTCTTCGCCTCGTTCCAGATCTCGATGACCCGGTTCTTGCGCTCCTCGTTGGTGAGGAAGCCCATCTCGTACTGGCCCTTCACCTCGACGACCTTGGTCTCGGCATCGGCCATGATGGCCGTCTTCTCGACCGGAACCTTGAGATCGTCCATGCCCCAGCTGATACCGGAAAGCGTGACGGACTTGAATCCGAGGTCCTTCAGCCGATCGGCGAACTTCGCCGTCTCTTCCTGACCCGCTTCCTCGAGCATACGCGCCATGACGCCGTTCAGGCTCTTCTTCACGAACTCCTCGTTCATGAAACGCAGGTGTTCCGGCAGGATATCGTTGAAGAGGACGCGCCCTGCGGATGTCTCGATCATTTCCCCGTTCCATCGGAGCTTGATCTTCGCGTTGACGGCGATAAGTCCGCTCTGGTACGCGAAGATGACCTCGTCCATGGTCGCGAACGCCTTTCCTTCGCCCTTCGCGCCCTGCTTGAGGTGCGTCAGGTAATAAACGCCGAGCACCATGTCGAGCGTCGCGGACACGATCGGATCGCCGGATGCCGGCTTCAGGAGGTTCTTCGCGGAAAGCATCATGTTCGCGCTTTCCCAACGTGCCTGATCGGTGAGCGGCACGTGGACCGCCATCTGGTCTCCGTCGAAGTCGGCGTTGAACGCGGCGCACACCATCGGGTGGAGACGGATAGCCTTACCTTCGATGAGTACCGGCTGGAACGCCTGGATGGAGAGACGGTGAAGGGTCGGGGCCCGGTTCAAGAGCACATAGTGGTGCTCGATGATCTGGTCGAGGATCTCGTACGCCTCTTCCGCTTCCGCGTCGACCATACGGCCGGCGGTACGGACATTGTGCGCGTCCTCACGCTCGATGAGCTTCTGGATGATGAACGGCTTGAAGAGTTCGAGCGCCATCTTCTTCGGAAGACCGGCCTGGTGAAGCTTGAGTTTCGGACCGACGACGATGACGGAGCGTCCCGAATAGTCGACGCGCTTTCCGAGAAGGTTCTGACGGAAACGACCCTGCTTCCCCTTGAGCGCGTCGGCAAGCGAACGGAGCGGGCGACGCTGACCGGTCGACGCGGCGGCGCTGGCCTGACCACGGCGGGCACTGTTGTCGAAGAGCGCGTCCACGGCCTCCTGCAGCATGCGTTTCTCGTTTCTGGTGATGACCTCGGGCGCGCCGATCGACAGGAGTTTCTTCAACCGGTTGTTGCGGTTGATGATACGGCGATACAGGTCGTTGAGGTCGGACGTCGCGAAGCGGCCGCCGTCGAGCGCGACCATCGGACGAAGATCCGGCGGAATGACCGGGATGACGGTCGGGAGCATCCATTCGAGATGCAGGTCCGCCTTCTGGAATCCCTGGAACACCTTGAGCCGCTGCAAAAGCTTCTTCGGGTCGGAGGATTCCCCCGCCTCGAGTTCCGCACGGAGCGACACGAGCATCGCCTGAATGTCGATCTTCTCGAGAATCTTTCGGACGGCCTCGGCGCCGATGCCGGCGGAAAAGACCTGGCCGAAGCGCGACGAGAGATTGAAATACTCGATTTCGGAAAGAATGCGATACGGGGTCAGGCTGCGGAGCTCGTCCTTCGTCGTCTTGTACTGCTCGCGCAGACTGTCGAGACCTTCGTCGGAATCCTTAAGTTCCTTCTGTTTCGTCTTGTATTCGGTCTCGAGTTCCTTCAGCGACTTCTCCTTGAGTCCCTCGTTCACTTCCGTGACGATATACGAGGAGAAATAGATTACGCGCTCGAGGTCCTGCGGCGAGATGCCGAGGACGAGTCCGATCTTCGACGGGACACCGCGGAGATACCAGATGTGCGAGACCGGCGTCGCGAGCTTGATATGGCCCATCCGCTCGCGACGGACGATGGCTCGTGTCACCTCGACGCCGCATTTGTCGCAGACGATCCCCTTGTAGCGGATCCGCTTGTACTTGCCGCAGTAGCACTCCCAGTCCTTGGCGGGACCGAAGATGCGCTCGCAGAAAAGCCCGTCCGGTTCGTAGCGTTGCGTGCGGTAGTTGATGGTCTCCGGCTTGGTGATTTCGCCGGTCGACCATTCGAGGATCTGATCCGGGCTGGCGAGCGTCAGTTTGACGCTGCTGAAGTCACTGACTTTCGTGATGTTGTCCGTAGTCATAGGTGTAGTGGCGTTAGAAGTCCGTTATGCCGGCTCAAAGGTCCCCGAAGTTCCGTTCCTCGGCGGGTTCCGTTCCTTCGCCGTCCTCGTCTATCGTCTTCGCGCCCTTGAGCTCCACGTTGAGACAGAGTCCCTTGAGCTCGTTGACGAGCACGTGGAACGAGGCGGGAATATTCGGACTTCTGATCGGCTCGCCCTTGATGATGGACTCGTATGCTTTCGACCTTCCAAGCACGTCGTCCGATTTGATGGTAAGCATTTCCTGCAGCGTGTATGCCGCGCCGTACCCTTCGAGCGCCCACACTTCCATTTCTCCGAAGCGCTGACCGCCGAACTGCGCCTTTCCGCCGAGCGGCTGCTGAGTGATGAGCGAGTACGGACCGATGGAGCGCATATGGAGCTTGTCTTCCACGAGGTGGTTCAGCTTCAGGATGTACATGATACCGACGGTCGACTCGTTGTCGAACAGCACGCCGGTCTTTCCGTCGATGAGCCTGATCTTCCCGTTTTCCGGAAGGCCCGCCTTTCGCAACTCTTCCTTGATATCCTCTTCGGAAACGCCGTCGAGCGCCGGGCTCGCCACGGTATACCCGAGTTTCGACGCCGCCCATCCGAGGTGCGTCTCGAGGATCTGACCGATGTTCATACGGGACGCGACGCCGAGCGGGTTCAGGATCACGTCGACCGGGGTCCCGTCCGGGAGATACGGCATGTCCTCGGCCGGCGCGATGTGCGAGATGACACCCTTGTTTCCGTGCCGTCCGGCCAGCTTGTCGCCGACGGAAAGCTTGCGGATCTGCGCGACCGACACCTGGATCTGTTCAAAGACGCCCATTGGAAGCTTGTCGCCCTTCTCGCGCGAGAACACGCGGATATCGACGACCTTCCCGCGCTCGCCGTGCGGCAGATAGAGCGAGGAATCCTTCACGTCGCGGGACTTCTCGCCGAAGATGACGCGGAGCAACCGCTCTTCAGCCGTCAGGTCGCCTTCGCCCTTCGGGGTGATCTTTCCGGTAAGGATGTCGCCCGAGGAAACCTCGGCACCGATACGGATGATGCCCGTCTCGTCGAGGTTCTTCAGCCGGTCCTCTCCGATGTTCGGGATATCGCGGGTGACGACCTCCGGACCAAGCTTCGTGTCACGGACATCGATCGAGAAGTCCTCGATATGCACCGAGCTGAAGCGATCCGCCTGGATGACGCGTTCGGACATGATGATCGCGTCCTCGTAGTTGAAACCCTCCCACGGCACGAACGCCACGAGCATGTTCTGTCCGAGCGCGAGTTCTCCGTGATCGGTCGAGGAACCGTCCGCGATGAGATCCCCCTTCTTCACGGTCTGACCCTTCAGCACGCGCGGGACCTGGTTCATGCTGGTGAACGAGTTGGACTTCGCGAAGGAAAGGAGTTTGTATTCACGATCGAAGTACTCCTTCTTCGAGCCTGCCGGAGCCGGTTCGCGTACGACGACGCGTGTCCCGTCGGCGATAACCACCTCGCCGTCGCGGGCGGCCACAACTGCCTGACCCGAGTCCTTCGCCGCCTTGTCTTCGATACCGGTACCGACGATCGGCGCGGCCGGAACGATACAGGACACGGCCTGCCGTTGCATGTTCGAACCCATGAGCGCGCGGTTCGCGTCATCGTGCTCGAGGAACGGGATAAGCGCCGTCGCCGTCGAGATACACTGCTTCGCCGAGACGTCCACCAAGTCGAGCTCGTCCACGTCAGCCATACCCGGTTCTCCCTTCACGCGAGCCTCAACAGAATCCTCGATGATATTGCGGTGCTCGTCGAGCTTGATACCGGCATGGGCAATCGCCTTGCGGTCCTCGACGATGGCGTTGATGTATTCGATATCGAGCGTGACGTACGGGCGGACGGCCACCATCTCACCCTTCTTCGCCTTGGCCACGGCCTCGGCCGTCTTTTCGTCGGAAATCTTCTCACCCTTCTTCACGATGCCGGAAACACCCTCGGCAATGATCCGGTTAAGCAGGGCTTCTTTCTCGGCTGGAACTTCCTTCTTCACCAAAAGATACGGAGTTTCAAGGAAGCCGTATTCGTTCACCCGGGCATATGTCGCAAGGTGTCCTACGAGACCGATGTTCGGTCCTTCCGGCGTTTCCACCGGGCAAATGCGTCCGTAATGAGAATGGTGCACGTCACGGACCTCGAATCCGGCGCGCTCGCGGGTAAGTCCGCCCGGACCCATCGCGGACAAGCGGCGCTTGTGTTCGAGCTCGGCAAGCGGGTTCACCTGGTCCATGAACTGCGAGAGCTGCGAGCTTGAAAAAAACTCCTTCACCGCCGCGGCCACCGGTCGCGGATTCACCAGTTGTCCCGGCACTACGGTCGTGATATCGCACGTCGACATACGGTCCTTCACGTTGCGGACCATGCGGTAGATACCGACACGGAGCTTGTTCTGAATAAGTTCTCCCACGGCCCGGACTCGCCGGTTGCCGAGATGGTCGATATCGTCCGGCTTGGACGCCGGATTGTTGTTGAGGCGGATGATCTCACGGATGATAAGCACAAGGTCCTCGGGATTGAGGACGCGATTCTCCTCGACGTTGTCGCGCTCGACCTCGAGGCGCTGGTTGAGTCGGTATCGTCCGACGGTACCAAAATCATACCGTTCGAAATCGAAGAACATCGAGTCGATCATCTGCCGCGCATTCTCCTCAGTCGCCAGGTCTCCCGGACGGATACGCTTGTATACCTCGCGATACGCCTCGCCGCGGTTCTGCGTCGCGTCCTTCGCAAACGTGGTTTCGAGGAACCGGACGTCTCCCGTATCGATATCGCCGAACGAGTCGTTTATCTTTTTGTCGTCGAAGCCGAACGCACGCAACAGTGTCGTCACTGGAAGCTTGCGCTTGCGGTCGATCTTGACGGACAGCACACCGTCGAGATCGGTCTCGATCTCGAGCCACGCTCCGCGGTTCGGGATGACCTTCGCGCCGAACAGCCGCTTGCCCTTGTTGAACTCCATCGTGAAAAACACCCCGGGGCTGCGGATCAGCTGGGAAACCACGACGCGCTCGACGCCGTTGATGATGAATGTGCCCCGCTCGGTCATGATCGGGAAGTCGCCGAGATAGATCTCCTGCTCCTTCACCTCGCCGGTCTTCTTAAGGACCAACGTCGCCTTGGCGCGCAGCGGCGCCTCGTAGGAAATGTTCTTACCCTTCGCGGTCTCAGGATCGTACTTCGGCTCATCGAGGTAGTAATCGGTCAGCGAGAGCTCGATATCCTTGCCCGTAAAATCGGCGATCGGATTCACCTCGTCAAAAAGTTCCTTTATACCCTTCTCCCAGAACCATTCGTATGAGTCGGTCTGGATCTCGATCAGGTTCGGCAGCGATACGAGCACCTGATCGCGGAAGAACTTCCGCTTCGATAGCGACGAGTGGGAACTGACGTGTTCCTTAACCCGGAGCGCGGACTTCGTCTGAGACATACGAAAATTGCCATCGTCACTTCTTGCTGTTTCGGCGGGGCCGTCGATAAAACAAGCGGTAACTGATGGTTGCGGTTATTTATGAAATTGTGCCACCCGTACGGACGAGAAACATTCTCTTCGAGAAAAAAGAGAAACGTAACAAGGAAACCCGCACTTCTGCGCGTTTTTCCTTTGACTTCCGACTGCTGACCGACTGAAGAGTCCTCTAGAGCGGACTTTCTTACCAAGTAGCCCCATCGTAACAGGAGAGGAAAAATGTGTCAAGGTCGCAATAAATCAAGTCCACGAAGATCAAATCCGTTAAATATATCGTGGCTTAAATAAAACATTTCTAAGAATGAACTCCTGTACGACTTCTCCGGTTTCATTCGGACGCACGACTTTTTGCCCCGTTAAGCCTCGCTGCTCGGCTTCGAGGCATGCTTTTCTTCTTCCGCCTCCGTTGTAAGTTGTAAGTTGTAAGTTGTTAGTTATCAGTGGTAAGTTGTCAGTTTTCTTTGACTCCATACTCCCATGCCTTCGCGACGGACTCCGCGATGCGGACCGAGGTGAAGGATTCGGGAATATCGGTCTCTATATCGAAATGAGTGACGTCGGTCGGAGTAACACCGGACTCCCCGAGAAGGCCATCGATCGCCTCGAAGAGCTGATGCCCCATATCCCGCGCCTCGGGCCACTCGCGCGACGAAACGGGCTCGCCCCCTTCCAGAAGGGTAAGCCTCGATCCTTCCCTCCCTATTTCCAATCTGAATGCACGTTCCATATCCAAGAGTGTAAAGCGTAAAGCAAAAAACGTATAATTTATTCATTTTTTACCACTCTATGGAGTCATACCTAAATAACTTATTTTGTTGTATATCGTTATCAGAGGAGTTCGACTCCCTATAGGGAGTCGAACTCCTGAACGTAACAGCGATTCAGTTAATTTGGTATCACTTACTCCGAGCCGAAATCAAGCGATTCATCCGATACGTCGGAAGCAAGAGGCGCCTGATTCGATACATCCGCTGTCGCTCCGGATTTTCCAGACCGTTTCCAGACACAGTCTGTTTCGCCGTCTCCACCCGAGACCCATCCAGCATCGGCACGGCAGATACAGGTGGTATAGAGCGAGGTAAGAGCAATTGCGGAGTCATGTTCATCGTCGCACTTGTACGGAGCTTCTTCGTTCTTGCGAAGGCGCATCGTTCCGTTGACATCAAGTTCGGCGCCGGGTTTGGCTGTATCGAAACCGATTCCAAGCCTCCCATCAAGCAGTACGTCCCCACGCTCGTCTTTCATGACGACGTCGCCGAGATGGAAAGCGCCGTAGAAATCCATAAGGACAGCATGCTCGTCGCGGAGAAGGACCATGTCCGACTCGAGGGAGGAGAGGCGGGCATCTTGCATGGAGAGGGGGACGAGAGCAGCCTCGGCAGAAAGAACGCGGGAATCAAGGGCGGTGATACGGACATCAAGCAGATTATTGCTATCCTCCAGTGTATCACTGATTATGTGGAGTTGCGCGTCAACGGAGGTCTGAAGTTCTGAAAGGGTCGTAGCTGTCTTTCCAGTCGAAAGTTCGAATTGAGAGGATAGGAATTCGATCTCGGCCTGCTGTCCCTGTATTGCAGAGACTGTGTACGGGACGAGGCCGAGATAATTGACAGCAAGCTTGCCATCGGGACCAGTCGAGACGAGGTTCGGGAAAACATCTTGCACATCCTGAGCAATAAGACCGGTATGAGAGGGGCTGCTTTCCGATTCCTTCTTCCACCGGAAAGAGACGGGGTTAAGGGAAGTGATGAGAGAGAGGGATGTCGCAGAAGAGATAGCGACAATATCCTTCTTGAGAGCCTGATCAGAAGAACAGATGAGAGCGGTACTCGTCGGGTTTATGGTGCAGGTGCCGTTCATGTCGGTGAAGCCAGCGACATCGCCGTCAGTCGAGCGAGAGACATGAAGAAGATATGAGGGGCCAGTGGTGCCGATACCCACATTCCCCCGCAAAGCAGTCGTCACGATAGATGAGTTCCCCAAGACCACCGTATTGCTCCCCAAGCCGATAGCCGAAGCACCGATGACTATCTGGTTTGTCTGCCCTGCTCCATTGGCACGCGTATCGTAGCCGAGGAAGAGGGAGTTGTTGCCTGTCGTATTGCCTGTCGAACCGTCGGCGAGGAAGCGACCGGCATCCACTCCCACTGCGGAATTCTGGTAGCCCGTGGTGTTGGCATAGAAAGCATTCACTCCGACTGCGGAGTTGTTGTTGCCCGTGGTGTTGGAACGGAGGGCATCTGCTCCTATTGCGGTATTAAAGGAGCCGGATGAATTTAAGCGCAGGGCACCCACTCCTATGGCCGAATTTCCATTACCCGTGGTGTTGGAGAGAAGGGCAGACGTTCCCAGCCCGGCGTTGGAATTACCAATCGTGTTGATGGAGAGAACATTCAGCCCGATACCCGTATTGTATGAAGCTTGATACGTCTGTGTCGCCGTATTCCCCATGGTGAAGTTCCCCGCATTCTCACCGAGGAAAAGGTTGCCACCGTCTGTCGTAATCCCGTTACCGTTCAGTCCGTAGTTGAAGTTGTGGAGGAAGCGATTGGAACCCTTGTACAGCACACCGTATTGCGCGGCGTAGGTGGTATTATCCACACGGATATTTCCCGAAGCGATGTCGAGTTTCTGGGCGGGAGAGGTGGTGCCGATGCCGACGTTGCCAGAGGAAAGTACGGACATCTTTATATTAGAACCGCTATATGCACCAGCACCTCCAGCAGAGATCCGAACAGCTGCATAACCGTTTATAAATGTGTTATCACTTGGAGCCACACCGAAAATTGCTTGTGCACCCGTAACGATATTAAACGGATTAGCCGCGTTATAGTTTTGTTCAAAATATGTAGCGTAAGTCGTAGGACCTGAAGTTGTCCTCAAAGCGATCCTTGCGCCATTTCCACTCACTGTAAGTTTTTCAGTAGGACTCGTCGTTCCAATACCGACGTTGCCTGTGTCTTTAACGGTAAACAAATTCGTATTGATATTATCTGTATCAATATTTATCTTAAACATATCTCTACCTACTGCATCAGAAACAGAACCTATCTGTAAAACAGGATAAATAGTTGAAGTGGCAGCTCCATCAATTTTAACCATACCTACAACATCTAATGCTCTAGAAGGACTCCCCGTCCCAATCCCCACGTTCCCGTTATTGAGCACCGTCAAAGCCGTCGTTCCTCCGTTGTTCCCGACCAACATCTGTATGGCGGGAGAGGTGAGCGTCCCGTTCCCCGAAGTCCCCTGAAGTTTGAGAATATCCGTCACGCCCGAACCCCCGACGAAGGTGTTCGCCCGGACGGAACCGTTCACATCCAACGCGAATCCGGGAGACGTCGTCCCGATACCCAACCGATTGCCCGTATCGTCCCAGAAGAGGTTCGCATTGTCCTGTGCCAGGATGCCGGAAGCGCCGACGAAGGCGACGCTTCCCTGCGTGAGCGGGTTCGAAAGGCCGGTACCGCCGAGGGAGGCGGGCAGGGCCGAAGCGACAGTCCAGGTGCCGGAGGAGAGGATCGGGACACCGGTGTCGGAAGAGGTGTCTATTCCGGTACCGCCTGAGCGGGGGGAGATCGGGGAGGCGGTCGTGAGGGGTCCGACAAGGTCGAGTCCCCCGTCCTCGGTGAAGGCGGAGCCGGCACCGATGTTGAGGATGCGGAAACCCGAGAGGTCGAGGTCGGCGGTCGGGACGAGGACACCCTCGACCGTCCCGGAGAAGGAGGCGTGTTGCGCATAGAGGGTCTTCCATCGGACATCGGGATCGCCGAGGTCGTACGTTCCCGTGTCCTGCGGAAGGATATCCTCGAAGGACGAGGTATCCTTCACCGAAAGACCGCTCCTGATGACGAGGCTCCCGCCTATGGTGCCGCCGGAGGCGGAGAGGCGGGTCTTGATCTCGTCGGAGAGCTGTCCGGAGACATCGAGTCCGGAATCGGCGATCGCGTGATCGAGTTCCCCTTTCGTACGACCGAGATCGCTCTTCAGGGAGTCGTTCGTCTCGGTGAGGCTGCCGCGGAGGTTGCCGACGGACTTCGCGACGGCGGCCTGGAAGGAGAGGTCGGAGGAGGATTCCTTCCCGAGGAGAGGGGCCATGGCGGAAGCGAGGTACTCCGTCATGGGACGGTATGCGTCGGAAAAAGCGACGAGGGAGAGGATGAACAGGGAGAGGACGGCGAAGAAAGAGGCCTGGAAGAGCTTTTTCCGGAAGGCCGGGAAGGAAGAGATGCGGTCGGTGTCCTTGTCGCGGAAATACCGGGAGACCGCGTAAAGGAATGCGGCGAAGAGGAGGATGATCATCCCCCAGGAGAGGACGAGGAAGACCGTCTCGACGGAGGCGTTCCGGAGGAAGGCATCGGAAAGGACGATGAAGACGGGCAGGTAGCTGCCGGGACTGTAGAGGAGGTAGAAGCAGAAGGAGATGCCGAGGACGGCGGCGATGGTCTGGAGGGTCTCGATCCGGATCCGCTCGCGCACCCCGTCGACGGGGTTCGGGAGATCGGCGGCGATTTTCCGATAGGCACGGTACCGGAGGTATGCCGTGACGGAGACGGCGAGGATGAGGATGAAGGGCAGGAAGGAGAAGACGAGGTCGATCACGGCCATGAAAAATCCGGCATCGATCCACTTGAGGAAGACGAAGAGGACGACGGCGAGGACGGCATACGCCGAGACGGTCCGATTCCGGAAGGAGAAGAGGGGTCGGGGATCCGACATATCGTGAAAACGTGTGTGTTTTTACCGCATATCGACCGGCTTTTCGGCCGGTTCTCACGAGGGAAGTATAGCACGGAAAAGGGCGAGGAGGAAGGGGGTTGGCCGCGGAACCCGGCATGGCGAAGGCCGGCTTCGAATCGATGGGAATCATCCAAAGGCAGAGCCCCGAGACATTGGCGGCTTGCCATACCGGACCCGATACGGAATCCGGTCGCGCGAGGGTGGATATATGTGTGGCAAACTTCGGAGCATGCGAGCGCTTTACTTGAGTTCTTTCCAATCAAATCCCCACGGGTCAGTCTTCCGTCCAGGCGCGATGTCGGAATGACCGAGCACGTACTTTATGGAGTATTTTGATTTCAACGAGGCAATAAGAGACTTCAAGCTCGCATACTGGGACGATGTCGGCGAGTCCGTATCCTTTCCGATAACTTCGATGCCGATCGAGAACTCGTTCACTCTGGCACGACCGTCGGGCATTTTCGATACGCCCGCATGATATGCCACGTCTCGATCCTCCACCAGCCGATAAATCATCCCCTTCCGATCGATCAGGTAGTGTGCGGAAACCCCGTACTGCCGATATTCCTCTATGATACCGGAGACGGAGTACGGGTCGCTCCCGAGAGCATCGTATGACGAATGTACGACGATCGTATCGATATCGCGAGACGACCGGTTCTCATATCCGAACGACACGAGCCTGTCGACGATCGAAAGGCCGGTCGTTTTTTTCGGTTCCTCGGTGGCGGTATTCTTCGTTTCGCTTTTCCCCGCACTCACTGTCGGCTCCTCGACGGGTTTCGCCTCCGGATTCACGGATTCCGCTCCTGCCGATGCATCGGCCGACCCGGAAACGGAACTGTCTTTAACGGCAACGTTTTCCTCCGACACGGCAACCGACGCCTCGCGATCGTCATTTCCGAACGACAGTTTTTGCCGACTGAAAAAGGCGAACAAACACGATGCTACAAGGATGAGAACAATCGCGACGACGGCGACTTTTTTCGGTATGGATATCATATGCCGAGTATATCACGAAGCGAAAACCGCCCCGACCAGACGGAGCGGCTTCACCCCGTAAAGCCGTGCGGGCACTGCTACGGGGCACGCTTTCGCCAGCCCGCAACGCTCTATGCAGCTTATGCGGGCGGGACTTTCGACTTGTGCCTTTCGACTCAGTCCCTACTTCTTTCCCTTCTTGCCATGCGTGGCGATAAGCGCCGCGGCCGCACCGAGCGCCGCCGATATGCCGGACGCCATCGCCATCGCCTTCTCGGGGTTCTTTCGGATATAAGCATCCGCCTGCTTCACGGACGCGTCGACCGACTTCTTGATCTTCGCCGCTTCTTTCTCGATCGCCTTGCGACCCTTCTCGATCTCCTTTTCGAACTGCTTCTTCACGTCCTCCACCAGGGGAGATGACGTCTTCTTGGCAGACTTCTTCGCCGCGGTTTTCTTTGTCATACCGTTGTGATTATTATTTACGGTTAACGAAAATACGTTGTGCCCTACCGACCCTTGTGTGCGAACACCGAAACGATGATAGCGGACGCGAACACCAGAACGCCGACGACGATCTCTCCGACTCCCGGCGTCCCGTACAGGAAATCCAACAACCTCGCGAATCCGCTGAACAGGAACCAGATTCCGAACGCCCCCAAGAGCACCGCGAACGCACGACGGAGCAGCATGCTCGTGACCTCCTCGATTCCCGAGGAAATGCTCGATACGACGCTCTCGATCAATTTTTTCACGCCACCGAATATCGCCTCGAACACGAACGCCGACCCGAAATCATGCTCGCCGCCCTCACGTTTCGTCTTGTTCCCTTCCGGGACGATGTCTATTCTCATATGTTTGTATCCGTTCAACCTTACAAAATTCATGATACCACGGATTGGCATCCCATTTCAAGAATATTTCTGGTATGATGGCAAAAAAAGAATCCGAACTGACACTATGCATCGCAGACGGTCTCCCATCATCCCGACAATTCTCGCCCTCTCTTTTTTTATCTCCTCGTCTCCCTCCCTTGCGGATACGATGACGGATGCGCCAGCCGAAGACACGACGACTGTTTCGGAGCAAACCGACACTCCTTCCGCGGGAAACGACGGTGCCACAAAAAACGATTCCGAAAGCACTCCGAGCGTGGATGCTGGAGCCATTTCCGTGCCGCCCATCGTAATGCCGGCTGTGGAAACAGCCCCAGAGCCGGCATTATCGATTCCATCGTCACCGCTGCCTTCGCCTGCAAACGATTCGGCCTCTTCGGACGCACTTCCCGAAACAGGGCGATTTGCCACAGAACCAGATCCTTCGATGACGGTGGCCCAGCCTCCCTCCACAATCACGACAAACGTGCAACTATCCGAACCCGCCGCGACAACTCCCCCATCGATTCAGAGCACGGAAACCGCCGCTCCGATCGTGGCCATCGACGTTCCGGATATCGTCATGACCAAGGTGGGAATCGACTGGAACGGAAAGACGGGTAACGATTACATCGAATTGTATAACCGCTCAGAACGAAATATCGTTCTCGACACCGATTGGAGCCTTCGAAAGCTCCCGTCAACCGCAAACCCGACACTGGGAGATTCGGTCGTCACGTTCCCGAAGAGCGGGATATGTCTGCCTCCCGGCGGACACCTTCTGTGGATGAACAAGATCGCCGAGGAATCGCTGAAAAACATGCTCGGCCCCTCGGATATTCAGAATTCGAACACGCTCACAAGCAAGAACGGCATCGTCCTCGTCCACGATAAGGAAATAACCGACACGTTCCCGGGAAATATCGGCACGGGGAACAACGCCCGGAACATGACCGATTTCAGCTGGAAAAACGGTGGGAATCCGTCCCTTCAGGGCAGCACGGAGGATATGAAGTGTGTCGAACCCGCACCGGAAAAGATAGGCCTCGTCCTGAGCGAGATTCGCATCGAGGGAGACGTTTCGAACGATGAATTCGTCGAACTCTATAACGCCGGAACAGGAAAAGTGAACCTCTCCGGATTCGATCTCATCAGGAAATACGCATCGGAAACGAACGACGGCGGAACGATTGCACGGACCGGCAAGGAATCTTCCGTGACTAAAAGCTTCCCGGACTTCGAACTCGCGCCCGGCGCATATTATCTGTGGGCGAACAAGGACGGGAAATATGCGAGTCCATTCGCGGACACCCAGACAGGCTATCCCCTTTCGGAAAACAATGCCCTGGCGTTCAGAAAGAAGGACGGGACGATTATCGACTCGGTTGCCTGGGGTTCAGACACCGATGTGACGCGTTTCGCAATGACCGACCCGACGCTCCCCAACCCCGGAAAAGGCAGTCTGGTACGGGATCTTCGCGGCGTATCATGGAGCGTGTCCGACAAACCGACCCCTACGAACAACCGAAACGAGACGATGACAGATCCCGAATTGCCGGTCCCTCCTCCACCAGGCACCATACGCATCAACGAAATCTTTCCGAATCCGAAAGAAAAAGGCGAGGCGAACGAATGGATCGAACTTTTGAACACGGGAACAGAATCAATCTCGCTTCTCGGCTGGACACTCCGAAGCGGATCGGGAAGGTTCACGTGGACCGAGAAACTCCCGGACGAGCAGACGGTGATTCCGGCCGGCGGGTTTCTCGTGCTTCCGCGCTCACTCACCCGACTCGCCCTGCGAAACACAGACGGGACGGTGACACTCATGGCGCCCGACGGTATGACGGTCATGGACGCCGTTTCCTACGACAGAACGACCGAAGGCGCCTCTTACGGGTTCGCCGATTCCGGCAGGTTCCGATGGAGCAAAACACTCACACCTGGCGCAATCAATAATTTTGGCAAAGAACCAAAAGCGAAAAAGTCGACTATTCCTAAAAAGGGATATCGTGGGATGCTCGTCCCTTTTTCCGCCGAGGGAAACAAGAAAGGCATGAAATACGTCTGGGACTTCGGCGACGGACACAAGAGCTATCTCGAAGCGACGAGTCATCGGTTTTCGAAGACCGGGACGTATCGCGGCATGCTCACGCTCCGTGACGGTATCGAAGAATACGTGAAACCGTTCACGATCAGGATCGGAAAATATCCGAACCGGAATATCCACCTCACCGAACTGTGCCCGAACCCGGCCGGAACCGATACCGGCAACGAATGGGTACGAATCAGGAACGATGATACGAAACGTATCGACCTTTCCGGATGGATTATCGCCAGTGCGACGGAAAAGACAAAGCTGGTGAACCACGTCATCCTTACCGACCGATCGATCGGCCCCGGCGAGGAGATTGTCCTCACTCGTGTCGACTCCCGCTTCACGCTTCCGAACGAACGTGCGGTCATCGAGCTGCGCCGTCCCGACGGAAAGGCCGTCCAGACGATCGAATATGTCCAAGACGGCGGCGCGACGGAAAACGCCGTCTTCACGGAAATCGACGACTCCGTATGGACCTGGTCCGTACCGGAAACAGATAGGGATATCCCGATGCTTTCATCGGCTGATAACGAAACGGAGTCGGACGATATCGAAGAAGCGAATCCGTTCGAGGCCGGCATATCCGCGGATCCGGATTCGGACCGACTCTCCTTCGGAGAGTTCGTCTCCCTCGGCACGCCGTACGATCCCGTTCTCCCCGATTCCCTCCCCCGAGTCCTCGGTGCCTCCGACGAACGGCTGACGAACGGAGATTCGGCATCGGAATCGTTCCTCGACTCGCTGTTTCGGATACTGAATGGACTCGCTGCCAAATCACAGACAATATGAAAAAACCGGAGTCTGGGAAGACTCCGGTTTTCGAATGGAGGAAAAACTTATGCCTCGCCGGCCTTGCGGGCCTTGCCGTAGGCGTCGGCCGCCTTGATGGCGGAGAAGACCGCTTCCGGCGTGATCGGCACGAGCTCGTTATAGATGGTCTCGCCTTCGGCACAGGCCCGAACGGCGACTTTCATGAGGTCCTCGTCGGATACACCCTCGAGTCCGACCTGGGCGAGCGTCGTCGGCAGTCCGACGGACTCGCAGAAATCATACACCTCGTCGATGAAGTCGGCCGGTTTGTCGGTCAGGAAGACCGACGTGACGACGCCGATCGAAACTTTTTCTCCGTGGTAATACTTGTGCGTGGGTTCGAGTACGGTCAATCCGTTGTGCACGGCATGACACGACGCGATGCCTCCGCTCTCGAATCCGAGTCCGGACAGAAGCGTGTTGGCCTCGACGACCTTCTCGAACGCCGGCGTAACGACGCCCGTCTCATTCGATACCTTCGCGGCAACACCAAACTCCAAAAGCGTCTCGTAGCAGAGTTCCGCGAGCGCGTATGCCGTCATGTTTCCCTTCTCACCCGCGAAATTGTTCGCGTATCTCGTCTGGCAGGATTTTGCCTCAAGCCAGGTCGAGAGCGCGTCGCCCATGCCGGATACGAGGAACCGCACCGGCGCCTTCGCGATGACGGACGTGTCGACAAGAACGACGTTCGGGTTCGATGGAAGGAACAGGTATCTGTCGACCGCTCCTTCGTCGGTATAGATGACCGAGAGCGCGCTGCATGGCGCATCCGTCGACGCGATGGTCGGCGCAATGATGACCGGAAGTGAAAGAGCGTGGGCGACCGCCTTGGCGGTATCGATCGTCTTGCCGCCACCGACGGCGATCACGACCGAACTGCCGTCCGCCTTCACGAGTTCCGTGATACGGTCGATTTCCTTGTCGCTGCACTCCCCGTTGAACTTTTCGAAAACGATATCGATTTCCTTCTTGATCTCGTCTTGGTAGCCGGGAATCACGGACTCGAACACGTACGGATCACAGATCGCGAACGCCTTCTTGCCGAACTTCGCCGACTCCTTGCCGAGACGCGACAACGCGCCCGCTCCCTGGACATACTTCCCGGGGAAAATACTCGCCTGAATCATACGCCTGTACACCTAACGGATTAATACGAAAAGACGGGCGCTTTTGGGGCACCCGTCTTTCACGACTCCTGTAGTATAGCATGATTTTCGACACGTGTCCAACGCAGACACGCCGTCCGTCATAACCGGCATCAGAAATCCCAGCTACCGTTCATGCTGCTCGACTGCGTATAGTTCACGACCGTGCTCTCGAAGAAATTGCTCCGATCGCCGTTCGTGTCCTGCAGCCGGTCGAGGTGCTTGTACGGATTGGACACGGCATCGGGATAGAGCGGCCCGAGACCGATCATGGCCAACCGGCTGTTCGCGAGCCACCGCGTATACTCGCGCGTCGTGCTCCCGTTCATGCCGGGTATCCGATCGCCGAGGATATGCGTGCTCCATTCGATTTCCTGTTCGACCGCGGTACCCATCATTTCGCGGATGATCTCCTCGTTCCAGATGTCCGGAAACTCGAGACGGATCTCCTTCAGGATATTCGCGAATATCGTGATATGCGTCAGCTCGTCGCGACGGATATAGGCGATCACGCGTCCCGTCGCGAGCATCTTCATCTTGTCGACCAGCGTATCGAAGAACGCGAAGCCGTTGTAGAAATACACCGACTCAAGCAGGAAGTTCGCCACGACCGAACGGAAGAAGTTCGCGTCCGACGGCTCCCGCAGGAAGTCCTCGTAGATGGCGCCGATGTATCGGTTCCGTTCAAGCAGCACCGCGTCGGTACGCCAGAAGTAATAGATCTCGTCGCGCTCCTTGCTGTCCACCACCGACTCGAGGATCGTCGCATACGATTGCGAGTGGATCGCTTCCTGGTACGCCTGAATGGCCAATATCAGTTTCACCTCGGGCGAGGTCACATAATCCGAGAGGTGTGGCAGATTGACCGTCTGGATGGAGTCGAGAAAGATCAGGAAAGACAGTATCCCCTTATACGCCTTTTGTTCCTCGGAAGAAAGGTCCGCCCCGAACATCCGGGCATCGTCCTTGAGGCCCGACACTTTCTCCGGCACCCAGAAGTTCCCGATCATCACCTGATAGAGCGACTTCGCCCAGGGATACTTCGTGGCGTTCAGGTTGAAGAGCCCGGTCGTATCCCCCTTGATGATCGTCCGCACCGCCACGTCGTCGTTCCCTTCCGGGTTAAACATGGGGTTGGCATGCATTTCGTGTCCCATATGCTTTGAATGAAGAATTGAGAATATAGAAGTGAGAATTAAGAATGCGGAATAAGGAATTCGACCGGATTGCCTGCGTTGTGTCTCCCTGTTCTTCCTTCTCCGTTGTCGGTTGTGAGTTGGTAGTTGAATCTTTTCTCCCGACATTTCCCGTCCTCCGCTATAAGTTGTTCGTTGTCAGTTGTAAGTTGATTCCTATCCGCTGCAACTCACGCAGTCCTCTTTCACCTCGCCGGAGAGACTCCGCACGTAATAGACCGTCTTTATTCCTTCGGTCCAGGATCGGACATAGTACTCGTAGAGCTGGGCCGGGCTCGTCCTCGACGGGTCGATCATCCACTCGAACGAGATCGACTGATCGATCCACTTGTAGAGCACCGCCATCATGTCGATGACGTCGTCCATGTCCATATGGATATACTCCTTGTAGTGCCAGAAGTTTTCCGGACTGAGTTTGGGCGCGACGCGCACCGTCGGCGCGGACAGGTTCGTCTCCACGAAGAACTTCTTATAGATCGGCAGCAGTGCCGCCGTCGTACCGACCACACCGGCGGTCGAGGTGTTCGGGGCCGGGGCCGTATGGTATGCGAACCGGACACCGTATTCCTTCATGTCGGAAAAGAGTCGTTTCCACGCCGCGCCGTCCTCGGTATTCTTTTCGAACCACTCCGAATCACGGCCGAGGATCTTTCCGTGGTCGTAGTCGCTCCCTTCGAAAAGCGGGTACCGGCCACGTTCCTTCGCCAGGTCGACGGACGCGCGATAGGTCGCAAACGCGTATCGTGCGAACAGCCGGTCCACGTTCTCCCGCGCCGCCGCGCTCTCGTAGGCAAGCTTGCGCGTCGCAAGGTATTCCGCCAGTCCGAGATACCCGAGTCCGACGCTCCGATACCGCATCGCGGTGCGCCTGGCCTCCTGGATCGGGTAGTAGTTGAGCGTGATCACGTTGTCGAGCATCCGCATCGCGATCGGGATGATCGCATCGATCGTTTCCTTATCGTTCACCTTCGCCACGTTGATGGAGGCAAGGTTGCAGACGACCGTATCTCCCGGATCGTATTTGATCAGCACCTTCCCGTCCTCGAGCGTCTCTTCCACGAACTTCGAGGCGGACGTATTCTGACAGATCTCGGTGCAGAGCTGCGAAGAATAGATGTTGCCCGCATGCCGGTTCGGATTGAGACGGTTCACCGTGTCGCGGAAAAACACGTACGGCATGCCGGTCTCCACCACCGTCTTCAGGAATTTCTTGAAGAGCTCCTTGGCCGGAACGGTCTTCTTCATGGTCAGCCGGTCGTCGGCCTCCGCCTCGAGATAGAACGCCTCGAACGCGTCGCCGAAATGGTCCTGCAGGTTCTTCCCGTAGACGCGCCACACCTCGTGCGGATCGAACAGCGTGATGTCGCCGTTCTCCTTGAGCCGTTTCATGAAAAGGTCCGGAACGGATATCGCCGGGAAGATATCATATGCCTTGGAGCGCACGTCTCCCGTTTCCGTCTGCAAATCGAGGAAGTCGTAGATGTCGTGATGCCAGATATCGAGCGTCACCGAGATCGCCCCGAGACGGCTGCCGAGCTGGTTCACCGCGATCGCCGTATCATTGATCACCTTGACCCACGGATTCACCCCGCCCGACATGCCCATGACTCCGCGGATGGCACTGCCGCGCGCGCGGATATTGCCCAAATACACGCCGACGCCTCCGCCGAACTTCGAGATCTGCGCGATATTCTCCACCGCGTGATAGATCGCACGAAGGTCGTCATCGACGTTCAGCTTGAAACAGCTCGAGAGCTGATGGAACGTCGTCCGCGCGTTCATGAGCGACGGGGTCGCGAGCGACACCTGCTGCCGTGCGCACGCGAGGTACATGGCGACGGCCGTATCGATCCGTGTCTCTTTCGGCTCCGGCATTGCCAGGAACAATCCCACGAAGAAATACATCTCCTGCGGAAGTTCGCGGATGATCTTGTTCGGATTCAGGAGGTAGCGCTTCTGAAGCGACAGTATCGTGGTATAGCCGTACGACAGGTCAAGCGTCGCGTCGATGCGCGCGGCAGCCGAAAGGATATCTTCGTCGGAATACGCCTCACGGAATTCCTTGGCATAGAGTCCCTTGCCGATATAGTCGCGGAAATGTGCGAGTACCGCCTCCGGCTTGTAGATATCGCTATGCGAGATGCCACGGTTCCGGCACGCCTCCTTGTAAAGGTTGAAGAGCGCGATACGGCCGGCGACCTCCTGCCAATGGATGTTTTCCACGGTCACAAGGTCGATACACGTCTTCACCAACAGCTTGTTGATATCCGACGTCTTGATCTCGTCGACGATATTGCGCTTAAACGCCTCGACGAGGTCCTCGAACCGGCACCACTCTCCGTAGCCCTCGACTGCCCGGTCGAATACGGCACGGATCTTGCCGATCTCGAAGAGCTCCTTCGAGCCATCGCTCTTGGTCACCTGGAGCGAGCGCTTTTCGAATCGTTCGACCAGCTTCTCCCGGCGCTCGTCGCGCTCCTCGTTTCGCTTCTCGCGATAGAGGATATACGCTTTGCCGATCTCGTACCGGTTCTCCTTCACGAGATGCTTCTCCACCAGGTCCTGTACGTCCTCCACGTCCACGACGTGTCCCTCGCCCTTCTCGCCGTGCGCATGCACGAGGTCGGCGACGATGTCATCCGTCATCTTCGCTATGAACGACTTGTCCGTCTCGCCCGTCGCGTCGCAGGCAGCCTCAATAGCACGCTCGATTTTCGAGCGGTCGAACGGAGCGAGCTCGCCGCTCCGCAGTTTTATGTCTTTCAGGTTCATATGGTTCGCGCCAGGGAATCGCTCTCAAATCTCACCGCACATGAAACCGACAAATCAGCTTGCCGGCTGAAATCCTGAAATTTCGGCTGCAAACGCCTCAAGTATCGTCAGGTTCCGACAGGAGCCTTCCTCAACTTTTGACGTTTTCGCACGAAATTTAAGGATTTCATCTCGACATGAGATTCGAGAGTGATTCCCATCGCGCGTATCGGATTATATGGATACGGTTGCCATCCGCTCGCCGACTTCGTCACGCGCCCGCGACTTTCCGAACTGATCAGGAACGGAGACCGGGGCGTGCGAACGGCAAGGGTTTAATCTTCTTTGAGATTTCGTACCCTCTTTTCACGGCCGCATCCAGTGAGACATCCGACCGCGATACGCCAAAAGGGGCCACGACATGATACACCTTTCCAGGCGCGCACTCAACTGTCCGGCACTGGAGCGAAAAAACGACTTGTGTATCGACGCTAATAACAGTATACCACATGTTGTTGTTTGAACGATTCAAAACACGATTATGAAATCGGAAACCAAAAAAACGACCTTTTTGCAGGTCGTCGTCCAGAACATTTATCCGTCGTATGGGAAACCGTATGGCATCGGGCTTCTCACTTTCTCGCAAACACCAAAAGCGCGATTCCAACGAGAGAGAAAAGAAACCCCAACGATATCTTCACGTAGTGTTTTCTAATATCGATTTCCTTAAAAACGAAGAGTCCTATGGAAATCGTCCATATCGCGTTCAATTGGATGATCGTGAAGCCGATCGAGGCCGGGATATATTTGTACGATTCCAGCATGAAATAGCTCGCCCCCAAATAGAGCAGTCCGGCAACCAGTCCGAGGGAAACATTCCTTCTGTCGACTTCCTTGATGCCTTTGGACAAGCTCTTATGAAAAAATACGTACGCGGACAGGCTCGACAGCATCGCGAAGCTCCAGACGACCTGCTGCGAGTAGACCCCCACATTCGTCGTGACATACTTGTTTATGACTGCAACCGACCCGAATGCCACACCGGAAGCGGCCGCCATACATATCCCCCTGACATTCCGTCTCGCCTCCTCCTTCGAGTCCGAGACGCTGAAGAATGCGGCGGAAACAAACACAGCCAGTCCTGCAAGAACGGCAAAGAACGGATCCGCCTTGGCATATTCTCCCAGCATAACCAGACTCAGGATCACACCGACCGGCCCCTGTAGATTCTTCCATTGGTTGGACCGGGCGAGTCCGACGGCATCAATCGACCGGATGAACGTGACAAATCCGGCCGCCCAAATGACCCCCGCTAAAGCCGCCCACAACAATGCGAAGGACCAGACTTCATGGAATCCCAAAAGGTATTGAGCTAGATACATCGCCAGCGAGCCGAGAAAAAATCCGACGCTCATGAACAGGCTGAAATACGCCGGAGGCTGTGTCGACAGTTTTCTTGGAACGACGTATAGACTCAAAAATATCGAGCTGAGTACCGCAAACACGTATCCGATCATGATAATGAATTGCCTTATTTACAACGCTATCGCGATAGGAAGTTCAAAGATCCGCGAACAGTCCCCTCACCCGTTCATAATCCGGTCGGACTTGCTCGCGGACATCGTCGAAGAATATCTTGTCATGGAAATCGCGCTCAATCTTCGGAAGCGCCCAAGCAGATATCTTCTCATTCGTCGCACCGGCGGTTTTCTTTGCTTCCATGGCGTGATCATAGAAGTCGGTCGACAGGTGCGCGATCGCGTCGGCCGTCGCCATGATCTTTCCCTCGAACGACGCCGGCACATGCCCGTCACGACACCCGTTATATCGGATCGTATCCTTGATGTCCTCGATCTCAGCCTCCGAAAACGCGGTTTCTCTCAGTAAATCTTCGGCGATTTCCACGCTCCGCTCCAGATGCCTCGGATCGAACCGGCTCATCTCTGAATCGGCGATGTCGTGCAATATGGCGGCCGCGACAGCACAGTCCCCGGGGACCCCGTGAATCTTCGACAGCCGCTCGGCATGATCGGCCACGACAAACACGTGGTACGTGTACAGCCAATCAGCCCACTCGTCACGGTCCGGATGTTTGGCCTCGTACCGTTCCCTGGTTTTTTGTTCCAGCAATTCGATCCTGTTCATAACGTCAGCTTCTTACAGAGCCAGACCTTGGCATCACTGTGAGAAAAATAATGATCGATTTTCCCAACGGTTTCGAATCCGTGTTTCTTGTAGAAGTTGATCGCTTTCTGATTGTCGGTGAACACGCAGAGGAGTTCCACGTTCTTCTTCCGACAAATCGCTTCCAGGTTTTCCAGCATCATCGTCCCGTATCCCGATCGTTGCCGCTTGGGGGTGACCGCCAGATAGTCCAGCCAGCGGACCGTCTTCGGATCCTCATAATCCTGATACAGACCGGAAACACCTATGATCTTTCCGTTATCGGACAAGACATGATACTCCGGCTTCAGGACGTGCCTCAATTTCTGGAGGGATAGCTCCATGAGCCACTTCGCCTCGTCCCGGTTGCATGCGGCCCGGGTCTCCACGACTATTTTCAGGCAATCCGAAATATCTTCCGCCTTCAGTTTCTGGATTTTCAGCATATATACAGTTCAAAATGTATTTCTACAGTATATCACGGGAGAATTCCCCTTTCGGACACGCGAAACGCGATACTACTACCCTCAATATTCCTCTTGCAATTCGTCCTCGACGCCTGCCGGCGCCTCGTAGCCCAGGCAGCGCTGAATGATCCGGTCCTTACGTAACGGGAATTCCGTGTCGTTCCGGCCAGAAACCATGACTTCCTCTTGTAGAGACGCCCCGTCGGGGCGTCTCTACTGGGGTCTATTGATTTCCATATTCGGTTTTATGTAACGGGAATTCCGCGTCGATTGCTCGTCGACACTCGCTCGCTCCTTGTCCGCGGTGACGCTAAATGCTCCTTTGGTCGCATTCATCGACGCTCTCCTGCACTGCCTTTCTACTGAAAAGCAGTTTGTTTCGCTTTCACCGGTTCGATTCCCGTACTACCCTAGAAATCAAAAAGATCACCATCTGGTGACCTTTTTGATTTCTTGAGCGGGTAACGGGAATCGAACCCGTGTCCCTAGCTTGGGAAGCTAGTGTACTACCATTGTACTATACCCGCCTTATTGAAGCGTCTGGGAATCGTCCGGCATACGCTACACCACTCGCTCTCCTCGTGGCGTACCCTTTGCATGCCGGGGCGAACCCGTGTCCATAGCTTGGCAACGTCGCTCGTGAGCGACGTGCCGAGGGAAGCTAGTGTACTACCAACCACTATACCCGCCTTCGCTCCGCTTCGGCGTGGCAAGCCCGCCCTGTCACTGCTTCGGCGTGGCTCGGTCCACCTTTCATCAGGACTTCGGCGTAGCGCGCCCGCCTTGATACTTCTTCGGCGAGGCTCTACCGGCTATATTGCGTTGTGACTTGTCACATCGCTCGAGAGCGACCGTGACTGCAACATTGTAGCACGGGAATACGTATTGTAAAGGGCGGAGATGAGCGGAATAGGGCGAAACGGCGCCTTTCCAAACGCATTTTCGCATGATACACTTTCATCATAATATCGATTTCGAAAATATACATGAATCCGTTTTTCACGCGCGGACGCGTCATTGCGATGATTGCCGCCGTCCTCGTGGTCATTGGAGGATTTTTTCTGTATTCGTTCGCGAAAAGCCATAAGCAGGAATTCGCCGTCGGCGGCCTCGCTCTCTTCGCAAAAGTGACCAAGCTGCTTCCGATTGAGGCGGACACCAAAAAGGAGATTGAGACCGTGAATTCACTCGTCTCGACCTTCACTAAGACGGACGGGGTTACGCACACGTTCCTTGTCATGCTCCAAAACAACTACGAGCTTCGGCCTGGTGGCGGATTTCTCGGACAGTACGCGATACTTAAGACGAAAGATGGGAAGATTGTCTCGTTTTCCGTCGAGGACGCCAATTTGCTCGACCAGCGGATCGAGGCGAAGATTACCCCGCCCTATCCCCTCACCCGCTACATGCAGATAAAGAAATGGAAGTTCCGCGATTCGAACTGGAGCCCGAGCTTTCCGGAAAACGTCGCCAAGGCTGAATACTTCTACCGACTCGGCGGAGGCGGGGAGAAATTCGAGGGAGCCATCGCGGTCAACGCGGACGTATTGAACCGCATACTCAGTATCACCGGACCGATCACGATCTCCGGCTACGGTACGTACACGAGTGAGAACGCCGCGATCGAGCTTGAAGAGGATGTCGAAAAAGCCTATCTTGGCGAAGACGTTCCCGCAGAAACGAAACAAGCTCGCAAAAACGTCATGAAACGTCTCGCCGCGGAGATCGTCTCACATATCTCCAGCCTCGGCGATCTACGGAAGCTCTCCGACCTCGGACTCGAGGAACTACGGAACAAAAACGTGCAGCTCAACTTCAAAGACGCATCACTCCAAAAACTCGTCGCGGACGTGCACTGGGACGGGACAGTCGCGACCGACTGGGGATCGGACAAAGACTATCTCATGGTCGTCGATGCCAATGTCGGCGCGCTGAAGAGCGACTTCTACGTGAAACGCTCTCTCGACTATGTCGTCGACTTTACTCAGGACAAACCGACTGCGACCGTGACCTATACGTATGACCATACCGCGACGCGCGGCGACTGGCGGACAAGCGATTACCACACGTACGCACGGGTGATCGTCCCGAAAGGATCGACGTACATCGACGGGACGCGCGTAAAGACCGGCGGGGTCTCGACAGTGGAGTCGGCCGACTGGAACAAGACCGTCTTCGGGTACAAGGTGGATGCTCTTATAGGCACCACTCTCCCGACAGGCATCAGTTATACGCTCCCGCCGAGCGTCACTGCTGACCACTACGAGCTCCTTATCCAAAAGCAGTCCGGCACCGGTACCATCCCCGTCAAGGTGACTGTCCGAACTGCTGAAAAGGAATACGTCCAGACCGCCGACCTCAAAAAAGATCTCCGACTCTCCTTTCAGACGACCGAAGAGAAGCAATAGCCGACAGAACCAGGCGACACACAGATGTTGGCTCGTCGGAAACTATCCGGTTGGCCGGTTGATACTTCTCACAATGAGTGCTAGGCTCAAAATATCTCAGAAACCTATGAAGATTGTCAGTGCCTGCCTCGCGGGCGTGAAATGCCGGTGGGATGGCGAGGCACGGCCGTGCAAAAAGGTCATCGAACTGGTTCGAAATGGAGGAGCGATTCCCATCTGTCCGGAACAGCTCGGCGGATTGGAGACGCCCCGGATCCCCGCTGAGCGTGTCAACACTCGTGTCCTCCGAAAAAACGGGCAGGACGTGACCGAGCAGTTCGTAAAAGGCGCACGCGAAGCATTGCATATTGCCGTAACTGCCGGATGCAAGGAAGCCATTCTCAAAGCAAACTCCCCGTCCTGTGGATTCGGAAAAACCTACGATGGAACCTTTTCGGGAACACTGACCGAAAAGGATGGCGTGACGGGAGAACTTTTCAGGAAGAATGGGATAACGGTCATAACCGAAGAAGATTTATGAAAAAACATGACATAGAAGTGATCCGACACTCCCTTGCGCACATTCTGGCGATGGCGATACTCAAGCACGACCCGGAAGCGGTCCTCGGAACCGGTCCGGCGACCGATGATGGCTTCTTTTACGACATCCTGTTCTCCGAGGGCAAGGGCGTCTCACCCGAGGATTTCAAGTCGATTACCGACGATATGCGGGCGATCGTGAAAAAAAACCTCCCTTTCGTCAAAAGGACGCTCTCCCCGGACGAAGCTCGCGAACTCTTCAGGAACAACCCGTTCAAGCTCGAGATCATCAGTGAAGCGGAATCCCGCGGCGAGGAAATCACCGTCTTCGAAACAGGCGACTTCGTCGACCTCTGCGCCGGACCGCACGTCGAAAACACCGGCGATATCGACCTTCTCTCCTTCTCGCTCAAGGGACTCGCCGGTGCGTACTGGCGTGGTAATGAGAACAATCCGATGCTCGTCCGTATCTCAGGATTCGCCTTCGAAAATAAGGCTGCTCTCGTCGCGCACCTCGCCCTACTCGAGGAAGCGCAAAAACGAGACCACCGCAAGCTTGGCAAGGAACTCAAACTCTTCACCGCTTCATCGCTCGTCGGCGCAGGGCTACCGCTCCTGCAACCCAAAGGCATGATTATTCGACAGAAAATCGAAGAGCTTCTTTGGAAGCTTCATGAAGACAAGGGGTACTCTCGCGTCTGGACCCCGCACATCGCCAAGGAAGAACTCTATATCACATCCGGGCACGCGGCCAAATTCGGCGACGAACTGTTCCGCGTCTCAGGCAAGGACGAAAGGTTCATCATGAAGCCGATGAACTGTCCGCACCACATGCAAATTTTTGCAGACAACCAATTCTCCTACCGCGACATGCCGGTACGATATTTCGAACCAGCCACCGTCTACCGCGACGAAAAGTCCGGCCAACTCGGAGGACTCACCCGTGTCAGAGCCATCACCCAAGACGACGGTCATCTTTTCTGCCGCGTCTCGCAGATCAGGGAGGAGGTCTCGACCATCGTTTCGATCATCCGGGAATTCTACACGATCTTCGGCCTCATGGACGGATACTGGGTCTCGCTTTCCGTCCGCGGCGAAGACAGAGAAAAATACCTCGGCGGAGATGAGGCATGGGACGCGGCCGAGGACGCGCTCGAGGAAGCCGCAAGGAAAAACGACCTCAACTATCGTCGGGTCGAGGGCGAGGCCGCCTTCTACGGGCCAAAACTCGATTTCATGTTCAAGGACGCCATCGGCAGGGAATGGCAGCTCGCCACCATTCAATGCGACTTCAACCTTCCCGAACGGTTTAATCTTTCGTTCACGAACGAGGAAGGAGCCTCTGAACGCCCGGTCGTCATCCATCGCGCCATTTCCGGCTCGCTCGAACGGTTCATGGGCATCATTATCGAGCACTATGCCGGCGCGTTCCCCTTCTGGCTCGCACCGGTCCAGGTGCACGTGCTCCCGATCGGCGAATCGCATCAGGAATACGCTGTGGAAGTCGCGAACCTGCTCAGGAAATCCGGAATACGGGTCGAGCTGCACTCGGAAAACGAATCCCTCGGAAAGCGCATCCGCAATGCCAAAGTCGAAAAGATCCCGTACTACATCGTGCTCGGCGATGCGGAAGTCGCGAATCGAACCATCACCCTCGAAAGCCGTGCCGATGGAAAAATCGGCGAGCTGTCCCACGACGATATCCTCGCCCGATTCAACAAGGAGAATATCCCGGGCGCCTAGCCAGTCTTTCGGTTATATCAAAAAACCACCCCGCACCGTACGGAGCAGGGTGGTTTTTTCTCGGCGACTTTTCCTTTTTTCAGCATCTGAATCCGCTCTTCTGTTCCCTGTTATCTGTTACCTGTGTTTGTCACATACGGGAACGCGTCAAGAAGCTCGCCAGAATAATAGAACTCGTACCCAAGCGAACCGAAACTATACTCGGCATCACCGACCCTGATACCGCTTCCACCGACTTTCGGGTCCGCATTCGGCTTCGATTGCGGGAAGCCTACATTGAAGAGCGTCGTCGCTATTTCCGGTCGGTATTTGATATCGTATCCGGCATGTTCCCATTGCGAGAGCATCTGCCGGAGATACAGTCCTCCGTAGAGGTACGAGTAGTAATGGTCCCCATCCTCTGTCAGCCGCTTATACCGTACTGTCGCGACATCCGCCCCACGAGGGTAGTCCAGAACATGTTCAAGTCCTGCTCCCAGGTAATACGGCGACGAACGGTCCGCGAGATGCTCCTCGGTCGCTATCGCCGTCACCTCCTTGACGCCCATCACTCCGAGCGAGATCTTGTTCGCGTTTCCGAGTATTTTCAGGGGCTCGAACACCTTCTTGAACAGCTCGCGCTGCGAATGAAACAATCTGACCTGCTCCACGATCGCACACGAGACCAGAAGCCGCGGTTCCACCCCGGAAACAGTCGCCGCCCGTTCGATCGAGTCCTTATCCTTCACGATAGCGGAGCGGATTGCGGCCCACTCCTCATCGTTCATCCACGGAAAAAGATTCGCTCCGGAAGTGGAATCGAAAGCCGAGTTGAGAGCCGACTCATCCATGGTCGATACGGACGCCGTCCGGCATTCTTGAAAGGGGTCCCTATGACCGCCTCCCTCGAGTCGGAGTTTCGCAGCAAGTAGCATCTTCGCCACGAGCACGTCCGACCCGGTCGAGGTCATGACCGAGGCGATCCCTTTCGCGTTCACGGGCGCATAGCGACCGACGACGGCAATCGAGCAGATATTTTCCGCCCGAACCCGTCGTGCGCGGGACAGATCGGCTAATTTTCGATCAAGCTCACCGAACGAGCCGAAATCCGTATCCGCGGGATCGGAAGCGGATGCGGACTTCTCGGTTTCGATACCGAGAACGGCCTTGTCGTACTCCGCCGTTTTCGGATCGATCATACCCTTTACGTCCGTCAGGTGGAATCTGACCGCAAAAAAACCGCCGACCAGGACGACTCCCACGACGGCGAACATATGTACCAGGACGGCATAAAAAAAGAAGAATCCGCGGCGCATCGATAGGAATGACGGTTCGTTACGATTTCAGTATATCATGGGACCCGCATCGGGGAGCAGTGAACGGGCGACTGCTTATCATATGAAATGAAAACCGGCCCGGAATATTCCAGGCCGGTTACGGGACATGATGATCCTACTTGATCGATATCAGTTCCACATCGAAGATGAGCGTCGCATTCGGGGGAATGACGTTTCCGGCACCACGAGCCCCATACCCCAGGGACGCCGGGATGGTCAATCTCCGCTTCTCGCCGACTTTCATATCCAGGAGACCCTGATCCCATCCGGCGATGACTTGACCTCCTCCGACCGTGAATGAGAACGGCGTCCCGCGATCGACACTCGAATCAAATTTCGTTCCATCCGTCAGTGTTCCGGTGTAGTGAACGGAAATCGTATCGCCCTTCTTCGTTACCCGATCTCCCGTCCCTTCGCCTGTTTTCTCGATTTTCAGTTCGTCGGTCATAGTGGTCGTATTATCGGTTGATACCTTTTTCTCCTGACTCCCTCCGGATTTCCCCGCTGGAACGGCATTTTCCTGTCCAATATCCGGGTTTCCCGTACCCGCGACGCTTCCCGATGCCGCGCCGACTGATCTGGCAGCCTGTCCGTCCGTCTTCACCTCGATCGGCGCCCCATTGCCCTTCGACTGGTCCAGAAAGAGTTTGTTCTTCCCAGGCATCCCGATCAGAAACCATACCACAAGGACGAACGCGAGGAATCCGAGACCGAGAAAAAGTTTGTTCATAGGCATCTCTTAATCACGAAGGACAGTATAGCACGATTCCCGAGGCAAAGGGAGGGTCGACTTACGCGCCAAATGGCGACCTCCCGTACCTAAAACAGACGAAAGAGAATCCTTCCGGGGCCCCTTTCGTGCGTGCTGAGCGGGTGATGGGTACTGAAAACTTCGTCCTCGACGCCTGCTGGCGTCTCGTTGCCCAGGGCAGCGTTGAATGCTTCCTATCCGGTCGCATTCACCGACACTCGGTTCGCTCGCCTCCGCTCGCGCCTCGTTTCTGCCCGTTCGATTCCCATGACCACAAGCAAGCAAAAAGGACTCATATGAGTCCTTTTTGCTTGCTTGTGAGCGGGTGATGGGAATCGAACCCACCTCTCGACCTTGGAAGGGTCGCATAATAAGCCACTATACGACACCCGCTTTTCTCCTGAAGCTTCATGGGTCCCAAGCTTCAGAAGCTTTTGCAGCTTACGCAACTTTCGGAACTTGCGCCGCGCCCGACGTCAATCCGGCAAAGGGATCTATATGGATATTCTCGGACGCGATGCCGATGCCGAGAAGCAACTCCCTCATCGCATCGGCAAAGGCCGGCGCACCTATCACATAATAGAGCGCTTCACGCCATTCTGGCAAGTATCGCTCTATTATTTCGGCTGAAATCCGCCCCCGTTCCTCTCCGGTCAAGGTCGCCGGAGCACTTTCGGCGGAAAGCGTGAAAATATAGGTGAAATCCGGAAGTTTGACCGTCTTCAGCAAGTCCTGGAAAGGAATATCCTTCATGAACCGATTCGAGGAAAACAATACGTATTTCCTCGGGTCATTTTTTGAAACCGCCTCGAGCAACATGGAGCGGGCCGGCGCTATACCGACACCTCCCGAGAGGATCACTACCGGACGAACGTCCCCCTCCGGTATGGTCGCGTTTCCGAGCGGACTGCTGACCGAGATTTCTTCCCCGCTCTTCAAATCCCACATCGTCTTCTTGAATCCCGTCATCCCCTCACGCATGACGAAGACGAGTTCAGCCTCGCTCGGGGCCGATGCTATCGAAAGTGGCCGCATTCCGGAGCGGACGTCAGGTTCCACAAGCCGATCCGGCGGTATCCGCAACATCGCATACTGCCCCGCCAAGAACGTGAACCCGTCGGGCTTTGAAAAGAAGAACGCCTGCGTACGATCGGCGACTTCTTCCGTCCGAAGCAATGTAATCGGGAAAAACTCCATACGATTCGTTCTAACTTTTTATCCGATATCGAAGACTGTCATGTAATTCTTATGTCGGGGCACTCGGAATCGAACCGAGACTACCTACTCCCAAGGCAGGCGTACTACCACTATACTATGCCCCGATAAATACAACGTCACGTGATCAGGCGCAACGAGCGCCGTATTAACCTCGTTTGTCACAAGCATGGAATCGCCCCAGCATTCGCGGGGCGTCCGGCGTATGCCGGACGAACCGAGACTACCTACTCCCAAGGCAGGCGTACTACCACTATACTATGCCCCGCTCGTTGACTTTCGATTTACTTAGCGAAGCTCGCCCTCGCGGACGGCCTGCACACGCCACTCAAGTCTACGGACTCCCCCAGAAAAAAGCAACATCCCGCCCTCGCGGACGGGATACTGCCCTATCTTTTGTATTCTTCCGATAGAACCGGCCATCGGAACATCCTCCGGCCGATTCTCCTGAAGTGAGACTACTTGACCGCTTCCTTAAGCGTCTTTCCGGCGGTGAATTTCGGAACGGTCATGGCCGGGATGGTGATCTTGGCCTTGGTCTGCGGGTTGATACCCTCGCGCGCCGCGCGGTTTGAAACGCGGAACGTACCGAATCCGGTGATGGTGACCTTGTCGCCCTTACGGAGCGCGTTGGTGATCTCATCAACCATCGTCTCGATGACCGCTTCGACGTCCTTCTTCGAGAGATCGATTTTCGCTACGATCGAGGAGACGAGCGCGTCCTTGTTTACGTTTGCCATCGTGTTCACCTGCCTTTCTAGGATCGCGTCCCGACCCGAGGTCGGGAACTGAGTATGGATTACCTCCACGTTCCATTCTAACTTTTCGCTGAAAAAAAGCAAATCATGGCAAGCCTGTCAATGGTCCGACACCGCGACGCCCTATCTCGCGAACTCGATCGCCCTGGTCTCGCGCATGACCACGACCCGGATCTCTCCCGGATACTTGAGTTCGTCCTGGATGCGGTCGGCAATCTCCCGCGCGAGCTTCGACGCGCCGAGGTCGTCCGTCTTTCCCGGATTCACGAACACGCGCACTTCCCGTCCCGCCTGGATGGCGTACGACTTCTCCACGGCCGGGAATGAGTTGATGAGCGCCTCGAGCTCTTCGAGCCGCTTCAGATACTTCTCCGCCGTCTCCTTTCGGGCTCCGGGTCGGCCTGCGGAAATAATATCCGCCGCCGTCACGATGGACGCCTCGACCGTCGTCTGCGGATACTCGTCATGATGGCTTTTCATCGCATCGATGACCTCCTTCTGGACATTGAACTTCTCAAGGATCCTGATGCCGATATTCACGTGCGTTCCCTCGATCTCATGATCCACCGCCTTTCCGATATCGTGCAAAAGACCGGCCTTTTTCGCCACGGCGACGTTCGCGCCGAGCTCGGCCGCCAGAGCGCCGGCGATATAGGAGACCTCGAGCGAATGCAAGAGGACGTTCTGTTTGTAACTGTAGCGGAACCGCAGTCTCCCGAGGATATAGAGCAGTTTCGGATGAAGTCCGGCGACGCCGGCCTCATACGCGGCTGCCTCTCCCGCCTCCTTGATTTTCTGATCGATATCCCGGCGTGCTTCCTCCACGGTCTCCTCGATGCGGGCCGGATGGATACGGCCGTCCGCGATAAGTTTTTCGAGCGCGACCCGGGCGACCTCGCGCCTGACCGGATCGAATCCGGAAATGACCACCGACTCCGGAGTATCATCCACGATGAGCTCCACTCCGGTCTCCTTCTCGAGCGCGCGGATGTTCCGTCCCTCCTTGCCGATTATCTTTCCCTTGATGTCGTCGGACGGGATAGTGACGGTCGTCGTCGTGAATTCCGAGACATGCGACCGCGAATATTTCTGAATGACGGTCGCCATGAGATTGAGCGCCCGTTCCTCGACCTGATCGGCCCCTTCCTTTTCGAGCTTCGAGATCCTGGCCGCGACCGCATCCCGACTCTCCTCCTCGACGATGCGGAACACTTCCTTCGAGGCGTCTTCCTTCGAAAGACCCGCGATTTTCTCGAGCCGTTTCAACTCCTCGCTGCGAAGCCGCTCGGTTTCCGCCTGAATCGCGCGGATCTCGTCCGCCTTCTTGAGCAGCGACTGCTTCTCGCGATCGGTATCCTCGAGACGCTTCTCGAGTTGCTCTTCGCGCTTTTCGACACGCCGCTTCTGCTCTCGGAATTCTTCCTCCTTCAGCTGCGATTCCTTCTTCGCCTCGTCGAGAATCCCGACCGCCTTGTTCTTGGCGTCGAGCGTGATGTCGGCGGCTTTCTTTTCCGCCTCTTTCATCATTTTTTCAGCCTGGCCCTCGGCGGTGGAAAGTCGTCCCTTGGCCATCGACTGGCGGGCGTAATAGCCCGCTACCAAACCGATCACGAGCGCTACGGCTCCGATCACGAACGAGAGTATCGACATATGGGAGTCATACTCCCCGGGAGATAGCGTGGGACCGCGCCGAAAAAATCAGACCGACCCCAGCGGAAGACACGAGGAAAGAGGTTCCCGAAAACGCCCGGGAACGGCTTTGATTGCCGAAAAGTGAGAAAATCCTGTTCCTTCCATAAACTTCCGTTTCACTACCGCGAGAGGAGGGGATACAAATGGTTAGATGCGGTTTCATCATAGCCGAGGAAAGGCCTTTTGTCAAAGCGGAACGGACGATGGTATACTACGGACATTGGCCCCCTGAAAGGAAAAACTAAAAACAATATTGTGTACAGACCGTTCGTGCTCGTCGTGCTCGACGGATGGGGAATGAGCAATGTCACCCAGGGGAATCCCCTCCGGGAGGCGAAACTCCCAACCATCGAGAAGCTCAACCGCTTTTATCCCATGACCACCCTTCAGGCCTCCGGAATCTCCGTGGGTCTTCCGTGGGGTGTCGTCGGAAACAGCGAAGTCGGCCATATGACCATCGGTGCGGGCCGCGTCATCTACCAGAACCTTCCCCGCATCGCGCTGTCCATCCAGGACGGCAGTTTCTACCGGAACCCGGAACTGCTTTCGGCGATGCAAAACGCCAAGGAACACGGCGGGAGACTCCACATCATGGGCCTTTTGAGCTCGGGATCCGTCCATTCGAACAAGGACCACCTCGACGCGATCCTCAAATCAGCATCGGATGAGGGGCTGACGGACGTTTTCGTCCACGTCTTCACCGACGGACGGGACTCTTCTCCGACCGACGGGACGATCCAAATACGCGAGCTCGAGAAGCGGATGCGTCTGCTCGGCACGGGCCGAATCGCCTCCGTCATCGGTCGGAACTGGGCCATGGACCGAAACAACAACTGGGACCGGGTCGAGAAGGCGTATCGAATGATGACGGAAGGAACGGGTGAGAAGATCACGGACGTCTCCCTCTACCTCGAGCAGTCCTACGCCAAGGGCGTCACCGACGAGTACATCGAGGCCGGAATCGTCTGTGAGAACGACACGCCTATCGGGCTCATACAGGAAAAAGATTCCATCGTGTTTTTCAATTATCGCGAAGACCGCGCAAGAGAGATCACGAAGGCGTTCGCGCTCCCAGGCTTTCAAAACTTCGAACGGCCGAAATATCTCGACGTCCACTTCGTGACCATGACCGAATACGAGCGGGACCTCCCCGTCACCGGAATCATGTTTCCGCCGGAAAAGATCTCGAACTGCCTCGGCGAAATCCTTTCGAACGCGGGAAAGAAACAGCTTCGGATGGCCGAGACCGAGAAATACGCGCACGTGACCTATTTCTTCAACGGCGGAAAGGAACGCGCGTTTCCGGACGAGGATCGGGTCCTCATCCCTTCCCCGATCGTTTCCAAGTTCGACGAGGTTCCCGAGATGAGTTCGGGCGAGATCACCGAGACCCTTACCCACTCGATCGGCGAAGGAAAGTACGATTTCATCCTGGTCAATTACGCGAGTCCGGACATGGTCGCCCACACCGGAAACGAGCAGGCCACCATTGAGGCGGTCGAGTCCATAGATCGATGCCTGGCACTCCTTATTCCGGCCATCCTGAAGGCCGGCGGAGCACTCATGATCACCGCGGACCACGGAAACGCCGAAGAACTTAAGAACGCCTCCACCGGAGAGGCCGATACCGAGCATTCGATCAATCCCGTGCCGCTGTGGTACATCACGCCGGACAACCATCGGGAAAAGGACGCTGCCCTCATGATGCGCGAACAGAACGAGGTCCGGGGACTCCTCTCCGATGTCGCACCGACCATCCTCGATATCATGGGCATCGCGAAACCCCCGGAAATGAACGGCTCGAGCCTTCTTTCCATCATGCAGTAGGACCGGAAGTTTAAAGTCGATAGTTCCAAGTCGAAAGTCAGGGTCAGAAGTCTCACATGAACAAACTCCGGCGCGGGCCGGAGCTTTTTATAAATCGCATTTCGTTTTCCGTCTCCGTCCCCGCACTTTTCACGTTCACCCCGTAAAACGATCTCCCGGCTGACAGATCGCCACGGAGCATGCTTTACGATATCACCTTGTCCACGATGCCGTACGCCTTCGCCTCATCCGCCGTCATGAAATAGTCCCGATCGGTATCCTTCTCGATCTTGGGAAGTTTCTGAGCCGTATGTTTCGCGAGGATGCGGTTCAATCGGTCGCGGGTCTTCAGGATATGCTTCGCATGAATCTCGACCTCGGTCGCTTGCCCCTCGGCACCGCCGAGTACCTGGTGAATCATCACTTCGCTGTTCGGCAACGCCATGCGCTTTCCTTTCGCGCCCGCCGCGAGCAGCAGCGCCGCGGCCGAGGCCGCCATTCCGACGCAGATGGTCGAGACGTCCGGTTTGATATGCTGCATGGTATCGTAAATCGCGAGCGCCGCGGTAACGGACCCGCCTGGAGAGTTGATATACAGACGGATATCTTCCTTCCGGTTCTGGGAATCAAGAAACAGGAGTTCGGCGATGACCGTATTCGCTACGGCATCATCGATCGGCGATCCGAGAAAGATGATCCGATCCTGAAGCAGCCGCGAATATATATCGTACGCGCGCTCCCCGAGACTCGTCTTCTCGACGACCATGGGAACGAGATGCTGGTTGTTCATATGGTTTCGATCACTGGTAGATTCGTACACCATGTAACGATCGAGGTACGCGTCGGTTTGCACGCGACACCGCGGACCCGCTTCCGGCCGTTAGAGGGTCTCCAGAAGCACGAAGATCTTCTCATTGCGCAACCGCTCGCGGATCGAGGCGTAAATCGCGGGTAAGTCGAGATCCTTCTCCGCCTGTTTGACGCTCTTCGCGTACGCGAGCACCTGATTCATCTCCTCCTCGATCTCCTCGGTCGTCGCCTCGATTTCCCGCTCCTTCGCGATGGTCTCGAGCGCGAGCTGGGAAAGCAGCCGCCTGCCCGCCTGCGGTTTCCATTCGGTGGCGAGATCCTCCTCCGTCTTCCCCATCCGTGACAGGTAATCCTGAAGGGAAAGGCCCGTCATGGACGCCTGATGAGAGAATTCGGACACCATACGGCGAAGTTCCCCCTCGACGAGCACGTCGGGAAGTTCCGCTTCCGTCACGGAAACGATCGCGTCGAGAATATCCGTCCGATGACGTTCCTTGCCGCGTTCGGTCTTCTCCGCCAGCATCCCCTCAGAGACGCTCTTGCGCAAATCCTCAAGACTTTCGAAACGGCCGAGTGATTTCGCGAACTCATCGGAAAGCTCCGGAACGTCCTGCTCCTGGACGAGAAGCATCTTCACGCCGAACTCGGCCGGTTTTCCCGCCAGCGTCTTCTCATGGTATTCGGCCGGGAACGTCAGTTCGAACGATTTTTCGGACCCTGCCTCCATGCCGATCAACTGGTCCTCGAAACCCGGGATGAAGGTCCCCGATCCGAGTACGATCGGATGTTTCCTTCCCGCACCGCCCTCGATCGGCACGCCTCCGCGCGTCACGTCGAAATCGACTTCCACCGCGTCGCCCGCCTGCGCGGCACGGTTCACGGTCACGAGCTTCGCACGGCTCTTCGCGATCCGGTTCAGTTCCCTGTCCACGTCCGCATCCGCCACTTCCGGCTTCTCCTTGGCATGTTTCGCGTTGACCGCCTTCACCTCCTTCTCCCACGAACCGATTGCGGCTTCCGGCATGATGGCGGTCGTGACGACGAACTCGAGCGCTTCGCCCTCTTTCGCATCCTCGAGACGTATCTCCGGACGGCCGATGGCGTCGACCCCGGCCTCGTGCAGCACCTTGGGAAACAGGTGGTCGATCGCATGTTCCGCACCCTCGATAAGAACGGTCGTCTTCCCGAGTTTCTTTTCAAGCACGTTCCGCGGGATCTTCCCCGTACGGAAACCCTCGACTTTCACGCTCTTCGAAAGATGTTCGACCGCGTGATCGATCTCCCCCTTCCATTCCTCCCACGGAATCGAGACGGAAAGCTCCACCTTCGACTGCGCGAGTTTTTTCACCTGAACGTCCATAATTTCAGAACTTACAACCTACAACTCACAACAAACGACGGAAAAACCATAGCCCGTTGCTCGTCACCGATTGTCAGTTGTCAGCTTTCAGTTGTTAGTTAGTCTTCTTCCCGTACTTCTTCGCATACAGCGAAAGTCCCTTCTTCACGGCCGCGAGAGCCTCCTTCTTGCCGCGATACTTCTTCACGATCACTTCCTTACCCTCGATGGACTTGTACGTCTGGAAAAAGTGCTGGATCTCCTTGAGCGTATGCGGGTTGATATCGGACAGGTCGTTCACGTCATCCCAACGAGGGTCGTCCTTCGGGACCGCGATGATCTTGTCATCGCCCTCGCCGCAGTCGATCATGCCCATGACCGCGACCGGACGGACCTCGGCGAGGATGCCGGGCGCGAGCGGGTAGGTCGTCAGCACGACCACGTCGAGCGGATCGCCGTCCTCCCACAGCGAACGCGGGACGAACCCGTAGTCGAACGGGTAGTCCTGCGCGCTCTTCATCGCGCGATCGAGCTTGATGAGTCCGGTTTCCTTGTCGATCTCGTACTTGTTCTTCGTACCCTTCGGACACTCGATGATGACGTTCACGACATCGGGCGCCTTGCTGCCGGCGGAAATATCATGCCAAAGGTTCATAGTGGAAATGTTAGGTATGAATGATGATGATCCGGATCCGGAATTACTCCGCGGCTTCCGAAGTCTCTTCCGCCTCGGACGCCGGCGTCTCGTTCTCGGTCTCCGCGATTTCACCTTCCTCTTCCGTCGCGGCCGGTACACCGGCTCCGCTCACGTCGATCCGGCAACCGGCGAGTTTCGCCGCGAGCCGGACGTTCTGACCGCGCTTGCCGATCGCGAGCGACAGTTGATCGTCCGGGACGACCACCTTTGCGCGACAGCCTTCCGCCTCGTCCTCGGAGATATCCACCGAGACCACCTTTGCCGGGCTCATGGCCGCGATGATGAATTTTGCCGGATTCTCGTTCCATTCGATGATGTCCACCTTTTCGCCACCGAGCTCGTCGATGACGGCCTGCACGCGCGTACCGCGCTGACCGACGCACGATCCGATCGGATCGACGCCTTCCTGATTCGCGGACACGGCGATCTTCGTCCGGGATCCCGCCTCGCGGGCGATCGCCTTGATCTCCACGGTTCCGGCCGAAATCTCCGGAACTTCGAGCGAGAACAGGTGACGGATCATGTCCGGATGTGAACGGGACAACACCAGTCCGGGACCCTTGGATTCGGCCTCGACACGGACAAGATACACCTTGAGATGCTGACCGATACGGTAGTTCTCCCCCTCGACCTGCTCGGACGGGAAGAGGATGCCGACCGACTTGCCGAGATCGACATAGACGTTCCGACCCTCGACACGCTGGACGATGCCGTTGACGACCTCGCCCTCGTGATCCTTGTACTCTTCGAACATGACCTGTCGCTCCGCCTCACGCAGACGCTGGATGACGACCTGCTTCGCGGTCTGTGCCGCGACACGGCCGAAGTCCTCGTGTGGCGGGAGTTCGATATCGATGATATCGCCGACCTTCGCGTCCTTCTTCAGAAGCTTCGCATCCGGGAGCGTAAGGTCGCGCTCGGGATTGTATCTCGGAAGACGGTCCTCCTCAATTTCCTCGGCTGCTTCCGTAGCCGCTTCCACCTTCGGATCCGCGACTTCCTCCTCTGCTTCCTCGGTTTCCTCGACGAATTCTCGGGTCGTCTCGTCGACGACTTCCTTCACGAGGAAAAAACTCGCCGTTTTGGCAACCTCGTCGAACTGAGCCCGGATGACCTGACTCTTTTTGCCGTAGTCGCGCTTGTACGCCACGGCGAGCGCCGCCTCGACGACCTCGAGGACCTTCTCCTTCGGAAGTCCCTTCTCGTCAACGATCTGCATGATCGCGCTTCCGAACTCTCCGAGCCGTCCCGAGAGACTCTGTTCCGGTTCGGCGGCCTTCTTTCTTGCTGCCATATGCTTTCGGATTATGACGTGCCCGCGACGTATCGTCGGAACCCGTCCTGTTTAACGATGAGTTACCGCTTTCCAAACTTCTTTCGTATCCGGCTCCCCTTTCAAAGGGGAGCTCCGCGTTCAGCGCGGTGAGGGGTGAAAAAAGAATGATCCGAAATCGGACGCGTCCTTTCGATCGCCGATACCCGATCTTTTCGATCGGATACTCCGCCCATCTAAAGAAAAAAGTCCGCTCTCGCGAACTCCAACAACACCCGTATCCGTATGACACAAGTATAGCGCGGAACCGGCCCCGTGTCAAACGGCGAAAGCAGGAAACGGGGGCGGGAAACAATGAACAGAAAACAGGCACCACAAAGAAAAATGAGGCGAAACTGGTGACGACCGATAGCTCCGCGCAAGACAGTTCGATAAATCGTTATATTATACCTTATTTAAGCCTTTATCATCGAAACATCAACATAAAGACACTTGGTACCCTTTTTATATTGACTTTTACGTATTTTTATGCTACAATACCCTGTTACGGATTTCAGTGCCCGACTTCGGACAACCCCGTAACGGGCACCTTCACAATTTTTTTGCAAACACACCAAAACCAACGGGAGACATAGCTATGAGCAGAGGAGAAGGACTGGACAAATTAGAGGTTCTTATGAGCCTTGGCGCGATATTATCAAATGTTCCCGAGGTATCGCGTTTCATGAATCAAAACCGTGGCGGAGACAAGGAGAAAAAGGGGGTCTGGCTCATCAAATTGCTCGAAACCCTCACATCGAAGGATGATGCGTTGCTCGAACAGAACGCATCGATGCTGTCCGAACCTAACAAGTCGCTGATTCGCGACCTCGTCAGGCAGATGGGAAGACTGGACAGGAGAAACGACAGCAGCTATGTCACATCTCTTGCTGCGCGCCTGTATCTCATGGAGAACCCACTTGAGGAACACATCGAAACACCGGCGCCGATCACGCCCTCCGGACAGCAAAAAGGAGGGAAGGTGAAGAGTGCGGCCCCGACGATTACCAAAAAAATCAGCAAGGCCAATACTCCGGAGTCATCCCAGGTGATCTACTTGAACAGTCTCGCCGCGGACATCCAGGCGCTTATGCAGGGAACCCCGGCGATGACGAGAGAACAAGCTATCAGTAGAACAATCAAGGACCTCGAGCTTCGTGGGGTCATCTCTAAGGACTCATTGAAGAAAAAACTCGAAGAAGCGAAGGAACAGTTGAAGGAGCTGAATCCAAAGCTGCTCTACATCATTACCGAGTCGATCTCCGTCCTGGGAAAAGATGGCTACGACTGCATCGCCGAGCAGGCAAAAGAAGCTTCCGAAACAGCTGAGACGGACCCGGAATTACGAAAGAAGTTCTACGAAGAACGACTGGAGTTGCAGCTCGAATTAGCCATGGCGTACAAGACCGGCCTGGACCTCCCCGAGGAAGAAAGGAGGGACAATCGCAAAACAAGGAGCAAACAACTCGCCAAGATTCCGGACCAGTACAGGATACTCTATGGAATTATGGCCGCGGTCGCAGTTGTTGCGTTTATCGCATTTGCGATCTGGTCAAACTATCATCCGTAAAAAAAATCAAATCACCTGCTGTCGGGAAGGTTCTCGGCAGCAACAAACTGGAGGAATGTAAAAAATGCGTTACTTTGCAGAAAACCTTAAAAACCAGGCCGCAGACAGGGCGGCGGAATTTGACCAGGTCCTTAAGAGCATCATGCTCGGGATACTGGCCACCGCCGCGATCATCATCGTGTCGGACTTGATTTTCTCCGGCCTGATGCGGGTGTGGCCCTGGACAAAGTATATAGCGTGGTTCGTATATGATGCAGGCATCATCGCCGGCATTTACTACACCGTACGTACGGCACATATCCTTTCAATCTTTACCGCGGGCGGGCTGGTAAATGGTATGCCGGACATTCAAATCGGCAAAATCTTAACTGCCCCGTTCACAAAAGAGAAATGGCCGGATTTCGAATTAAAGAAATTCCTGGCTGCCGGAGGTGAATATGGCGGATTGGCACTGGTGTGGTTTTCCTACGTCCCTGTCGGACTCGGATTGTTCACGGTCGCGACAACAATCTTCATTACCTGGAACCCATGGGCGGTGTTCTCGGTAATCGGCGGACTGTTGATGCTCGCGTTCGTCGAGATCATTCGGAAAGGGAAGGCCGTGTTCTTCATACGGTTCGCCTATCTGATAGCCCTGATGCAGGTTGGGATCGGTGGCTACGATATGTTCCACCGCTCAACCTATGTGGAGGCAGTGAAAAAGCAGGGAACCGAGAATGCCTGGCAAGCCGACGAAAGCGCCGTGCAGCCGGTTTACGAGACACTGAAGAAAGGCCTGCAGCCGAACGGGCAAGCCATGGCGACAGTAGAAAACGTCGAGTCCGCCCGCGATGCGCAGGGACTTATCGCAAGAGCCGGAGCCATGTGGAATGGCGGCGTTGTTAAGCAGATAACGATAAGGGACCTGCGGGCGGGGATGATATACGGCATTCCAGACGGCGAATGGAAAGTCACGTTCGCCGACGAGGACCCCATATTGTTTACCATGCTTCCCGATTCCGGCAGCCCGACTGGAATGAAGGCTACGAAGAACTCACTTACCGATCCGACCTTTACGATCGTCTTCGGAGATAGTAACACTACCTTCGGCGGCAAAGTGACGGTCAGAAACGGGAGGATTTCGTACAGACTCCGCGTTCCTCCTGATGCGGAAGCAAACATCAGGGCAGGCAAGTTCACGATTGCTGAGTCAACCGTAAACATCAAGTTCGAATAATCGGTTTCGGCATGAACGGCAATAAGTACAAAGAACGGCCCTGGGCAACCCCTTGGCCGTTTTTTGCATCTGTAATCCGTTCCGATCAGAACAGTCCTGCGATCGTACGCACGATGATAAGCGACACGATGGCGACCGCGACGCCGATGACCGAATATTTCACGATACCCTTCGCCGTTTCGGCGCGCTTCTCGTCGCCTGCCGCGGCGAAGAACATGAGCCCGCCGACGACCATCATGACCATGGCAAGTAATCCGACGATGGAAAGAAGGAAATCCAGCACTGCCTGCGCGACCTCGATCGCGGACCTGGCGCCGCTGACCTCGGTCGGTACCTGGGCACCACCCCACCCGAGTATGTTGCCGATCTCCTTGAGGAACGATGGCGCCGCGACGCCGATGGCGAGCCCGATCATCGCCGCGGTTATCATTCCCTTCGCTGATTCGATCTTCTTACTGTCCCCACCGGAGGTAATGTAGAAGATTCCGCCAAGCACTAGGAAGATGAGTGCCAACATGACGATGATTCCCTGAAATGCATTCAAAAACACCGCCGTCGCCCCCTGAACCGTGTCGAATTTGAGCGGATTCGTAAATGAGACCGGGGTGATAGCGCCACCCGCCGCCGCGGCAGGCATACAACAGGTTTGAGTCGCGGAAGTACACGTACCGGATCCGGCGGTCTCGCCCGCTGCCGTATCACATGTCGGCTTACACGTACCTGTGCAAGCGGATCCCGCTCCAGCTCCAGCTCCAGCACCGGCTCCAGCGCCGGCTCCACCCGCCGCCGGAGTTGCCGTGCTAGCCACACAACAGGTACGTCCAGAAAAAGATACGCCACTCGCCGACGTGCACGTTCCGTCTGCCCTTTCCGTTGTTGCGGCACATGACTGTTTGCATGATCCGACAACCCCGGTACTGCTTCCCGTACAAGTACCGGTATTCGCCGGCATTGCCGCGCTCGGTATGCAACAGCTCTGGGAAGTGCCGCTACAAACACCGTCAGCAGTCCTTCCCGTTCCGCAATTTGCCATGCAGCTGCCCGATACGCGCGAGGCGACCCCTGTACACCTGCCGGAAGTGGCGGTGTTTCCGCAACAATAAGGACTCGTCCATCCGCAGTCCGTCGCACCGGTAAACTCCTCTCCCGGACAGGTGCCCGCCTGACACATTCCGCCAAGATTCGAACAGGTAACCGAGTCGTTATATGGCAAGCAATGCACCGCGGTCCCACTCGCGGTAATACTATTCGCCACCGACTGACACTCCTCAGGCGACGTATACGTAAACGTGTTTCCGGAACTGTTCGTATAATCCGAACTGTTCGCATTTACCAAGCGGTAACGCGTCGCGGCGAAAGTCGACGAGATACCGACCGTGACAAAAAAAACGATGGTCAGGATGACAGGAAATACGAGGCTGTTTTTTCTCATACGATGAATGGTGATGGACGATATTTATGCTTCCGTATACAACGGTTTAACACGCTCCGGCGATATCAATAATATGTCCCCGTCGCACCGCCTGCTCCGGTTCCGGTCGCGCCGCCCGCCACGACCTGCTGGATGGTGTACACGATGGTATAGCCGAGAAGCGCCACCGCGACTCCGATGACGGCATACTTCATATTGTTCTTGGCGTGCTCGGTATTCTTCTCGTCCCCGCCCGCCGTCAGATACATGATTCCAGAAACGACGAACATGACGATCGCCAAAAGACCGAGCATCCCGAGCAGCCAATACATGATATTGATGACGACCTGACCGATCTCCGTCTCGGGTAGACCCGTCGACGCACCTGACGGCACGCAGACGCCGTTCATCAGAGTGCCGTCCGTACACGTGGCCACCGCCCGAACCCCGAACGGCAACAATACCGGCAAAGAAAGGACGAGAGCCGCTGCAAGGCGGATGCCGAGGGTTCGAAAATGATTCGAGTGCATAGTGTTTTTCTTTCCTTCATCATATCCTCGCGGACAAAAAAAGACAACCCCGCGAGTGCGGGGCCGTCCGTCTTTTTCGGACCAACCGTAAAGGCTAGAACGTTCCGGAGGTGGCGCTGCTTCCGAGCAGTCCGACGACCGTATTGATCACGACATAGCCGACGAGCGCGATCACGACCGCGACGATGGCATAGGTCATCATTCCCTTTGCCTTCTCGGTCTTCGACTCGTCACCGGCCGCCGTCAGATACAGGATACCCGCTATGACGAAGGAGATGATCGCCCCGATGCCGAGGATTCCCAAAACCCAGTTCATGATTCGGACCAGGATCGTCCCGATGGAGTCCGACGTCAGTCTGCCCGTGGAGGCGACAGTGCTGTAATTGGATCCGCTCGGAACCTGCCCGAACTGGGCCAGGGCCGAAAACGGGGCGAGAAGCGCCGCGGCGAGAACGCCGTATCCGATTTGTTTCATCGATTTCATGCGTTCACCTCCTTTCTCCTAAGTGATGATTCGACCACGCTATTATACCATGCCCGCAACGGTACGAACAACGATGAGCGCGCAGATGCAGACCAGTACGCCGACCAACGAGAACATCATCCCCGCTTTCGCCCGCTTCATCCGTCCCTCGTCGCCGGCAGCGGTGATATAGATCGCGCCGGAAACTCCGAACGACAACATGGCAAGCGCTCCGGACAATGAAAGGATGAGCGTAAGCGCGTTCGAGATCACTTTAGCGATCGGCGTCGCGTCCTCGATCACGCCGGCCGCGTGAGCGATTCCGATACCGATTATGACGAACGAATGGTCCATATCGTTTTCCCTTCTCAGACGTGGTCGGATCACTCCGACGAAGCCTTTCGCTGAAGCTTATCGATCTGCGTGGACGCGATCGAGAGCGCCTGCTGCACGACGACTTCGCCGCGATTCACTGATTCTATGGCGTCGGCAAGGATTCCCTCAGCCGCTTCCACTTCTCCCACCCGCCAGTCCCTCGCGATAAGGTTCCCGACCGCGAACGGCGCCATCCACGGGTCTTTCTTCTGCTCCTCGATAAGGTCTCTTCGGGCTGCCGGCTGCCCCGTCTTTACGACGTACTCCTTGGCGGGATCGTTCTTGAGCACGACCTCGACCGCGGAATCCGGAGCAAGCGCGTTCCGAAGGATTTCCCTCATACCGGGATGCGGATATGCCAGATAATGCAGGAATTGCCACGATTCATGGATGCGGATATCGTTGTATTTCGCGACGGGAAACGTCACCTTTCCGGAAGAAGACGAGGGAGCCTTCTTATCCTTCGCCACGACCAGCACCCAATAGTTCGCATAGTTCGAGGGGGCAGCCGTGTTCAATTGGGGAAGCGAGGCCACTCCGAAATTCAACTTCGCGTTCTTCTTCCGGATAGCGTCCATCTGCCAGGAATAGTTGACCATCATGGCCAGGTTTCCCTCGTAAAACGCATCGACGGAATAATGCTGATCCGCGTTCCACGAGTATCGGTCCGAACCGATACTCGAAAAACCGGAGTAGAAGGAAAGCGCGTTCCGCATGGGATCGCTCGAAACGCTCATCTCATCGGAAAATCCGTTCGCGCGTGCCCTCAAGCCATACTGGTTCGCCATGGCAAGCAATACGTCCGTGGAACGGTTGATATTCTTCGCCGTACCGAGCGAGATCGCCGACTGTCGGATATTCCCGTAATAATCTATCGAGTTGAGCAGGCGCGCGTCGGCGACGAGTTCTCCCCATGTTGTCGGCGGCGTCGTTATCCCGGCAGCGTTGAACAGGTCCTTGTTGTAGTAGAGCGAGAGCGAGTCGACTGACATCGGAACGCCGTACATCTTTCCGTTCACGACAAGATCGTCGGCGGCCACGTCGACGAATGCGTCGCGAAACTCCTTCTCCGAAGTCTGATATTCCGGCGCCGGAACGATAAGGTTCTTGAAAAGCGGAAGCCACGAACTCCGGATGAAAAACATGTCCGGACCGTTTCCTTCCGCGAACGCGTTCAGGAGGTCTTCACGGTACGTCTCCGGCGCCTTCTTCCGATACGATACCGATCCGATATGTGCCTTCGCCGTATTCTGATACTCGCCCATCGCGGCCTGATAGGCGTCCGAATCGTCTATGGTCCCCCAGATTTCCAGGTCGACCCGATATGCCGGCGGCAAGACCTTCCCACAACCGGAAAGTAGAAGGGCGGCCGCAAGGAACGGCAGAACGGAAAGCGTCCGAAGTACGTGTCGGAATCTCTTCATACGATTACTTGGTGACGAGAAAGGCATAATGAAACGCCCCGACCGGAAGGTCGTTGATAGCCGAGAAGCCGGCCGACTGGAGCAGGCCTTTGAGCTCACTCTGAGGAACGCGCAACTCGGCATCGGGACCGATCGCACCGCCGGCAACCGGACTCCACTCCATGACGATCGCCTGACCGCCCGGACGAAGCACTCTCGCGATTTCGTTTATCAGGATATCCTTTTTCGCGTTCTGAAATAGCACGTCCTTCGCGATTATCCAATCGACACTTGCCGATTCGAGGCCCGATCCGTTCGCGCGTTCGAGGTTCGCCCGTTTGACAGCGATATTGCGAAGCCCCTCGGTCTTGATCCGACTCTGCATGGCTTCGAGTGCCGAAGGAAGGACATCGATCGCGATCACGTTCCCGTCATCCCCGACCGCTTTGGCGAATTCCACCGCGAAATATCCCGCTCCGCATCCGAAATCCACTACGACGCCCTTCGGTTGCACCGGCAGGGATCGTATGACCGCTTTCGGATCGACAAATGCCGTGGATTGAATCATAGGATTTTTTTGTGAGTATCCGGAAAGATTTGCCCGAAACCTGTAAATATAGTACAACAGTTGGAGACGGAAGAAAAGCGGAGGAAAGGAAAGGTGACCGAGTGGTTGAAGGTACCGCTCTCGAAAAGCGGCAGGCCCGCAAGGGCCTCGAGGGTTCGTCCGAGCATACGCCGGACGCCCCGCGCATGCGGGGCGAATCCCTGACCGAAATCGGGAGGATCATTTCGAACAATAGTATATACTGTTAGATATGCTGGAAAGGTGACCGAGTGGTTGAAGGTACCGCTCTCGAAAAGCGGCAGGCCCGCAAGGGCCTCGAGGGTTCGAATCCCTCCCTTTCCTCAGTGAACAACGTGAACGCAGGAAAGGAGAAAGCAAACTGCTTTGCTTTCGGGAGGGATGAGAAGGGACTTTTCTTAAAAGAAAAGTCCCCGGCTCGAAGAGGAATCCCTCCCTTTCCTCAACGGAAATCACAAGACCCCAAAACGGGGTTTTTTGATTCTTGTATGTAAAGCCGGTTTTCCCTCTCCTCCTTTTCATGCTATAATAGACCTGTATTTGGCTATATAAAGCCGAAATAAACCGTAAGATAAACCATATGTCGCAGAAAAAGATTTCGGAGTTGTTTGATTTCACCGATAAGACGGTGGTGGTGACCGGTGGCGCGAACGGTATCGGATACGGTATCGCGCGGCGCTTTGCGGAAGCGGGAGCCAACGTCGTCATTTCCGATATCAATGAGGAAGTCGGCGTTGGAAAAGCCGAGTCGCTCGGCGCGGAATTCGGAGGGAAGACCCTCTTCGTAAAGACCGACGTCTCATCGGAAGCGGACGTGACCGCGCTCGTCGCGAAGACGAAGGAAGCCTTCGGAAGCATCGACGTGATGGTGAACAATGCCGGTATCTTCCCGACCTCGCCGGTCCTCGATATGGAAGTCGGCTTCTGGGACAAGGTCCAGGCGGTGAACGGTCGCGGCGTATTCCTCGGCTGTCGCGAGGCGGCCAAGGCGATGGTCGAACAGGGAAGCGGAACGATTATCAACATCGCTTCGATCGATGCCCTGCATCCGAGCATGGTCGGACTCGCGGCCTATGATACGTCCAAGCATGGCGTCTGGGGCTTCACCAAAAACCTCGCGCTCGAACTCGCCCCTCACAAGATCCGCGTGAACGCCATCGCCCCGGGTGGTGTGGCGACCGAGGGTGTGGCCGCGATGAGCGAAGGGGCCCCGGCGATGACCGACGAGCAGATGAAGGCGTTCCTTTCCGCCATCCCGATGGGACGCTATGCCGAGCCGGACGAGATGGCGACCGTCGCTCTCTTCCTCGCAAGCGATGCGGCCAGCTACCTGACCGGATCGATGATCGTCGCCGACGGCGGTTCGCTCATCGCGTAAGCAGTTCTTCCCGTTAGATACAAAACCACCCCGCGCCGTATGGCACGGGGTGGTT
>JAAXXZ010000026.1 GCA_013334245.1 Candidatus Moraniibacteriota bacterium
CAGGTCATTATCAACTATATCAAGAACCAAGACCACAAGCGCGTGGATATCGAGAACATGAAACTGTTTTAGTCGGCGTTAGCCGACAAGATAGAAACCACCAGCGGATGAGCTGGTGGTTTTCATTCGGCAATCATGAACATGACGTATCGGTGTCATTTTTCGTTTATGGGGCCGTTTTGTCTCCGCTCGGTTTTCGGGGTATAATAACAGTCATAAAAACGGAAGGGTCATTCCGGGGGTGAGTCCTTGGTTTTGTCTGTATGCCGAAAACGGAAAATTATCTCGGAATCGATATCGGGTCGTCGCAGGTGCGCGCGGTCATGGCGCAGGAAATAGCCGGCGAGGAATCGTTGCGTGTTCTTGGCGCCGTCTCCATGCCGTCGGAAGGCATGCGTCGCGGAAGCGTCATCGACGCGTCCGCGGTCGCCGGTGCCGTCGCAAAGGCGGTGTCGCATGCGGAGCGCATGTCGGGCGTCACATCGGACGTCGTGGGCATAGGCATTTCCGGAACTGATATCTTCTGTCAAAAAACACTCGGCGTCATCGCGGTCAGCCGTCCCGACGGCGAGGTCGCCGAAGAGGACGTGGAACGCGCGATGGCGGAAGTCGAGGCGCGCGTCATGCTTCCCTCGAATCGGGAGGTGTTGCACGTCATCCCGAAAAGTTATCGGCTCGACGACCAGAAAGACATCAAGGATCCGATCGGCATGCGCGGCGTGCGGCTCGAGGCCGAGGCGTTCGTCGTCGGCACGAGCATGAACCAGATGAAGGGCATCGGACGCATACTCGACCAGGTCGGTATCCGGCCGGATTTCCACGCCGTGGAGCCGCTTGCCGCCGCCGAAGCGGTGCTCAATCCGAAGCAGAAAGAGCTTGGTGTCGTGCTGGTCGACATCGGTGGAAGCACGACGTCGGTCACGGTGTACGAGGAGGGGGAGCTGGTTCACCTCGCGACACTGCCGGTCGGCGGAGCGCACGTCACGAACGACATCGCGATAGGACTTCGCGCGTCCATTGACACCGCGGAACAGGTGAAGCTCCAATACGGCACGGCGCTTCCGGATACCGTCGGAAAACGCGAGGAGATCGACCTTTCCAGTTTCGATTCCCATGAGACGGAATCCGTCTCGCGACATCATGTCGCCGAAATCATCGAGGCCCGGATGGATGAACTCCTGCGTTTCGTCAATTCCGAGCTCGCGAAGTGCGGTCGGGAAGGATTGCTACCGGCGGGAGTGGTGCTTACCGGTGGCGGCGCATTGCTTCCCGGGGCCGTCGAGTTGGCGAAGGATATCCTTCGATTGCCATCGCATGTCGGATATCCGAAGCCGCTCGGAGGGATCCTCGACCAGGTGGACAGTCCGGACTTCGCGACCGCCGTCGGGCTCGTTTTACTGGCGCGGGAGCGGAGACGATCCCACGGGAACATCGCGGGTATAGGGTTCCTGGCAGAGGGTGCGAAACGGGCCGTTCCGGATTGGATGCTTTCGGTCGGAAACAAAACGAAGGACTGGCTCCGGAAGTTTCTCCCGCTCGACTGAAAACAGACAGAAAAATGCGACAAAAACGGAAAAAATCCGCTTGACACACGCTTTTTCCGCGTGCTAAAGTAGGACTTCGAAAACAAAAGCCGGGTGAAACCTTTCGATCATCCTTTTAGCACCCCTTCCGTATGGCTGAAATCAAACCCGACATCGAAACATTCGCCAAGATTAAAGTCGTTGGCGTCGGTGGGGCCGGCGGCAATGCCGTCTCCAGGATGATCGACTCCAAGATTAAGGGAGTCGAGTTCGTGGTAATCAATACCGATGCGCAGGCACTTCATAATTCGAAGGCGGCCGAGAAGGTGCATATCGGAAAGAACCTGACGAAAGGACTCGGGGCGGGAATGAATCCGGAAATCGGCCGGCAGGCCGCGGAGGAGAACCGCGACGAGATACAGGAAGTGCTCAAGGGTGCGGACATGGTGTTCGTCGCGTGCGGACTCGGAGGCGGGACCGGTTCCGGGGCGGCGCCGATCGTCGCTGAGACGGCGAAGGAACTCGGCGCGCTGACCATCGGAATCGTGACGAAGCCGTTCACCTTCGAAGGTGCGCAGCGTCGGGCGATAGGTGAGGAGGCCCTCTCGAACCTTCGTGACCGCGTCGATTCGCTCATCACCATCCCGAATGACAAGCTGCTTTCCATCATCGACAAGAAGACCTCGCTCATCAACGCGTTCCGCATCGTCGATGACGTGCTCCGCCAGGGTGTTCAGGGCATCTCGGACCTCATCACGAAGCCGGGTATCGTGAACGTCGATTTCGCGGACGTACGCACCATCATGGAGGACAGCGGCAGCGCTCTCATGGGTATCGGTATCGCCTCCGGCGAAAACCGTGCCGAGGAGGCGGCGCGCGCGGCCATCAACAGCCCGTTGCTCGAGCTTTCCATCGACGGTGCGAAGGGGGTCCTCATAAATATTTCCGGTTCCGCGGATCTCGGCATGCTCGAGATCAACGAGGCGGCGAACATCATTACCGAAAGCATCGATCCGAACGCGAAGGTCATCTTCGGTGCCGTCGTCGACGATCAGGTCCACAAGGGAGACATCCAAATTACGGTGGTCGCGACCGGATTCGACGCGGGCCGCGTACGCGAACGCAACCCGGTCGGTTTCATCTCCCGGGCGGCCTCCGCTCCCGCTCCCGCAGTCGCGGCGCCCTCGCGATCCGTCGTCGAGCCGGAACCGGCGAAGTCGGCCGAGCAGGAAGAAGAGGATATCTTTTCGCGGAGTGCCTTCGAAAGCACCCGGCGCATGGTTGAAAAGCCGGCGATGATCATCGAGGAGAAGATTCAGCCGACTCAGGCTCCGCTTCGTTCCGAGACGAAAGAGTTTGCCGAGGAGGGAGACGACCTTGAGATACCGGCCTTCATACGTCGTAAGATGAAGAAATAATCCCGGACGTTCCATCGTACTGAAAGGAGGGTGCCGGGCACCCTCCTTTCCTTTTTTGCGGGATATGGTAGATTGTTCTCGAGAGGGGTTTTTTGATGCCTGAATCGTATGAGGTGCCCGTTCTGCGGCCATGATGAGACCAAGGTCGTCGATTCGCGCGAGACGAAGGAAGGACGCGCGATACGGCGGAGGCGCGAGTGCGAAAAGTGCTCGGGCCGGTTCAGCACGTACGAGGAGGCGGAAACGATGGGTATATCCGTCGTGAAAAAGGACGGTCGCAAGGAGGAATACGATCGCAAGAAGATCGAGGTCGGGCTCAGGCGCGCGCTCGAGAAGCGGCCGGGGAACGAGGAGAAGGCTGAGAAAATTCTCGAGGAAATCGAATACGAGCTGCATGCGAGGCGCGAGCCCGAGGTCTCCAGCAAGGAAATCGGTAACATGGTGCTCGAAAAGCTCCGGGCCGTGGACGAGGTCGCCTATCTCCGATTCGTGAGCGTATACAAATCCTTCGGTTCCGTGAAAAGCTTCAAGAAGGCGATTGAGAACCTCGAGTAACGTGATTGTTCCCAAACCCCGGATCAGCCGGGGTTTTTGTTATTCGGAAAAAGAGAAAACGCCGTGTCGTCCGGAATTCGCGATCCGATTCCTCCTATGTCGGATGTGACATCCCTGTTGCGTCGTTCTTTCCCGGCGGTGATTCCGGGTGTTTTTATCGGGTCGCTGTTTCCCTCGTGGTCGCCGGTCGTTCCATTGCTCGCAGTCGCGACTGGTGTGGCGATCGTCATGGTATGGCCTCGACGGAAAGGAGTGCTCATCTGTTCATGTCTTTTCGCCTGTTCCCTCGGTATCTTCCTGTCTGGGGCACGGGAAGCGGCGTGGGACAAGTCTCGCCCTTCGGGACGCGTGAACGGAACGGCCACGATCGTGAGAAATCCGGAGTCCGACGACAACGGGCGGGCAGCGGTGTTCCGATTCGATTCATGTTCTGACGGCCCGGTTTGTCCTCGGGAGCTTGTCATGGGAACGTTTCCGATACGGTCCGGCGTCCTTTACGGGGATACCGGGAGTCTGACGTGCGCGCTGGAGACTCCGGATGAGGAATGGCACATGTATTACGCGAAAGACGGCATCGCATACAGGTGTCGGATCTCGTCGTGGGAAAAGACGGGATCACGTTATGTCGTGCGTCGGGCGCTTTTCGGATTTTCCGGGGCGTTTCAGGAGGCGCTCTCGCAGGCGCTCACCGAGCCGGAGGCCGGACTCGCCGCCGGATTGCTCATCGGGGGAAGCAAGCAGCTTCCGGATTCGGTCGTCGCGGATTTCCGGTCCGCCGGACTTTCTCATATCGTCGCCGTTTCCGGATACAACATTTCCATCATTGCCGCGTGTTTTCTGCTTCTCGGAGTCGTGTGCCTCCTGCCTCGACCGAAAGCTGCCGTCTTCTCGCTTTTCGCGACGGCCGCGTTCGTGATCATTTCCGGGGCCCCGGCGTCCGCAGTCCGAGCGTTCGGGATGTCGTCCGTCCTGGTTTCGGCAGGCTGGTTCGGTCGTCGGTATGCCTCGATCCAGGCGATCGTCCTCGTCGCCTCCCTCATGCTTCTGTGGAATCCGCTTCTGCTTCGTCATGATATCGGTTTCCTTTTGTCGTTCGCCGCGACGGCCGGCATCGCGCTCACGTCGCCGCTTATCGGTCGGGTCATGAAACGTGTTTCGTTCGGTGGATTCCTCGTCGAGGCCGCCCTGCTCACGTTCTCCGCGAACCTGTTTGTCATGCCGGTCATTTTCGCGAACTTCGGAACGTTTTCTCCCGTTTCCTTCCTGGCGAACGCCGTCATCCTGCCGCTCGTGCCGTATGCGATGCTGCTCTCGGCCATTACCGGGGCCGCCGGCCTGGCGTCGCCGTTTCTGGGAAACCTGTTCGCATTCCCGGCATACGCGACGATACGACCGATCATCCTCGGTACGGAATATATGGCCGTCCTTTCGAGAAAGGTGATGATCCGCGCGGAATTCGGGTGGGCGTCGTCGTTCGTCTGGTATCTGTCGCTTTGGGTGGCGCTTCGATTCTCTTATTTTGCGATGAGGTATCGCGGAGGGTATCCTGGAGCAGGGCCGTCCTTTTCAGGTATGCTTGCGTTCCTGAAGACGGAATCGTTGTCGTCGATCTCGCGTTTCGTGAAAGCGGGATCGAAGGCGACTGATCCAGACGGATCGTCGGGTACGGAGTGATCGTACTTTTCGCACATGTATGGGCAAGCTTTTCTTTCGATTCCTGTTCATCATCCTCATCCTTTCCGCGTTCGTCGGCGGAGTGTTCTCCCTTTGGGCGTGGCAAAATGCCCGGGAGACCAGGGTCGTCTTTCTCGACGTGGAGCAAGGGGACGCGATTCTCATCTCACAGGGTGGGAATCAGATACTGATCGATGGCGGCCGGAGCGGCAAACTCCTTCTTTCCCGGTTATCGAGATATGTCCCGTTCTGGGATCGGACCATCGAGGCGGTCGTCATGACACATCCCGATGCGGACCATATCGGCGGACTGCCGGATCTGATCGGAAACTATCGGGTACGTGAGTTCGTGTCGACCGGAGCCGTCTCGTCTTCGGAAATATTCAAGCTGCTTCAGGACAGGCTGAATGCCGGTTCGGACCTTCCGGAACGGGTCGACGCGAAAGAGGGACTCTCCCTTTCGTTACCCGAAGGCGGCGTGCTGCGCGTGCTGTATCCGCGTGGCGATCTTTCGGATGCGACCGAATCGAACGAGGGGAGCGTAGTCTCGCGGTTTTCATACGGAGAGACGGATTTCCTCTCGGCCGGAGATCTTCCGAGGGAGGAGTCGTTCCTTCCGAACGTTCCCGAGACCGAAATTCTCAAACTGTCTCATCATGGTTCGAAATATTCTTCAAGTGAGAAATTTCTCTCCCTGGTCAGACCGAAGGAAGCAGTTATTTCGGTCGGAAAAAATTCCTACGGCCATCCGTCGCCGGAAGTCATTTCCAGGGTCTCGTCGGTTGGAGCGTCGATCCGCCGGACCGATATGTCCGGTGATATTTCTTATCGTTGCTCGACGGCGCTTAAAGGATGTGTCTTTTCCGGTTCGACGAGGTGATTTATTGCCTTGAATCGGCTTTCGTGATATCAATGGAAGGAATGTATCCTTATCACGACGTTATGGAGAATACACATCCGAAGAAAGAACGGACGCTGGTCATCATCAAGCCGGACGGGGTGCAACGGTCGCTCATCGGTGAGATCGTCCGCCGGTATGAGCGGACCGGACTCAAGCTTGTGGCCACGAAGATGCTCATACCGACTTCGGAGATGGCAACCGAGCATTATATGGTTGGCGGCGAGGAATGGCTTGAGGCCGTCGGAGAAAAAGCCGCGGCGGCGTATGCGAAGAAAGGTCAGAAATCACCCTTCTCCACGTACCGTGAGAACGGACTTGCGATTCTGAAGGCGAACGCGACGTATCTTTCCGCCGGACCGGTCGTTGCCATGGTCTGGGAGGGGAACGGTGCTATCGGGGTCGTACGCAAGATTACCGGATCGACCGAGCCGATGTCGAGTGACGTAGGAACTATCAGAGGGGACTTCACCGTTGATTCGTATCAGATTTCCGACGTCGACAGCAGGTCGATCCGGAACCTTATCCATGCGTCCGGCAATGCCGAGGAGGCGGAGAAGGAAATCCCGATCTGGTTCAAGGAGAACGAGCTTCTGAATTATCGGCACCTGAACGAGGCAATCCTGTATGACGTAAACCTGGACGGCATACTGGAATAGTCCAAGTCACAAGTCTGAAAGTCGAAAGTCAAAGAAAGGAGTCATTTTGTTAACGGGTTCACGAGTTACGAAGAAACAGAAGAATAAGTCGAAAGCATGTCTTGTAATCGCATCCCGCGATTATACCGGGTGGGGGAAAGGATGATTCGCTCTGCATGCGCAGGGCTTCGTCCTGTGCCGTACGGCACAGGACTCCGGGCCGTCGTATAGTGGTAGTACGCGTCCATGGGGGTGAAACATGAATGATTTCATGTTCACGGGCGTTTCCACTCCGAGGTTTCCGAGGCAAGAAATGAAACGTTCTGGAGCATGTGGTCCGGGTTCGTCCGGCATTCGCCGGACGCCCCGCGTATGCGGGGCGATTCCAAGCAGACAGTGAACGGGCTGTAGTATAGTGGTAGTACGCATGCATGGGGTGCATGTAGTTCGGGTTCGATTCCCGACAGCCCGACAGAAGAAACGGGCCCGGCGGTAGCCGGGGCCGTTTTCGTATTCCGCTTCCGTCCGCGCCCGCTTCGCGGTATACTGATACTGAAAATACATCTTCATGGATATCATCACGTTCTCCATAAACGGACGCAAGGTCTCGGTCGAGAAAGGAGTCACCATTCTCGAAGCCGCGAAAAAGGCGGGTATTACGATCCCTACGCTTTGTAATCATCCGGACCTGCCACCGTCGGGAACGTGCGGCATGTGTTCGGTATCCGTCGCGGGTCGTGAAGGAACGGTGCGCTCGTGTGCGACGATGGTCGAGGAGGGGATGGAAGTAACGACCGACACCCCGGAGCTCACGCGAGAGCGGAAGGGGAATCTCGAGACGATTCTCGGGCATCATGTGCTCGAATGCGACGACTGTGTTTTTCTTCAGAAGTGCCATCTGCTCGAACTCGTCCGGGAGTATGGGGCGAAGCCGACCGGAAAAAAGCGGGAAACCGATCGTGTGCTCCGCTCGGGGACGATCGTGTTCGATCAGACCAAATGTATCGGGTGCGGAAACTGCACGAAGGTCTGCCCGACGGGGTATCTCTCGATAGACCCTTCCACCGGGAAGCTGAAGCTGTCCGATGATCCGGACGTGGAGTGTATCAACTGCGGACAGTGCATCACGCATTGTCCGGTGGGTGCCATCGAGGGAGTCGGGGAATTCGAGGAGCTCGAACGGATCTTCGATGATGCGGGCAAAATCGTCGTCGTGCAGTTCGCACCGTCGATCCGGACGAGTATCGGCGAGGAGTTCGGCATGGAAGCCGGATCGGTCGCCACGGGACAACTGGTCGCCGCGCTCCGGAAGGTCGGTTTCAGATACGTCTTCGATACCGCGGCAGGTGCCGACTTCACGACGATGGAAGAGGCGGCGGAAGTCGTGGGCCGGATTCGTGCCGGCGGACCGCTTCCGGCAATGACGTCGTGCTGCCCGTCGTGGGTGAAGTTCGTCGAGTTCTATTATCCCGAATTCATTCCGAACCTCGCGTCGTCGCGTTCCCCGCAGATCATGCTCGGCGGTATCGTGAAGGAATACTGGAGTCGCGAAACGGGGATCCGTCCCGAGGATATCGAGATGGTCTCGATCATGCCGTGCGTCGCCAAGAAGGCGGAAGTGAAGCGCGACGAGCTGAAGATCGACGGACGGTTTCCGGTCGATCGGGTGCTGACTACGCGCGAGCTCGCCCGGCTCTTCCGCAAACGCGGTATCGATCTTTCGAAGCTCGAACCGGAAGCCGCGGACGATCCGTTCGGTGTGCCGTCCGGCGCCGGCGTGATTTACGGATCTTCGGGCGGCGTGTTCGAATCCGCGTTCCGTACGGCCTATTATCTGATGACCAAAGAGGAGCTTCCCGAGGACGCGATGCAGGAAATCCGCGGTATCGACGGGCGAAAGGAGAAGACGGTGACCATCGGCGAGACGACGATCCGGATCTGCGTGGTGAGCGGGCTCGATAACGCGCGGAGGGTGCTCGAGGAGCTCAAGGAAGATCCGCATAAGTATGACGCGCTCGAGGTGATGACCTGTCCCGGCGGATGCATCGGCGGCGGCGGGCAGCCTATTCCTACCTCGGCCGAAATCGTGAAGAAACGTTCCGCAGGGCTGTATTCGATCGACAAGAAAGGGTCGCTCCGCGTCGCGCATCGGAGCAAACCGGTGCAGGCCGTCTATCGCGAGTACTTCAATACCGAAGCCACGAGAAAGAAGGTCCTCCATACGAGGTATGTGGGTCGGAAAAAAACCGAAGTCGAATCATTAAGGGATTCAAAACAATATGAATAAGCGAAATGTCGGTGTCGGTGAAGAGGCGGGAACGCTTTCGTTGGAAAATTCCGGGACGATGAGAATGTTCCGATTCGCGTTCCTTTCCGCGATCGTGCTGGCGTCTCCTTTGGTGTTCTCGCAGCCGATTACCGGATCGTTCGTGAACGCGGCGCTTTTCCTGTCGGCAGCCTACTTCGGATTCCGGAAGGAATCGTTCGCGATAGCGGTCGTGCCGAGCGTGGTAGCTCTCGCGACGGGCCAGCTTCCCGTGGCGTTCGCCCCGCTCGTCCCGTTCATCATGACGGGCAATCTGTTGCTCGTTTATCTGGCCGCGCTCGGATTCGAAAAAGGGAGGAATTATTTCGTGACGGCGGCATCCGCCGCAGTCGCGAAGTCCGCATTGCTGTTCGCGGTCGGCGTAACGTTCTCGGGGACGCTTTATAGCGGGACAGCCGTGGCCGGAAAGATGCTCACGATGTTCGGCTGGCTCCAGCTCGCGACCGCGCTTGCCGGTGCTGCCATCGCTTTCGGTGTCTTGCGGATCCTTCGTCGGGAAGAGCGATAACCTTATGAACCAGTACTCCTGGTACGCGTCCCTGGAAAAGCCGTCGTGGGCACCGCCCGCGTGGCTGTTCGGTCCGGCCTGGACCGTGCTCTATGTTCTGATCGCGGTTTCATTCGGAAACGTCGCGCGCCTTTTCTTCAATGGGAAAATTTCGTTTATCATTCTGCTGCCGTTCATCCTGAATCTCGTTTTCAATTTCGCGTTCTCGCCGATACAGTTCGGATTGCAGAACAACGTTCTCGCCGCGGTCGATATTATTTTACTGCTCGCGACCCTTGTCTGGGCGATGATCGCGATCTGGCCGTATGCCCAGTGGGTCACGTTCATGAACGTTCCGTATTTGTGCTGGGTCCTCTTCGCGACCGCGCTCCAGCTGACCGTTACCGCGATGAACCGGTAAAAGCGGGACATCGGATTCTTTTGACCGTGAACCCAGTAATTCCCTTTCCGCCTAAACAAAACAAAAAGAGCCTGGTATTGTGGAAGTGTACAAAACAAACACAAAAACCATATGCTCTCTTTGCAATCCCATCATATCGTGAATCTGTACG
>JAAXXZ010000008.1 GCA_013334245.1 Candidatus Moraniibacteriota bacterium
CAGGTCATTATCAACTATATCAAGAACCAAGACCACAAGCGCGTGGATATCGAGAACATGAAACTGTTTTAGTCGGCGTTAGCCGACAAGATAGAAACCACCAGCGGATGAGCTGGTGGTTTTCATTGTCCGGATGCCGTCGAGTTTTCCGGACCATTCTGATTCGCGACGTGATCCTTATACCGTTTCTAAATAATACATTCCCTCTACGGATGTCTTTGTGAGCCCGTATTCGGGCAGCCTGCCCCGCGCATGCCGGGGTGGCAATCCAGGATTTATAGAGCACAGACCTGGACCGCCACGGATTTCCGAAGACGCAAATCCTCGCGGAGACAAGGGGAACTGGTTTCTTAGAAATGGTATTACATGGCTCGACCGGGCGCGGTCGAAAGTGGGTCAGAATTTTTTCATTGCGGAAATTGTATGGTATAATTTTTCATATGCTCATAAGCGACGAGGAATTCCAACAGAAGCTCGAGGCGATATTCGAAAGCGCCGAACTCCGGGAGGAGGATCGGAATTTGTGGCGTGACCGGCTCGCGGATGCCGGCGAATATATCCATAAGATGTTCATCGACGTCTTTTCGAAAGATCGCGATCTGTTTCTGTTCTTCACGACCAATATGCGCAAGCGCATGGTCGCGGCCGGGGACCGGGTAAAACTCGAGGAAATAGCGGAGGAGGAGCGTGCGTATTTTTCGGGACTGATAAATCGAACGGAAGAGTAGCGACTATGTTCAAAGGAGCGGAACAACCTTCCCTCACCGGTGAAAAGAGCACGGGGGGCGATGACAGCAAGAAATACCACGTTCTTCGGGGCGGAGTCGTCTTGGAAGAGCGAAATCCGGGTCCGGATAGCTTCGGGTCGGATACGTTGCCTCTATCTGCCGGGAGTCCAGAAGGAATCCGGGGAACGTCGGCGGAGCATTCGGTCGAGGTCGGCGAGCAGGATATGGAAACACTTATTCAAGAGCTTTTCCCCGATGGTCTGGACGAGGACGCGCGGGAGCGGGTCGTTTCATTGCTCGAAACGGCCATGCAGGAGCTCGTTCCAGAGAATCCGGCTGTCGATCCGGATGGCAAACTGGTTTTGAAGGACGAGGTCGTCGAACCCGTTCTTGTTACGAATGATAGCAGCAAGAAAACGGGGTTGGCCGAGACGCTCTTGGCGAAGATCAGGCAGCATCCGAAGGCGTATATGTTTCTCAATGCCGTCGCTCTTTTCGGTGCCCTGAGCACGCAAAGCATGCCCGAGGCGAAGGCGGGCAACAGGGCAGAAATAAAACAGATGTATAGACAGGCGGACGACCAGTACCAGAAGGACATGGCGAATTTCTCGATCAACAACCGTCGGGATGAGCTCATGCGATATCAGAACTGGGAGCGGGACATACAGATGGAGCAGCTCAATAAACAGCGCGATGCTCGCATGTTGTCCCACGCCGCGGTACAGGGGTTCGAGCAATCCTGTAAGACGTTCAGTGGAGCCATAGACCGGATTAAAAGTGATTATGAATTGGGGTTTCTCAAACTTTCAAGCATAACCGATCCGAAGGCCCGTAACGAAGCGAAACGGCAGCTCGATTTTGCGACTATGGAAAGGATCGTTCGGGAGGAGAATGCCTTTAAGGAATCTTCCCTGCGGGTGGAAAGAGATGTTCGGTCATCGGCGGCGGAGTTCGGGAGGGGTGAACAGCGGCGGGCGGAAGAATATATCACGCAGTACAAGGACGTGAAAACGCTCCGCATGCTGCTGCCTTCGGTGAAGTTCCGCTTGCTTCTTCAGAAAGAACTTGAGGGCATGGGGGCCAAGTTCGAGAAGAGCGTTCTTCGTAAGGAAGCGGAGGCCAGAGTAATAGCTCGCGAAAAGGAAGAGGGCTTAGGCAGTCGTGTGGAGAAAGAGAGGAAGATTCCTGCGGCACAAGAAAAAAAAAGTGGTACTGACGAGCGAAAGACGGGCGCCGAAAAGTCTCGGAATTCCCAGGATGACGCGTTCTTCCGGGCTTTGATGGGAAAGTGATTCGAAATATCGATATTAGAAAAACCGGCCCGGCTTCATACCGGACCGGTTTTGTGTCATATCGGCTTCAGATCCGCGACCTACTGCCCGAATATTCCGACCGGCTCGGGGAACCTGATGAAAGAAAGGGTTGCTGAATCGCCGCTTTCGGTTTTCGAAACCGTATACAGTTCGTTTTCGGCAGGGAGCGGGATGACCTGATGGAGGATTCGGTCGGATTGTGGGATGATCGTGTCGATATTCCTGCGGTCCCGGTTATCGAGCTCGGCCATCTTCAGTTCGCTGCCGAGCGCGAAGAGAACATGCTCATAGTCCTTGGACCATTGCGCTTCCGAGAACGGGGAGGAGAATCGCGCGACCTGGAGTATTTCCCCGTCCTTTCTGGCCGGCTGGACATCCCAGTCGCGCGTAAAGGCGACGGAAATATCGTTCTTCGTGAAGAACAGGAGTTTTTTCCCGTCGTCAGAGAACTGGACACCTTCTATGTCGGAGCCGAGCGGTATGAGGGAGGGCTCGAGTTTCCCATCATCGTTCCAGAGGAAGCCCTCGCCGTGCCGGTCATACACCGCGATACGCTTCTCGTCATAGACGGTGATGTAGGGCTTCGAGAATCGCTCCGCTCCCGGGACGGGTTTGGTTATCTCGTCCGGCTTCGTATCCGCGGCCGAGCCGAACGGGATGCTTGATACGGTGCCGGTTATGCGATCGAGAACCGCGGCGTAACGACTCGTGAGATCGTAAGCGGCGATATTCGAGGTGACGACCATGGTCCGATTGGCGGTGTTCTTTTCTTCGGGGCGGACCAGGATGAGCGAACCGTGCGAGAACACGAAAAATGTCCCGTCGTTGTCGGGGTGCCACCGCGGATTTTCGGGATCCGGAATGGGGGCGATGTCGCGGAGATTTGTCGCGGCTCCCGTCTGCCGGTCAACGATGAAGACGACCCGGTCATTGTTCGTTCGTGATCGGAGCGGGATAAGGAACGAGTCCTCGTCCTTGGACCATTCCACGTTCCGTCCGTCTTCGACATCGAATCGGTAGTCTCGGTTCGAGAATACCTGCGTGACGGAGCCGGCCTTGCGCTCAATCACGGTGAGCGTCGTTTCTCCGTCGCGCTCGTCGAGTTCCGCGAAAAATTTCCTGGTCGAGGAGGGGAACACCTTCACGATGGCCCCCTCGGAGAGGCTGGTCGTTTCGTAGGAAGACCGCGGCAGAAGGATGTTCCAGAACTCCGTCGAAATGCCGCTTTGGACGATGATCTTCTTTTCCCAGGCCTGAAAGCCGTCCGCTTCGATGCGCAACCTGTGTTCGCCTGGGGCGATGCCGGTCACATGCGTCGTCTGATTGATGTTGTGGAGCATGTCGGTCGACACCGGATCGCCGTCGAGCGATATATTCACGGCGCGCGGATTGGATTTGATCGTGACGGATCCGGTATAGATGAAGATGCCCCTGTCGAAGCTGAACCGATATCCGAACGTAAAGAAGAGTACGGAGACGGAAGTCGTCAGGAAGAGAAACAGGAATACCCAGAAGACGACGAGGTGGAGTCGGTTGAGGCTCATGCGGAATCGCTTAATTGGTCTCCAGTATAGCATACCGCCGTGTGTCCGTGGAGGGCGGTCCGTTCTTAAAGACAACCTTGGAAATGGCTTTTAAAAGGGTATTTTTGACGCTCATGGTCCGCCGTGATATGATGCCCGAAAAGAGACAAACACATGAATTCTATCATATCGCTTTTTCCGGCAACGTTTCCGCACGAGACCGCCGGCCTGGTCGTCTTCGGGGTCATATTCGTACTCGTGGGTATCGGTGTGGGGTTTCTTCTCGGCCGCAACAGGCTTGTGAATGTCGTGATGAGCGTGTATGTGGCGCTCGCGTTCACGAACGCGTCCGTCGATGTTCTGCCGAAGGACTTTCCGCTCTCCGGAGCATGGCTCTTTCTGGTTTTGCTCGTCCTCCTCACATTGGTCGACCGGTCCCTATTCGAGGTGCATGTCCCGCCGTCACCGCAGGATGTTTTCTGGCGCGTCGTGGTGACCGGAATCATGGTGACCGGTATGGTGACGAGCGTCGCCGTATCCATGTTTCCGAAGAAAACGATCGCGGCGTTTCCTATCACGGTACCGGTTCGGTACTTCGGTACGCCGCTTGCGGAAATCCTTTGGTTGGTCATTCCGCTCGTGGTATTGCTTCTCCTGAACAAGCGCTCTAAATAAGGCTTTATAAAGCCAATATTTATACAGACATCCGGAACGATTTTTCCGGTTGCCTGGCCCTTGACAGCTTTCGATTCGCTCCCTATACTGGGAAAGCAGTTTAAGGAAAGAAGTCGGTGTTTCTTTTTTTTATCCCTGCGAAGAACATTCACAACCAAGTAAGTCGATCGCAATTTTTTGCGGTTGGTCCTTATATATTTCTTTGAGAAGAAATCAGTCGGTGGCGAAACCTTTTGGGTTTCGCCGGAAGCGCCAGCCTTCGGGTTGACGTTTCCAAATTATTGAGAGTTTGATCCTGGCTCAGGATGAACGCTGGCGGCGTGGATAAGGCATGCAAGTCGAATGGGTTTAGGCCCATGGCAAACGGGTTAGGAACACGTAGGAATCTGCCTCGAAGTCGCGAATAACTCGGAGAAATCCGTGATAATACGCGATGTGCTCTACGGAGTAAAGATTTATCGCTTTGAGAGGAGCCTGCGTCCTATCAGCTTGTTGGCGGGGTAAAAGCCCACCAAGGCTATGACGGGTAGGGGGTGTGAGAGCATGGCCCCCAACATTGGCACTGAGACACTGGCCAAACACCTACGGGTGGCTGCAGTCGAGAATATTCCACAATGGACGAAAGTCTGATGGAGCGACGCCGCGTGCAGGAAGACGGCCCTCGGGTTGTAAACTGCTTTTCTCAGGGAAGAATTACGATGACTGTACCTGAGGAATAAGAGGTTACTAACTCTGTGCCAGCAGTAGCGGTAATACAGAGACCTCAAGCGTTATCCGGATTAATTGGGCGTAAAGCGCAGGTAGGCGGGCATGTTAGTCGGATGTCAAATATCCCGGCTCAACCGGGAACAGGCATTCGAAACGGCATGTCTAGAGATAGCGAGAGATCAGTGGAATTCACGGTGTAGTAGTGAAATGCGTTGATATCGTGAGGAACACCAAAGGCGAAGGCAACTGATTGGCGCTGTTCTGACGCTGAGCTGCGAAAGCGTGGGGAGCGAATGGGATTAGATACCCCAGTAGTCCACGCTGTAAACGATGCATACTAGGTGCGGGGAGAATCGACCCTTTCCGTGCCGTAGCTAACGCGTTAAGTATGCCGCCTGGGAAGTACGAGCGCAAGCTTAAAACTCAAAGGAATAGACGGGGATCCGCACAAGTGGTGGAGCATGTGGTTTAATTCGACGGTAAGCGAGGCACCTCACCAGGGTTTGAAATTCAGCTGCAGGGCCCAGAAATGGGACGTTCTTCGAGAGTGCTGAACCAGGTGCTGCATGGTTGTCGTCAGCTCGTGCCGTAAGGTGTTCCGTTCAGTCGGGAAACGAGCGCAACCCCCGTGAAATGTTACAATGTGTCATTTCAGACTGCCCACCCCTAAGCGTGTGAAACACGCTTGACTTACAACAAACAACAAACAACCTACAACGATTCCGTTGTGAGTTATGTGTTGTCAGTTGTCGGTTAAGCGCTTCGCGCATTTGGGGGTGGGAGGAAGGCGGGGACGACGTCAAATCAGCATGGCCCTCTGACACCCTGGGCTACACACGTGCTACAATGGCGGGGAACAAAGGGCTGCCAAGTCGCGAGACGGAGCTAATCCCAGAAAACCCGCCCCAGTTCGGATTGGAGTCTGCAACTCGACTCCATGAAGCCGGAATCACTAGTAATCGTGAATCAGCCATGTCACGGTGAATACGTTCTCGGATCTTGTACTCACCGCCCGTCACGTCAAGAGAGCTGGCAACACCAGAAGCCCCCGGGTCAAATCGGGGATTACGGTGGGGCTAGTAATAGGGACGAAGTCGTAACAAGGCATCCGTAGCGGAAGCTGTGGATGAATCACCTCCTTTCTAGGGAGTATCGGTGTAGAGTTGTTGACCACGGTCAACTCCTCAAACCAACGGTCGATCGTTCCGATTCGTCGGAATGATAGCCTTCTCAAAAAGTACACTGGACCAACCGCAAAAGATTGTGACTTACAGACAGAAACGCCGAAAGGCGTTTTTGTCGTTTTCGGGGATGTGTCTGATATTCTTGACGACATCTAGATATGGGTATATATTCATAATATATCGACTAGGAAGTTAAATCTAGAAAGCGGGGTGAAAGAATATGCCGAATAATGACAAAACAGGACCGGCGGGAGCTGGCGCGATGACTGGTCGCAAACTCGGTCAATGCTCAGGAGGCCGGAGATCGGGTTTTGGACGCGCTCGCGAAGGTTGTTGCTGTGGACAAGGACGGAATCAGTTTGATTTGCTGTCCAAAGAGGAAAAAATCTCGGCTATCGAACAGGAAATCTCTGATTTGAAAAATGAATTGGAGGAACTTGGGAGATAGTCCTGCGTATCAGTGGTAATACCATTTCTAAAAATAACATTCCCTATGTACGTCTGGTTATATGAACGCGCATTCGGGCATTGCGATCCAGTATGTCGTTAGCGAACGACGGTGACCGGTATCATAGACTTCGCCCTGGACCGCCACGAATTTTCTAAAGAATTTTCGCGGAGGCAGAGAGGACTGGTTTTTGGAAATGGTATAATTCCACTCCCTCATGGCGGACGGACGGGCGGGTGTTGTTTCTCGGTTCGGTCGTTGCTATCTTTTCAAAACAATGAATCATTTCTTGGATAATATTCAAAAATACCTGTTGTGGTGGATTTTCGGCGCCGTGGCACTGGGTCTTTTAAACGTGAAGTTGTTCGGCGGCATGGGTTTTTCATCGGTCATATGCCTTCTGGCGGCAGGTATCATGATCTATCCCTCGCTGGTGCCGCTCGATTTCGAGAAACTACGGTATGTCCACAAAAATTCCGGCATAATCGGCGTGTCTCTCCTTTTGAATTTCATCGTTACCCCGCTCGTGGCGTTGCTTTTGGGACACTTCTTCTTGCGGGAGTATCCGGCGCTTTGGGTCGGTCTCATGCTTATATCGTTGTTGCCGGGTGGCGGGATGGCGACGACGTGGGCGTTGAAGTCAAGGGCCGATATGCCGACGGTGATCGGAATTATCTTTACGAATCTGATCGCGGCCGTCTTTATCGTTCCTCCGGCGCTTTCATATATCCTGAACGCGTTTTCTCAGTCCCGGTCCGCGGTCGTTTCGGACTTGGCTGCCGGTGGCTCATGCGCGGTCGGGCAGGTATCCGGCGGAGTCCTTTCATGCGCATCCGCTGGCTCGATAAGTCCGATGAAAATCATCGTCCCTATCGTGTTTATCGTGGTTGTGCCGCTCATCATGGCCTATGCGACCCAGCGGACGATCATGAAAAAAAAGGGCGGCACGTATTTTGAAAAGGTAAAGCCGTTCTTTTCGAAGTTCAGTAATTTCGGGATGGTCGTGGTGCTGTTGGTTCTTATGTCGCTCAGGAGTAACGAGGCCGTGTTCGCCCATCCGGAGATGATCCTGGTTTCTGCCGTTCCGCTGGCATTGTTTTATCTGATCCAGTTCGCGGTCATCATCGCGACATATAAAAGATTCTACGCGAATAAGAAGGGCCGATCTCTCGTATGGGGGAGCTATCTCCGGTATATCACGCTCGCACTCGGGTTGGTGACCTCGCTTATCTATGCCGATCCCTCGCTTGGCGTGATCGTCGTGATCGTGATTCTGTCGTATTTCATCCAGATCCCGACCTCGTTTCTGATTGCCAGGTACCTCGACTCGGCAAAAACGGCATTCTAATCCGATCACACGGTGACATATGGCGCGGCCACGAATTTGCAGACGGCTCCGTTTCACTCCGAAAGCGCGACATTTCAAGCCGCAGGGCGTTCCGATGAGCGAACTTGAGGAGATTCTGTTGTCCCGCGACGAACTCGAAGCGATAAAGCTGAAGGATTTCGACGGCCTGGATCAGATCGTGGCGGCGGAAAGAATGGAGATTTCGCAGAGCACGTTCCAGCGCATCCTGACTTCGGCGAGAAAAAAGATGGCGGAAACGGTCGTAACCGGGAAAGCTCTTACGATTGAAAGCGAACAGAAGAAAGACGGGGGACATCAGGTGCGGCCGATGTCAAAGCGTGGTATGATAAACACGTAATAAACGAACACGATGACCTATGAAGGGATATCATGCCATGATCGAACAGGCGACCCTGGAAAATAGCGATTTCCGAAAGGTGCTGTATACAGGGAAAAACAGCCAGCTGGTCCTGATGAGTCTCCGTCCGAAAGAGGAGATCGGCGCGGAAGTGCATCCGGAAAACGACCAGTTTTTCCGTTTCGAGAAAGGTGAGGGAAAATGCGTCATCGATGAGAACGAATACGAGCTCAGGGATGGCGTGGCGATAGTCGTCCCTGCCGGCGCGCGGCACAATATCATCAATACTTCCGAAACGGAAGACCTGAAAATGTACACCATCTATTCGCCGCCGCACCATAAGGACGGCATCGTCAGGGCGACCAAGGAAACGGCGGAGAATAACGAGGCCGAGTTCGACGGACTGACGACGGAGTAACCCGTGCTTTCGGTGCGATACATGAAGTCCCGCTTCCGCGTAGGCGCGTGCGGGATTTTTTGTCGACTTTCCGGCCATCGAAGGCGCGGCGAAAGAAATCTTTTCCCGTCGCGTGACACGGGTCCATTTGACAGCGGGAAGTGTCCTATCCTATACTCTACGCATCAATGTTGCAACAAGAGTATGACACAGGCGGACGCGATTCTTGAAAGGATGAAACGAGACGGTTATCGGCTTACCAAGGTTCGGAAGGCCATGGTCGAGGCTTTTTCCGATGAGGGCTGCCTGCTTTCGCCTGCGGATATAAAGGCAAGAATATCCGCGTCGCGCATACATGCCGATCGGACGACGGTGTATCGGGAACTGTGTTTTCTGACGGAAAACGATATCATACGAAAGACGCGGCTTGCGAATGGTGCAGCCTATTACGAGTTGGCGTCGAATCATCATCACCACCTCATATGTACCAAATGCAGCGGCGTGCAGAAAGTCGTCATGGGACGGCACCTGGAAGAACAGGAGAAGAGGATCTATAAGGATGAAAACTTCAAGGTCGTTTCCCATTCGTTGGAATTTTACGGCCTGTGTCGTCATTGTCTTTAACCCGTGTTCAAACCGTGAAAACTATGAAAAAGCATACGAGCATCGTGCTGTCCGTCCTGGTGATCGCTTCGATCGTCGCGGTCTTCTCTTATTTTCGGAACGCCGGAAATTCCGATCAGCCGGTACAGGCGCGAAAAATTCAGGCAGTGGCGAGTTTCTACCCGCTCTATTATTTTTCCCAGCGGATCGGCGGGGATCAGGCGGAGGTGACCGATATCGTTCCGTCCGGAGCCGAGCCGCACGATTACGAACCGACCGCACAGGATATGGCGAGAATGGAGCATGCCGAGGTGATCGTCCTGAACGGCGGCGGTCTGGAAGCGTGGAGTGATACCGTCCAGAAGACCGTCACCGCAGGCGGAACGACGGTAGTGATCGCGGGTGAGGGGCTGACAACGCGGCAGATGGAAGAAGACGGCGAAATCGGAACGGATCCGCATGTCTGGCTCGATCCGTCGCTTGCTGAAAAGATGGTCGATCGGATCGTTCAAGGGTTCAGGCGGGCGGATCCCGCGAACGGGGAATACTATCAGGCGAATGCGGATGCGTTGAAAAACGAGCTTCACGATTTGGACCTTGCCTATGAGCAGGGTTTGCGAGCCTGCAAGGAAAAGGATATCATTACCTCCCATGCCGCATTCGGGTATATGGCGGCAACCTACGGCTTCAATCAGGTGCCGATCGCCGGCCTTTCTCCTGATGCGGAACCCTCGTCGCGACAGATGGCGGATATCGTGAAATTCGCCAAGGACCATGACGTACGATACATTTTTTTCGAGAGCCTGGTCAGTCCGAAGCTTGCCCAAACCATCGCTACCGAAGTCGGCGTTCAGACGCTCGTGCTCGATCCGATCGAGGGGCTGAGTGACGAAGATGTGGCACAGGGAAAGAATTATCTCACCGTTATGCGGGATAATCTGACGAATATACGGACTGCGCTGCAATGCAACGAGTAGATCATACGAAAAACGTCATTTCGGTCGAGGCGATCTCCTTCTCGTACGACGGGGAGAGGGACGTTTTGGAGGACATCACTTTGGACGTCCATCAGGGGGATTATATCGGCCTTGTCGGTCCGAACGGCGCCGGAAAGACGACGCTGCTGAAGGTGATGATTAATCTTCTCGTTCCGAGAAGCGGAACGGTGAAACTGTTCGGCCAGGACATCCGTGATTTCAAGGACTGGCAGAAAATAGGCTATGTGCCGCAAAAGGCGGTACGCTTCGATGCCAATTTTCCGGCGACCGTTTCCGAGGTGGTGTTGATGGGGCGGACTTCCGGGAAGGGATTTTTTCAAAGGACCACCGATGCGGATACGGAAGCGGTCGGGAATGCTCTTGAAAAGGTCGGGATGCTGGGGTACGGGGAGAGGCTGATCGGCGATCTTTCCGGTGGGCAGCAGCAGAGGGTGTTTATCGCTCGGGCGCTCGTGAATGATCCGGAAGTCGTTTTTCTCGATGAACCGACGACCGGCGTAGACAAGAAGACACAGGATGGCTTTTACGCCTTGCTGCAGAAGCTGAACAGGGAGTTCGGATTGACGATCGTATTGGTGTCCCACGATATCCGGCGATTGACGCGGGAAGTCATGCATATCGCATGCGTGGACAGGACCTTGACCTGCCACTCGTCTCCGGAGGAATATCTTTCCGAAAGTGAAGCGGTATGCGTCAATGGCAAGGACGTCAAGCTCATAACTCATCATCATCGCGAGTAGATGTTGGGAAATATCTTACAATACGGATTCATCGTCAGAGGACTTGAGGCGGGTATCGTCGTCGCTCTTATCGCCCCGCTTATCGGGATCTTTCTCGTGTTGAGGCGGTATTCCCTGATCGCCGATACGCTCGCCCATGTCTCCTTGGCAGGCGTCGCCATCGGATTGCTGTGCGGTATCAACCCGGTCCTGACGGCGCTCGCGACGGCCGTAGCGGCCTCTTTCGGAATAGAACGGTTGCGGGCTTCGAAAAGGGTCTATGGGGAATCGGCCTTGGCGCTTTTTCTTTCCGGCAGTCTGGCGCTCGCCATAGTCATCCTGAGTATCGGTCACGGATTCAATGCGAACCTGTTCAATTACCTCTTCGGAAGCATCGTAACCGTGACATCGGGCGACGTCCAGACAATCACTGTGCTGGCCTTGGCGGTTATCGCGATTTTGGGAATGTTTTACAAACAGTTAGTCTTCGTCACTTTCGACGAGGAGGCGGCCAAAGTAAGCGGCATTCCGACCCGGCTCGTAAATGTCGTCCTTATCGTTTTGGCAGCCTTTACCGTTTCCCTGGCGATACCTATCGTCGGAGCCCTTTTGATCGCGGCGCTCATCGTCATCCCTGTCGTCACGGCCCTTCTTTGCAAAAAGAGTTTTGTAAAAACGGTCATGTATGCGGAAGCTTTCTCTTTCTTCTCGGTAGTTTCCGGCATAATTACATCGTTTTATCTCAATATCTCGACGGGAGGGGCGATTGTCCTGATAATGCTGGCGGTTTTTATGGCAGTGTCCATCGTAAAAAGATAGTCCGATCCGGTACGTTTTTCCTGTTTATCGATGATGACGTCGCATTGTCGGAAGGAAACCGGGTCGAGCAGGCTGAGCCATTTTTTGTTTATGTGAGGCGTTTTCAGGCGCTTCTTGACGGGTCTGTTTTTTTCCTCTACAATACCTATACCATAGGTGCAGGTACTATAACCAGTCGAACCGGAAATATGAAGAACATGAAAGCTTCGGACCCGAAGCACGCGGAGAAAGCGAAGGTTCTTGTCGCCATACGGAAGGCCCGCACGAGCCTGGAGAAGATCGAGACGATGGTTACGGAGGAGCGTGACTGTTTTCCGGTGATCCAGCAGGTGCTCGCGGCCATCGGGCTCCTCAAGTCGGCGAATCTTCTCATGCTCGATCGGCATATCGAGCGGCACCTCGACGGACTCGGCAAGAAAGGGGACGTCCTTCGGTCCGAACTGGTCCGTATCGTGAAGACCGCTCAGAGCAAGTGATATCCATTATCTGAACTTCCTTATGAAACGAATGCGCTTCGTCTTGATTTCACTCGTCCTTGCCGCCGTCGCGGTCGTCCTCTTCGTCCGATCGACGAAGGCGGAACCGGAGTCGGTTTCCGAGGTGCCGACTTCGGCGGTTCGGACCGAAACGGTATCGCTCACTTCGTTCCGTCCGGAGCGGTCGGTCTCGGGATTCGTTGCCGGCGTCCGTCAGACGGATGTGACCCCGAAAGCGGGCGGATACGTCGTGAAGCTGCTCAAGGAGGAGGGCGATACGGTCCGGTCCGGCGAGCCGATCGCCGTGCTCGACGGAAGCGAGCTGTCGGCCATGAGTCGGAGCGCACAGCTGTCACTCGATGCGGCGCAGGAATCGCTCCGGGACACGAAGGATTTCTATGACCAGAAGGTCGACGAGGCGCAGGCTTCGCTTGATAAGGCGGAAAACGAATATGCGTCCGGAAACGTATCCAAGGCCGACCTCGACATCGTCAGGGAGGCGGTGAAAAGCGCGAAGCGGATGCGTGACGCGCAGAACGCCGCTGCCGCGGCTGGCAAGGCCGCTGCCGAAGGAGGCGCCCTGGTCGCCAATGCCTCCGCCGCGAACGCGACCGTAAAGGCGCCATTTTCGGGCGTCGTCACCCGCCGATACGTCTCTCTCGGTTCGTTTGTCGCGCCTGGTATGCCGGTGTATTCCGTTTCCTCGACCGATATGCTCGAGGTGAACGTTCCGGTTCCGGGTGGAATAGCGAAAGCTATCCGAAAAGGGGATTCCGTATCCGTCGTACCGGAAGGAACGGATACGCCCGTATCGGGGCGGATCTATTCCATCGCGCAGGCGGTCGGCCCGACGACCCAGTCGTCGATAGCCAGAGTCCGTTTCGAACAGTCAGCGGTTCCGACCGAGCTCATACCCGGACAGTACGTGACCGTTTCCGTACCTGTCGGTGTTCCGTACGATGCCATCATGATCCCCGAAAGCGCGGTCATTCATGAATATGACGATACGTTCGTGTTCGTTCTCGTCGACGGACACGTGACGAAGACGAAGGTCATGCTTGGCGAAGGGGCGGACGGAAGACGCGAAATACGTTCGGGCCTGTCGTCCGGGTCGGTCATCGTTACGGAAGGAGCGTACGGTCTGCGTGACGGCGGTTCCGTGACGATTTCCGAATAATTCGGCGGATACCTATCGATACTGATTATGAATGAACCGAATCAGCAGCCTTCGGAACGGAAGGGAAAACTCGGTGTCGCCGGACGTATGACCGAGCTCTTCCTCCGGAAGCGGGAACTTTCCATCCTTGCGATCGTCGTGGTCGCGGCATGGGGTACGCTTTCGTTCGTCCTGACGCCGAAACAGTACAATCCGGAAATCGTCGCGCCGGCATTCGTCATCGTGACGGATTTTCCGAACGCGTCGGCGTCCGAGGTGCGCGAGCTCGTTACGAGACCGATGGAGGATGCCATATCCGAACTGCCGAAGATCGACGAGATATCCTCCCAGAGCCATCCCGGCGGACGGAGCATAGTCATGGTGAAATTCCTGGTCGGGGCGGACCTCGATGCGGCGAAGACGGCGCTCAATCAGAAGCTTCGGGACCATATGGCGCAGAAACCGATCGGTGCGAGCGATCCGGTCGTCCAGTCGATCGACCCGGAGGACGTGCCGATCCTCGACCTCGGATTCACTTCCGACACGCTCTCGGAGAGTTCCCTTCGCAAGCTCGCGATGGACGTCACCGACGAGCTGAAACGCGCGGACGGCGTTTCCAGGGCCGAAGTCGTCGGGGGGCGGACGAACCATCTTCTTGTCGAACCGAAGAGCGGCGAACTCGCGGCACACGGAGTGACGCTTCAGGAAATCGCGGGCGCGATCTCGACCTCGAACGGGATCGATTCGGTCGAACATCTCGACGGGACTGACCGCGACCGGACCATAGTGGTCAACGGGAATATCCGGGGGATCGAAGATCTCGGAAACATCATCGTCGCGCAGGACCGCGGGGCGGTGCTCCGACTGCGCGATATCGCGGATATATCCTATGGACCGGGTGAGATCACCGACTACGTCTTGCTGTCTGGGCGGGACGGTGCCGATTCGCCCGTCGTCCATATCGCGCTTTCCAAACTGAAAGGGACGAACGCGACCGCCGTTTCCAAAGGCGTGCTTTCCCGCCTCGATTCGCTCAAGGGAACGACGATTCCGTCGGATGTTTCCGTGACGACGCTTCGGGACGAGGGGGCGGTCGCCGGTGAGGAGATCGACAAGCTGACATTCGACCTGACGAAGTCGATCGTCGTCGTCGCGGTCCTCCTCATGATGTTCCTCGGATTCCGCAATGCCATGGTCGCGGCGGTCTCCATTCCGCTCGTGCTGCTTGCCGTATTCGGTGCGGGACTCCTTGCCGGACAGACCGTGAACCGTATAACGCTCTTCGCACTTATCCTTTCGCTCGGACTGCTCGTAGACGATGCGATCGTCGTCATCGAGAATATCGCGCGCTATTTCCGAATGTATCCGGGCGAGAACCGCATCCGGCTTATCGTACGGGCGGTGGACGAGGTCGGCGGGGCGCTCGCGCTTTCGACCCTGACGATGGCGATCTCGTTCATCCCGATGGCGTTCGTCACCGGCATGATGGGCCCCTATATGGCGCCGATCCCGTTCTTCGTTCCGGCAGCGCTTTTCGCCTCGCTCCTCTTCTCCGTGACGGTGAATCCGTTTCTCGCGCTCATTTTCACGCCGAAGGAGAAGGCGGGGAAAGCAGTGGCCGGAGCGCACGGAGAAAACGTCTTTCTGCAATCGTTCCAGAAACTCGATTCGCGGTACGGCACGTTTCTTTCGTCGCTTTTGTCGACGCGGAAGAAGCGTCTCACGGCCATTCTTGTTACCGTAGCACTCTTCCTGATGGCGGTCGTACTCCCGTTCTCGCCTTTGGTGCCGTTCCGTATGTTGCCGAAAGCGGACAAGGAACAGTTCTATGTCTATCTCGATCTGCCGACCGGATCGGATGTCTCTGCGACAAGAACCGCTGCCATAGAGACGGAGAAGACGCTTCTTTCGATTCCCGAAATCGAAAACGTGGAGAGCTTCATAGGAGAGGCTCCCGTGTCGGATTTCAACGGGCTCTTCAAGGGAAGCTCGTCGCGTGTCAACGGGAATCAGGCGACTTTTCGCGCGAATCTTGTCGGACATGACCGGCGGCATCGTTTGTCCGAAGAGATCGCGTCCGATTTCCGGAAGCGGGCGGAAGAACTCCGTACCTCGCATCCGGACTACGACGTCCGTATCATGGAAGATCCGCCGGGACCGCCTGTGCTCGCCACACTCTATCTCAAGGTCAAGGGTGACGATGAGCGCATACGTGAGGCGGTCGCACAAGATTTCGAAGGGGTTATCCGCGGTATCGTCGGCACGACCGATATCGACCGGTCCACGCCGCAGCGCGTTCTTGACCGTTCCTATCGAATCCTGACCGACAAGGCGCAGCTGCTCGGCGTCGCGCCGACGGATATCGCCTCGACGCTCCACATGGCGCTTTCCGGGACGGCCGTCGGACTCTATCACGAAAGCGCTTCGCCTGGCCTTCGCAAGCCTGAACAGGAGTATGTCGCCCTGCGGCTCGCCCGCGATTCACGGGATGAGGAAAGCGACCTGACATCGATCGTCGTCGCGTCCCGAACCGGTGCGCAGGTCCCTTTGTCGGAACTGCTTGAGAAGACGGATGCCGCCTCGGACTTGCCGATCTTCGCGGATGGACGACAGCCGACCGTCTCCGTGTCGGCTGAAATGGAAGGACGGAGCGTGGTGTACGCCGTATGCGATCTCTTTCCGAAACTCTTCTCGTACAAGCTGCCGGACGGCGACGGGAGGCTCGTCTCGTGGTCTCCGCTCGGTGCGACCTACGAGGATACGTTGACCGGCAAGCGATACTCGATCGAGATCGGCGGAGAATGGAAACTGACCCTCGACGTGTTCCGCGACCTGGGTATCGCGATGGGTGTGGCGATCTTCCTCATCTACTTCGTCCTCGCGGCGAAGGCCGAGTCGCTCTTTGTGCCGCTCTTCATCATGGTCAGTATCCCGCTCGGCCTCATCGGTGTCTTTCCGGGCTTCGCGCTCCTACACGCTCTCAAGGGCACCTACTTCAACGCGACCTCGATGATCGGCGTGATATCGCTCGCCGGACTGTCGGTGAAAAACGCAGTCATATTCCTCGAATATCTCGAACCGCTCAAAAGGGCCGGAAAGCCGCTCAAGGAGGCGCTCATCGAGACGGGCCGGGTCAGGCTGCTCCCGATCACGCTGACGTCGCTCACGGCCATATTGGGCTCGTTTACGATCATTTCCGATCCGGTCTGGGAGGGTCTCGCGTGGGCGATCATATTCGGACTCACCGCCTCGACATTCCTCACGCTCATCATCTTTCCGTTGGTTTACTACGTCTTCGAGAAGAAACATTGGGACCGCTAAGCCTCTGAACGCAAAACGTATGTCGAAACCCTATCGCATGAATGTCTCGTCATGGAATGTCGAGCGGATCATGTTCGCTATCGCCGGTATCCTTGTCGCGACCTTCGCGCTCCTCGCTGTCCTGGTCCATCCGGCGTTCGTTTTGGGAGACCTCTTCGTCGGAGGGATGCTCGTCCTCTTCGCGGTTACGGGCTATTGTCCGATGGCGATGTTGGTCGCCGCGATCAGGAACCGGAACTGATCTCTTGCGACGACCCGGTAAATTTTCGAGAATGTCCGAAAGTCGGATAATACATCTCAGTGAGGACATATGAACAAGAGCACCGTGAAAGTGAATGCGTCGAAGTGCCCGCAGGACCATGTCTGTCCGCTGATCCGGATCTGTCCGGCCGGGGCCATCAGTCAGGATGGGTTTTCCGCGCCGACGATCGACCATTCGAAATGCGTCGCCTGCGGCCGGTGCGTGATCACCTGCCCGTACAAGACGCTCTCGTTTGAGTGAGTCCGAGTTTCCCGTCGCCCTCGGGTTTCGCACTGACTGTCGCCGCCGAGTTGGAGGTCGATTCCTGCCCCATGGAGGGGTGCGATTTCGATGTCGTGAAGGAGGTATTCGATCTGCCGGAAATCTTCACCCCGGTTCTTCTCCTGCCTCTCGGCTACCGCGCCGAAGGCCCCGCACGTCCCAAGACCCGCTTCCCGGAGGAGGATCTTTTTGAGGGGGCGTAGGAGGGAGTATTAGATTCTGCATAAGCAAATGCCTGCCGTATGACGGGCTTTTTTTAGAGAAAAGCCTCGGCGTATGCCGAGGCCAGAAATCCTGATAGTCATGAGACTCTCCCACTGGGATTTGTCTCAGGTTTCTCGTTATGTTGGCATGATATCATAACAAGTATGAAATCGAAAAACTTGAACCGCGCCCATAAAGTCTTAAAGAAAGGCTATAATAAGGGAATTTTGACGATATATTTTTCTGTCGTATACTGGAAGTGCATCGTTATATGTAAGTATAGTAAACAGTAAGAAAAATATATGGCACAGTATAATCGGAATAGCGGGAAGGCGTGGTCGGCAGGTGATATTCGGACTTTACGGGAGCTTGCGAAGGGGAATACGCCAACGCGGGTTATCGGGCTTGAACTCGGGCGGACTCCGGGATCGGTCGCTACGAAGGCGAGTGAGAAAAACATCAGTCTCAAGCCGACGAATCAGTCACCGTATAATCGTCGCACGAAATAGTCGGAATGTGGTATCCTAGAGGGGATGGAGCAGAGCGGAAAGAGGCCTATATTGATATGGCGTGCGAATTATGAAGAACGAAAAAATAACCGAGAGTATAGTACGCGAATCACTCCGAAAGCTCGGATACTTTGCGAGCGATGCCATCGTCGTCGAGGAACAAAAAAGCGGGAATCCACGAATCCAAAAGCTTCTTTCGAGCGCGAGCAAGTCCGGCGAGGGTCTCGGCCGGCCCGAGTTTATCGTGACGTCGAAGGCGGACCCCGATTTCTTGTTGGTCATCGAGTGTAAGGCGGATACGAAATTCCACGAATCGCCGAATCGGGATAGGTATCGTGACTATGCTGTGGATGGCGTACTCTTGTATGCCTCGAATCTTTCCCGGGACTACCATGTCGTCGCGCTTGCCGTGAGCGGGGAATCGGAGTCGAGCCTCAAGGTTTCGGCGTTTCTGCAACCGAAGGGGAGTGGGAACGCGACCGTTTTAACGGACCGGTCCGGAATGGAAATACACGAGATATTGTCGTGGACGGAGTGCATGAAGTATGCCAAGTTCGACAAGGACCTGGCGCAGGCGCGCAAGTCCGACCTGATGAAGTTCTCGCGCGAACTGCACAACTACATGCGCGACTACTGCAAGATCGTCGAGGCGCAGAAGCCGCTCCTCGTCTCCGGCGTATTGCTTGCGCTTTCCGATAACGCCTTCGAGCGCAGTTATCGTAACTATGATCAGGAGAAGGAACTTGCCCGCGAACTCTTCGGTGCGATCCGTCGCGTAATCGGCGAGGCGGAACTCGGCCTCAACCAGGAAAGCAAGAAGCGCGCGATCGGCAATGCCTATCAGTTCATTCCCGATCACCCGGAACTTTCGAAGATGCATCCGAAGGAGGGGGAAACTCCGCTTTTCCATGTGGTGCATTCGCTCGCGCAGAACGTAAAACCGTTTATCGAGGATCACTTCGACTTTGACGTGATCGGCAATTTTTACGGTGAATTTATCCGGTACACGGGTGGGGATAAGAAGGGTCTCGGTATCGTCCTTACTCCGAAGCATATTACCGAGCTGTTCGCCGATTTGGCAAAGCTCGACAAGAACGCCACCGTGCTCGATACCTGTGCCGGAACGGGCGGATTTCTTATCTCCGCGATGAAGAAAATGCTCGATCAGGCGGAGACCGAGGCAGAGAAGGAACGTATCAAGAAACACGCGCTCTTCGGCGTGGAGCAGGAACCGCAGATGTTCGCGCTTGCGGTGTCGAACATGATCTTGCGTGGCGACGGCAAGACGAACCTGTTTCAGGGATCGTGTTTCGACGAGGATATCTATGAAAAGATTCGCGACAAGGCGGATGCTGGATTCATCAACCCGCCGTATTCACAGAAAGGCGACGGGCTGCACGAGTGGAATTTCATCATCCAGCTCCTCGATGCGCTTCGGAAGAACGCGACCGGAATTGTGATCGTTCCCATGTCGCTCGCAATCGCGTCACACCCCTTGCGAGAACGGCTCCTCCGCGAACACCGGCTCGAAGCGGTGATGAGTATGCCGGACGATCTTTTCTATCCGGTCGGCGTGGTGGCGTGCATCATGGTCTTCACGGCGCACGTTCCGCATGAAAGTGATCCGCATCACGAGAGTTGGTTCGGCTACTGGAAGGACGACGGGTTCCGCAAGGACCGCGTGGAAGGCCGCATCCCGACCAAACGTTGGCCGGAAATAAGAGAAAAGTGGCTTTACATGTATCGCAGGCAAGAGATTACTGGGAAGAGTGTTTGGAAGAAAGTCGGAGTGAACGATGAATGGTGTGCTGAAGCATATCTTGAGACGGATTATTCAGACATATCGGATGAAGAATTTGAGAATGAACTGAAGAAGTTTTTTGTATTCAAATCCCTTCACGGATAGTAAATATGAAGTTGGTTCCTATAAGTGAAATCTTTGATATCAAGTACGGAAACGGATTCGACTTGGTTAGTATGGAGCAACTTTCCGAGGAAGAATCGGACGGTGTGAATTTTGTTGCGCGAACAGCAAAATATTTTGGTATTACCGGTCGTGTTAGGGAGCTGAATGAAGTTCCGCCCTTTTCTCCCGGAAAGTTGACGGTTGCAGTTAGTGGCTCTGTTTTAGAAACGTTTCTTCAATTACAACCGTTTTATACGGCCTATCATGTCATGGTTCTAAGTCCTAAACGACCAATGTCTGAGAGAGAATTGGTATATTACAGCCTTTGTATCCGTAGAAATAAATATCGGTATAATTATGGTAGGCAGGCTAATAGAACATTAAGGAGTCTGAAGATTCCAGGTGAGGTTCCGAAAGGTTTTCTTCAAATGAAAATAGATGAGCCGAATGTCAAAGCCTATTCTGGAAAGAAAATCAAACTTTCTGACAGGAAGTGGGAGTGGTTCCGGTATGCTGACCTGTTCGATATCGAAACCGGAGTCGGACCGCTTGTAAAGCCCGAGGATGTAGGGAACGGAGTGACGCCTTTCATCTCGACAACGTCCGATGATAACGGAATCAGTTATCTGTACTACGAATCAAATCCGGCGCATAAAGGAGGATGCATCACGGTCAGCAATGACGGATCTGTCGGAGAAGCGTTTTTCCAGGACAAGGATTTTTCCGCAAGTTATAAGGTCAACGTTCTTTCTCCAAAATTTGAACTAAATACGTATCGGGCGATGTTTCTCATCACGGTCATCAAGAAGGAAAAGTACCGATATTCCTATGCGAGAAAGTGGGGGCTTGACCGCATGCGCGAGTCGAAGATGAAACTTCCTGTTAACGTGTCCGGGAAACCTGACTGGGCGTTCATGGAAGCCTATATCAAGTCTCTCCCGTACTCGGCGGAGATTTGATCGGTTACGTGTTTCCAAAGTACGATCACTTATCGATGTCGATTCGCAGTTTGTCATATCTGAAAATGAAAGATGTGTTCGGCCTCATATATAACCTTGCGGATTCGATTGATTCGATGGCACATATACTGTTGCCACTTCTCTTTTCCGTCATGATCTTGCTTGTTCAGATGCGCACTCAGTTCGAACATAAAGTGAAATATGAAGCATGGAAAAATCTTTCTCAGAGAATATTCGACCTCAGTTTTTCGCTAGCTGAATTCGAAGGGAGAGTAAGCTCGCTTCAAACTTTGAGAAAATATCAGGAAAATCCGATATTTAATCGTGGGGACAAAAGGAAGTATCGGATAGATGTGTGGGACCAGCTTCAGAAGTCGTATTTCGATGTTACTGATTCGTATATATCGTTCTTGCAGTCATATGAGGCGAATCAGTATCTCTTTTTGGACCTGGATACAATGAAGACTGAATTTCAGAAGGAGTACGGAGAGTATTTTGAAGTATTGAAATATGATGAATTTGCCGCACAAGTATTTCCAGAAATCTACGGAAATACAAATGAATTGCAGGAAAGTGAATATGAAACGTTGATAAATGATTACTGGCAAGGGGTAGTAGGAGTCCATATTTTCCTTTCCGAAGATATGAGAATTGAATTTCAAAACCATACGGTAGCAAAAATAATGCGACGAAGGATTCCGGCGCGAAGGCCGGATTCTGGTTTCAGAGTTTTGACAAAGAAAGGATTTATAAAGCAAAGATGATTAGTCTTGTATAGGTCTAATGAAATTGAAAATGCGATCCAATGGGGAGGGGATCGGATACGATATCGACAAGCTGAAGTTCTCGCTGGACGAGTCGACCTGGCAGCGGGCCGTCGCGCTCTATGAGGCGGGTAAGGTGAAGGGTTTCGCAGAGGACCCTTTCGGGTTCTCGGCGGTCGTGGATGGCGGGCATCGCTACCGTGTGAGCGTCTCGCGACGGCAGTTCGACCGCTGTTCCTGCGACTGCTATCTGGGCGAGCACGACGAGCTCTGCAAGCACGCGGTCGCAGTCGCCATTTTTGCTGTGCTCGGCGGGCGGAAACTGGGTACGGAAGAACGGGAGCGCCATGCAGGCATCCGGTTCTGCGGAAAGACGGGTGACATTGGAACGGACGAGTTGGCGGAAATGAAACGTTCCGTTTCGTCCGCGCTTCGGCTCATCCGGCCCTACGAAGGTCCGTCACGGATCTGGTTTTCGTATCAGAACGCGCTCGACGAGGGGTGTGCCCGGATCGACGCGATCCTTTCGGAACTTCCCGCTGGTCGGCGTTCGGCCAAGTATCTGATTTCCCTGCTTCTGCGAATGGACAAAAAACTCTGTGAGGGAGGCGTAGACGATTCGAACGGCACGGTCGGCAACTGCATGGAGAGGATAGTCGGGCTTTTGGAATCGTTCGCGGAAGCGGATCCGGAGTGTATCCGGGAATTCGCGCCGCTTGCCGGTCGGAGTACCTGCTTTGATTGGGAAGAGCCGCTTGTAGCCATTATTGATTCGCATGCCGAAGAATAGTCATTTTGAGGATCAAAGCGGGTGCTATACTGAAGCCATATTCTTCGAATCAAATACTATGTTTCGAAACTGGAAATGTCTTGCGGCGGTTGTCGGGATAGTGGCGGTGTTGGCGGTGCCGAGCGTGTCGTTCGCGCGGGAGAACGTGACGGACTGGTATATCCGGGATTTCGATTCGCAAATTATCGTCAACAAGGATTCGTCGCTTTCGATTACGGAGACGATCGTGGCGGACTGCGGGATGGCGGTCGGGAAACATGGTATCTTCCGCATCCTGCCGACACGCCTCTCCATCGACGGGAAGAAGGTGGAAACGCCCGTGACCCTCGGGAGCATCACGGATGAAAACGGAACGCCGTATGCCTATCAGACAATCGAAAATACTTCCGATGGAACGGTGACGTGGAAGATCGGTGCCGCGGACAAGACCGTACAGGGCGCGCATACGTACGTCATCTCGTATTCGGTGAAGAATGCGATCCGATTCGGGAACGCGGAGTTCGACGAGTTCTATTGGAACCTCAACGGGAACTTCTGGGACCTGGAAACGGATGTCTTCCATGCGACGATCCGATTCCCGAAGGAGGTGACCGATTCGAATACGAAGATTGATTACTATACCGGTCCTTCCGGGTCGAAGGACAAGACCGGCGCGACCTATGCGTGGATGGCGCCCTCGGTTCTGGAATTCCGATCGACGAGAATGTTTCCGATGCGGGAGGGTATCACGGCCTCGGTCACGTTTCCGAAGGGTATTTTCACCCGATATGTTCCTGGATTCTGGGAAACGAACGGGAAATATTTCTTTTTCCTGATTCCGTTTTTCGCCTTTCTCGGTTGTCTGTCGCTCTGGCGGAAATATGGGGACGATCCGGACGTGAACAAGACGGTTATGGCGGAATACGATGTTCCGGGGAATCTGACGCCCGTCGAGATGGGCATGCTCATGAAGAATGGAACGTTCGAGAACACGTTCATCACGGCGGAAATCGTCTGGTTGGCGACCCGCGGTATCATTACGATCACCGAGGTTGAGAACAAGATCCTCTTTTTTACGAGTACGGACTACGAGTTGGCGAAGACCGGCAACACGGAGGCAGAAGCGGCCCTGAACGCGACGCAGCGTGAGATCCTGAACGACCTGTTCGACGCGGGCACGGATACGGTCCGACTTTCCTCGCTGAAAAATTCGTTCTACAAGCATCTGCCGGCAATCACGAAGGCGGGGAACGAAGGCCTGAAAGACAAGGGGCTGACCGAAGCGAGAGGTCTTTTGGCGAGGAATATCCTGATTCCGTTGGGAATCTTCCTGATATTCGTTTCGATCGTCTCGGTAGGGACCTCGGGATTCCTGGGATTGAGCCTGGGACTGTCCGCGATCATCCTTATCATATTCGGCGTCATCATGCCGAAACGGACCAGGGAGGGTGCCGAACTGAATTGGCAGATCAAGGGGTTCAGACTGTTCCTCGAGACCGTCGACAAGGACCGGGCCGTCTATTACGAGAAGGAAAATCTGTTCGAGAAGGGGTTGCCGTACGCGATCCTTTTCGGGATGACGAAGCAGTGGATCAAGCGGATGCGCGATATCTACGGCGAGGAATATTTTACGACGCATCCGATGCTGTGGTATGTCGCGGGAAGCGGATCATTCAATGCGGACAGCTTCACGAGCGCGATGGACGGACTGTCGTCTTCAATCGCGGCGAGCACCTCTTCACCGTCCGGTTCGGGTGGTAGCGGCGGTTCCGGCGGCGGTGGCGGAGGCGGAGGAGGAGGGGGATGGTGAAAGAGTCACAAGTCGAAAAGTAACTGACAACCGACAACTTACAACTGACAACGGAAGCAGGGCGAATTATTCGGTTAACGAGTTCACGAGTAAATAGGTGAACCTGTTTATGGAATCTTCAAGAATCACTGGTGAAAGCCGGTGATTCTTGTCGTGAAGGATAAAGATGTCGCCGATATCAACTATAATAAATCAGATTCTGATAGTGGGCCTGAAGAAAACATAGGGAAATAAAAATGCCATACAACCGAAGCCGTATGGCTGGCAAGTAAGCATTACCAGTGCTTACTTGCCTTTAAACTGATGATATTGGAGCAGGAGCTTCACCGAGAAGCCCACTCCGAGGAGGTCTGGCACAAGGATGTACCAGGACTCCATTGCCACTGCATAGCAAAATCTTGCCATATATACTCCCAGTGGCAGGAGTATCATTGAAAGATCCAGCCCGCATTTTTTCTCGCGGGCGATCTTCCGTATTTGTTTTGGCAGGGCGATGACAACCATCGCTACTGCCAGCACCATTGTTACGGTGCCTAGGATGTCTTTCATCCCGCCCCCTTTTTTTTCTGTTAAATTGACCAATATTCTTTATATTTTACTCCAAAACTAGCATCTTGTCAATGCCCGGAGGGGTATATTACTAATATTAGGCTTAATGAAGATAATACTATTATTGTGTCTACCAAGAAGAGAGTGCCGGGTTTTATGTTTAGAGTACCGTCTATTCCACCTCTCCCACAAACATCGGGATATTGAGGCGTTTGCGGGCGGACTCGCCCAAAAGGAGGTGCTTCATACGGGTCGGGGCCTCGTTTCGTGCGCCCTTGTGGCGCGGGGAGTGATGCGCGTCGAAAGACGGACCGAAGTGGATCGTGTGTTTGCCGTACTTGGCGCGGACCGCATCGATACCTTCGTAGATCCGTCGGAAGCCGTCGACCTTGAGCGATGTGCCGAAGAGATCGGGCTGTGAGTCGGGCGTGCGGAGATCGAGGAGTGTGATCATGGTCGCGCGGTAGAAGGTGCCCCGAGAGAAGAGGCTGTCGAAGGCGGGTTTCGCGACCGCGAGGAGCTCGTGCGCGAAATTGCTCGGGCGGGAGAGTGTGACTTCGACGGCGCGGTGCTCGAACGACTGCGTACGGAGGAGGATAAGGACCTTGCCGGCCTCGAGTCCGTACTGTCGCGCGCGCATGCAGGCGGATTCGATATTTTTGGCGAGCTGGGCGAAGACGAACCGCGGATCGTTGGAGGCCGGTGTGAAGGTCTTCATCTTTTGGACGGAGTAATGTATTTTCCGTGTGCCGGGTTCGAACGGGAGTGCGCTGTGTCCGCGGAGTTCGGAGCGTATTTCCCTGAAAGGCTTGGAGAGGAAGGGATCGAGGCGGGCATCATCCGACCGTGCGAGGTCGAGCGCGGTCCGTATGCCGAGCCGGACGAGGATATCGGTCGTGCGCGGGCCGATACCCCAGACCTTTCCTATGGGAAGTTCCGAAAGGTAGGTGGGGATATCGCGGTTCGGAATGGCGGTAAGGCCGTAGGGTTTTTTCCACTTCGATCCGGCCTTGGCCAGGACCTTGGTCGAGGCGAGTCCGATCGAGAACGTAAACCCGAGTTCGCGGCGAAGATCTTCTTGGAGCCGCTCGGCCATCTTGGCATACCCGATGCCGAGCGGCCGGTTCCAACCGGTGATGTCGGCGAAGCATTCGTCGATGCCGTACTCTTCCACGTCCGGCGTATAGCGTCGCACGACGTCGAAGAAGCGTTTGGAGAGGAGCGAATACGTCTCGTAATCGGAGGGGAGGATGATGACATCCGGACAGATCTTCCGGATCTCGTGGAGGCTCATGGCCCGGGTGATACCGAGCGCCTTGGCCTCATAGCTCATGGACGAGGCTATGCCGCGCTCGGCGCCGGTGATGACCGGCTTGCCTCTGAGTTCGGGATCGCGCGACTGTTCGCATGACGCGAAGAACGCGTCCCCGTCGATGTGGAGGATGGCTTTCGGGAACGATCCGCGCGCGATGAGTCCGGGCATATACGAAGTCGAAAGTGAAAAGCAGAAAGTCGAAAGTAACTGACAAGAGCCTATCTCAAAATCCGTTTCCCTGTCATTCCGGCCTCCGAGCCGGAATCCAAAACAACTTATTCCCTGGATCCCGGGTCAAGCCCGGGATGACAAAACCATGATTTTCGTATTTTTGAGATACGCTCAACTAACAACTGACAACCGAGAGCATTCCTAATATTTTCGGATGACGGCGGTGACGATCGCCTCGATACGGAGCTCTTCTTTCGGTCGGATGATCCTGAAGGCGGGATTGGCGGGGATGAGAGAGATGCCCTGTCGGTCCTTCTTGTAGTATTTCATCGTCCATTTGCGGTCGACTTCGGCGACTACGATATCGCCGTCTTTCGGTTCTCTTCCCCGTTCGACGAGCACGGTGTCTCCTGGTCGGATGCCGGCATCGCGCATCGACTCGCCTTTTACCTCGAGCATAAAGGTCGCCTCGCGGTTGCCGATGAGCCAGTCGTCGAGGGCCATCGTGTCGAGGAGTTCTTCTTCCGCGGGGGAGGGGAAGCCCGCTTCGACATAGCCGAGCTTTCGGACGCCGAAAAACCCCTCGGTCGGAAGGAGCTTTCCGGTCTTGTCGCGACCAAGGAGGCCGTCTTCGACGAGTGTGTCCACGAAGTGTTTGGTCTGTTTCATCGAGGCGGTGCGAAGGATGCTGTCACGGATTTCGCGATAGGTGGGCATACGCTTCTTCTCATCGAAGAATCGGCGGATTTTCTCGAACGGTATGTCGTTGTTCATACGAACAGTGAACAGATAACAAATAGCAGATAACAGGGAACCCGCCTTTGCCGAGGCTATGGCGTGGCGAAGCGAGGAGAATCAACAATGAACAATGATCAATGGGCGCCGGAGCGGAACCATGGAACAAGAGAGTAATAAAGCAATGTGATGACAATGAAGCAATGTGACCATGAAACAATAAGGCAATTTGGCAATGGAACAATAAAGCAATTGGACAATAAAACAATATCCATATTCCGATAGTATAAGGGAACATATGTTCCCTTGTCAAGAACGGAGGAAAATCATTCGGAATGAATACTTTTTCCGGCCCGGTCGTACCATCAATAAGGGCCGGGAGAGTCGATTTTTATATATGGGAAGGACGGGTCGTATCCTGGCTTGCGAATGCCGGAAGTGGTACCCTGGTGAAGTAAAGGAATCGTATGAGTTGATCTGATCTCGAACATAATGCTGATGTTTCATATGAAGGATATATTCAGAAAGGCGTGGGTGGCGGTATGGCGGCACAAGATAGTCATGACGTTCGTGATACTTGCTCTTGCCGGGGCGGGATACTATTTCGGGTACTATGAGCCGTCGCAATCGAAGGCGGCGACGGCGACGCAGGTGAAGACGGCTACGGCAAAGAGAGAGGACCTCCGAGTCTCCGTGACGGGAAGTGGGCAGGTGTATGCAAGGAACGAAGTATCGTTGAAGCCGGTCGCGGCCGGGGATGCGATTGAGATTCTCTCTGTTTCTGTGAAGAACGACCAGGACGTGAAGGAAGGGGATCTGATTGCGGTGCTTGATACGGGCGACGCGGTGAAGGCGGTTCGCGACGCAACCCTTTCTCTTCGGAGTGCCGAAATCAAGATGAAACAGACGGAAGATTTGTATGACAAGGAAACGAAGGACGACAAACTGAATCGGCAGTCGCAAGAAATCGCTGTCGCACAGGCGAGAAATAAGTTGGCCGACGCGAGGGAGGAACTCGAAGATTATAATATTCGTGCGCCCTTCGATGGGGTCGTGACGTCCTTGTCGGTTTCAGCCGGTGATTCGGTGTCGCGAGATGATGCGGTCGCTTCGGTCATTAGCAAGGAGCTGTATGCCAAAATCTCGCTCAACGAGGTGGATGCGGCGGGCGTGAAGACGGGGGATACCGTGACGCTCACGTTTGATGCAATCGATGGAAAGACTGTCGAAGGAGCCGTTTCTAAAATCGACACCATCGGGACGGTTTCTCAGAACGTCGTTACCTACAATGCCGAGCTCACGTTCGATTCCCTGTCGGTGGAGGATTTGAAACCGGGAATGAGCGTTGACGTGGAGATTGTCACCGAAGAAAAGACTGGGGCGGTCACGGTTCCGATTGCCGCGGTGAAGACGGATCGGTCTGGTGCTTCGTTTGTCGTCGTCCGTTCCGACGACGGGTCAGATCGGCGGGTCACGGTGGAGACGGGACTGTCAACGGATACATCCGTCGAGATTACGAAGGGGATTCTCGAAGGGCAGGAAGTTGTCATTCGGACAGAAATGTCCTCCGCGTCAGTTTCCTCATCGGAGAAGCAATCCGGTTCAGTCATGATGATGGGTGGTACGGGTATGGGTGGCGGACGCCCGCCAGGCATGTGATTCCTTTTCCTTTTTCATGCACGTTTTGTGATTGAATGCAGAAACATCTCGAAAATCTATTGCAACGGGGATAATGAGACCGCGGCCCTTTCGGGTGCGACATTCTCGGTTCGCGACGGGGAGTTTGTGGCTATCATGGGGCCGTCCGGCAGTGGAAAGTCGACGCTTATGAACATCCTCGGGCTGCTTGATTTGCCGACTGGCGGAACGTACCTTCTTGACGGGAAGGATGTTTCCCACCTCTCGGAGGATGAGCTTGCCAATGTCCGCATCCAGAAGATCGGTTTTGTCTTTCAGTCGTTCAACCTGCTTCCGCGGACCAGTGTCTTGCGCAATGTTACGTTACCGCTCGTCTATGGGGGAGTGCCTCGTTCCGATAGGCAGGCGAAGGCCGAAGACGCACTTCGCGCGGTCGAATTTCCGGAAGAGCGGTGGGAGCATCTTTCGAATCAGCTGTCAGGCGGACAGATGCAGCGCGTCGCTATCGCACGGGCGCTTGTGAACAATCCGTCTCTCGTTTTCGCGGATGAGCCGACGGGGAACCTTGATACGAAGACCGGTGTTCTGGTCATGAAGGCATTTCGACGCCTGAACCGGGAGAAAGGCCATACGATTATCCTGATTACGCATGAGGCTGAAATCGCACGGTATGCGGACCGGATTATCACGATTCGTGACGGGGAAATCGTCTCGGATATGCCGAACCGAGAGGTACGGAACGATTGAAATATTTCTACTATGCTGTTTTCCGATATTATCCTCGAGACTTCTATAGCACTTCTGGCCAATAAGGTCCGGTCCGGGCTTACGATGCTTGGCATCGTAATCGGAATTGGTTCCGTCATCGCCATGATCGCGGTCGGTCAGGGTGCCCAGAAGTCCGTAGAGGATCGAATCCAGTCGATCGGATCGAATTTACTCATGATTCGACCCGGATTTGCACGGAGTCCCGGTCAGACCGTGAGCCAGGGGCAGGGATCGTCGACGTCGCTCACACTCGAGGACGCGCAGGCGATCGAGTCCGACGTCTCGTTCCTTTCGGCTGTCGCACCGTCCGTATCTGGGAATTATCAGGTAGTGTCCGGCGGATCGAATACGCGAACGAGTGTAACTGGAACGCTGCCATCGTATGTGACGGTCAGAAACATCGAATTGGAATCGGGTAGTTTTTTTACCGATGCCCATGATACTCGTCGGTCCAAAGTCGCGGTTATCGGTCCGGATGTGCGTGATGAGTTGTTTCCCGACGAGACGGATGTGGCTGGTAAGAAGATTCGCATTAACGGCATCGATTTTACAGTACTCGGTCTGACGGTCTCGAAAGGAAGTTCCGGAATGGACAGCGCCGACGATGTCGTGTACGTCCCTTTGTCAACTGCAGCCCAGTACTTGACGGGTTCTGATGCGCTTTCGATGATCAGTGTAACCGTCTCGGACCAGTCAATCATGGATCAGGCGTCCGCGGATATCACGGAACTGTTACTTGCGAGGCACGATATCGTCGACGAGGACAGTGCGGATTTCCGTATTATGAATCAGTCTGATATCGTCGAGACGGCATCCTCGGTGACTGAGACATTCACGCTTCTTCTGGGGGCGGTCGCGGGAATATCGCTTTTGGTCGGTGGTATCGGAATCATGAACATGATGCTGACGACCGTGACGGAGCGGACGCGTGAAATCGGGCTTCGTAAGGCTATCGGAGCGAAGCGGCGCGATATAAGCCGGCAGTTTCTTTCCGAGTCGGTGGCGCTTACGTTTCTCGGGGGAGTTGTCGGAGTCGTTCTCGGATGGGGAGCCGCGGCGCTTCTGACGCGGTTCGGTGGCGTGGCGACTTCGGTGTCCGGAATATCGGTCGTGCTCGCATTCGGAGTTTCTGCCGTGATCGGTATCATTTTCGGGTATTATCCGGCACGCCGCGCCGCGAGACTCAACCCGATAGAGGCGTTGAGGTATGAATGACATCATCGTTTCCAAACTTAAAAAGCACCTCACCGTCCGGTACGACGGTGGGCATGTTTTGCTTCCGGCCGATTTACAGAAAGATGTCGATGACTATTGGGAGGAACTGCTTCGAAGTGGACGGTCGTATACGCGAGGCGAGGTGTTTACGGTGACCAAAATGACCGAGACGGCGGACATGATCGAAGTGATTGTCTCGCGGACCGACTTCGCACACAACCTGTTCTGTCGCGATGTCCGGAGTCCGGAAGGATACGGGATACGGATCATCCATACCGCCGCGCTTGTGGAGACGTCGGATGGGAAAGTCATCTTCGGAAAAATGGGTAAGCATACTGCCAATGCAGGCCGGTATCAGCTTTGCGGGGGAGGAATCGACGATCACGATATCCGCGACGGCGTCTTCGATCTCGACCATAACACGAAAAAAGAACTGCGGGAGGAGCTCGGGATAGACGCCGATGATACGCAGCGTGTCTTGTCGTTCGCTCCGGTATATTTCAAGGAAGGCGGTCCGCGCGAGAAGATGTCGGTCATCTATCGGGTCATGCTCGGCGAGACGGCGGCAGGATACATGAAACGGTATGAGACGTTCGCCGAAGGGCTTCGGAAATCGGGCGAAGAGCCGGAATTCGGGGAGATCGTCGCTTTCGATCGAAACAGCGAAGAACTTCTCTCATTTCTTGCGCGCGAAGACCTGCATTTCGACGAATACATGCGTCCGTTGTTCGAATTCATCGCTTCCGAGGGGACTCTCAAATAGAATATGGATGTGAACGACCGCGTCGAGGCAGTGTGCCTCGCGCACTTGTTTCGCGTATGCTGTGATGTTGGGATGATAATTCAGTATTGCTCCCTCGGTCTTTACGAAAAAATGAATATGAATATTCATGACTGAAGCAATCCAAACCGTCTCGTCTTTGCGAGCGAGTTTTCGAGCGCGGCAAACCGGACACGTCGTTCGCGAACGAGGGTGACCAGGGGAACAAAGACGGGATTGGGGACTGGATTGCCACGGAGATGAGTACATCCTCGCAAAGACAGACGGGGAGGGAGCAGAAATGAGAACAGAAAAAGACTCACTTCGTCTTTGCGAAGGAGTCTGCGACTGAAGCAATCCCGAAAAAACAAAAACAGGAACCTGGATTGCTTCGCCCCGCAGACGGGTCTCGCAAAGACGGAGGAGAGGGAACGGGAATGGGGATGGGGATGAGAATAATAGTAGGAACAGGATGTATAAAAATGGTATACACCCAAATATGCATGAAAAACTCCTTATCTTTCAGAAAACGTACGAGTGCGTCTTATGGCTTTATCCGATTATAAACCGTATACCACAGAGTCATCGTCTGGTCTTGGGGCGTGCGATCGAAGATCGCGCGATTTCTATGACTATCGCCGTTATTGAAGCTAACAAAAGGAGCGGAGCGGACCGAATCGCTTTTCAAAAACAGGTATCGAATGATCTTGATGTGGTGCGCATACTGCTCCGTCTTGCGAAGGATTTGAGGTTCGTAAGCGTGGGGCAATATTCGGCTGGTGTGGACAAGATAAACGAGATAGGACGTATGCTGAGTGCATGGATGGAATCGTCAAAGAGGGTATGATACCGTATGCATGAGGGGAGGACCGAAGCGCGCGGCATACGCTTTCTAACGTGGCGGGAATTGGAACAATACGTCGAATGCAGGAGCATTCGCACTGAATTTGAACAATACGCCGGGGAATCAGAACAACAACATCGGGTTTCGCTGCGCCAGTGATGAACGCATGGGACGAAAGTCTCGAAACTGCGCCGGATGTGTGGTGCGTGCCTACGGATGCGTATCCCGGATGATCCGAATGATCACAAGGTCCTTTCCGTCGCCCGATTCGGGATGTATCGGCGATTGCCGTGCTGGAGTATTCGGTTTCCGCGAATCGGGGGAAAACACGAAGCCTGTATCCCCGTGCCTTTTTTGCGGTGCATCATGAGGCACGGGGGAAATGGGTTCAGAAAGGGAGTGGCAAATCGGGGTTTGTCTTTGCGAGGGAGTCTGCGAGCGCGGCAAACCAGTCATGTCGTTCGCGAACGACGGTGACCAGGGGGAACAAAGACGGGATCGGGGACTGGATTGCTTCGCCCCGCAGACGGGTCTCGCAAAGACAGAAAGGAACGGGGACTGGATTGCTTCGTCCCGCAGACAGGACTCGCAAAGACGGACGGGGAAGGGGAATAGGCAGAAGAGAATCAGAACGTCTTTTCATATGTTCAAATATATTTGTGAAATCGAGCCGTTGCTCCGGGCGTATACCAAGGCACGACAAGGCAAGAAAGAACAAGGATTCGTTTGTGCATTTGATTATAATTTGGAATACGAACTAGGCAGATTAAAATATCTGCTCGAATCAGGACGATACAGGCCTGCGCCCTATACCCGATTTATGGTTTTCGAACCCAAGACGAGACAAGTCTCGGCTCCGGCGTTTCAGGATCGTGTTGTTCAACATTCTCTGGTAGGCGCGATAGGGCCGATATTCGAGAAGCGGTTCATCCTCGATTCATACGCGTGTCGAGTCGGCAAGGGGACACACTTCGGCGCGAAACGCGTGAAAAGATTTCTTTCCTCCGCTCGATCCATGTATGGACGGGAAAGCGAGATGTATGTCTTGCAATGCGATGTGCAGAAGTATTTTCAGAGTATCAGTTGGGATACACTTCTTTCTATCGTAGAAAAACGCATTCGGTGTGGGAAAACACGTGATCTTGTTCGAAAAATAATTACAACACATGATACGGCGAAGCCACATTTGACCGCTACTTCCGTATCCGGTCAGGGCACGCTGTTTCAGGATGTGGAAGCACACGAGACGCCGGCTGTCTCAGTGGAGCTGAGAAAAGGTCTTCCAATCGGCAATTTAACCAGTCAGTTGTTTGCAAATATCTATCTCGACATACTCGATCATTTTGTGAAAGAGACGCTTCGTGAAAAGTGGTACGCACGATATATGGACGATTTCCTGATTATTCATCCAGACAAGGCGCATCTCCGTCACGTTCGGGATGAGATTGGCGAATTTCTGTATCGTGAACTGGGATTGGAATTGCATCCGAAGAAAACGATCATACGGAATGTGCGAGAAGGAATACCGTTTGTCGGGTATCGGATTTTTTATGATCATATGATGGTGCGCGGTTCGACACTCATCCGTATGCGCAGAAAGTATCGTAAGACCGTGAAATTGGCGCGCAAGGACATGGTATCGGAGGAGTCTCTGAAGCGGACGCAGTCTTCGATTCGCGGGCACCTGAAGCATGCGACTGCCAAGCATCTGACCGAACGGATATTTCGGGAACGGGAAGTGAAGAAATGAAAATCAAGGTCTGTCTTTGCGAAGGAGTCTGCGACTGAAGCAATCCAGAGAGAACGGGAAAATCGAACAATTTTCAATTCTTCAATTTACAAATGGGAACGGGAACCTGGATTGCCACGGATGAGTACATCCTCGCAAAGACGGATGGGGGACAGAGGGGGGGGCGGGGACTGGATTGCTTCGCAAAGCCTCGCAAAGACAGAAGGGGGAGGGAAGACGGACGGGGAATATGGGGGGGCGGGGACTGGATTGCCACGGATGAGTACATCCTCGCAAAGACGGAGGGGACGGGGTGAACGGGTAGGAGGACGGACAGGACAGGTTGACATGTTATTTTTTGAATTTGTAGAAAAAGTATGCTATTCTTTCGATAGATTCTGCTCCCCATTTTTTACTTTTGGTTTTTTGAGAGTGCCGAACAAAACCGATGATGAACTTCACCGAAAAAACAAAACGATATTTCCTAGCGCCACGGTTTCGATTCAATCGATTCCAGTTCAATATGCTGGCGTTATTTTTTATGGGCATGGGAACGGTCGCTGGAGCGTATCTTATCCTTTCCGAGGCTATCCCACGTATTTTTGCACTCAATGACACCGCTAAGGTGTGGTCGCTGTCGGCATCGACTGCTGGGCAGTACGCGACGAGTCTCGTGGCGGTTGACGATACCGGAGCACACCCATCCGGCGGAGCGACGGGGGCGAACGAATTTGCCAATCCTGACTTTGCGACGAATACCGATTCGTGGAGCGTGGCTGCTGCGCCACCGTCGGGCTGGGTCGAGGTTCCTGGAAACGGCACGTATTCTACGAGCAATTTCCTCGCGATGAAATACGAAGCGAAGTGTGCCGCGACCGGAACGCCCGCGATCGGCCTGACCACTCCGGAAGTGAGTTCCTACAATACCTACGACGATAACGCATCGGCCTGTACTACGGCGAACGGCAAGCGGGTCGTTTCCGTAGCTTCGGGATATCCGATTGCCAATGTCACACAGACCAGTGCGATCACGCGATGTTCGACGGTCTCGGTCGGTACGACGTCCGCGCACCTTCAGACCAATGATGAATGGATGACGATCGCCCGCGATGCCGAGGCACAAGACGCCAACTGGACACTCGGGTCCGTCGGATCTGGCTATTTGTTTGCCGGGCACAATGACAATGCACCGGCCAAGGCACGGATCGCATCCTCGACCGATACCGGCAACAATGCCTGTGCCTATACCGATTCTGCCGGAACGTCCGAAAGTCCGTCGGGTTGCCCTTCTAATACCGCCTCCGGTTCAAGTGGCACTGCTGGCAATCAGAAGCGCGTTTTGACACTGTCCAATGGGGCTCCGATATGGGACATCGCGGGCAATGTCTGGGAGTGGACGAATGATACGATTCAGGGGAAGAATCAGCCAACCGGTGCCACACCGGGCTTCGGCTGGCGTGAATTTACCGCGCTTACTACCTACGGAACGCTTTCGTATGACAAGACACGTCCCGCACACAGCTCGTATGCGTCGGCAACCGGTGTCGGACAAATCTATTCCGATGGTACCGCTTCGAATACGACGGCATACGCTTTCTGTCGTGGCGGGGGTTGGGGCGGTACGTCGAATGCAGGGGTATTCGCACTGAGTTTGTTCAATACGCCGGGGAGTCAGTACAACAGCGTCGGGTTTCGCTGCGCCAGTGATCCCGTAGCTATCTCTTCATCTTTCTCCTCTTCTTCCGGCCGCTTTGCGGCCGGCGGAACTATCTTTTCGGTGGGCCCCGTTTCTGATGGAAAATTGTTTCAACGGGTGAATGTGGGTGATACGGCGACCTATGATTTTTCGGTTTTTGTTTCCGACGCGACCGTGGGTCATGTCGGCGGGACCGTCGATGCGACGGTCGCCTCGCTCGAAGTCGGTGGTACCCCGATCGCTACGACGTATACCGACCAGGGGTCGGGCTGGTGGAAATTGTCGGCAACCGTGACGGGAACGGCGAGCTTGCGTGAATATGGCATTATCGCTCTGACTGGGAAATCGCTTCATGCGGATGATTTCAGTTTGGTACGGCAAGGCACCTTTTTTACCTATCCGAGCGTGGCGTATTCGAATATCCTGGTCAATACCTGGGATACATTCTGCGAAGGGTCTCTTGCCGGATCGGTCTGTACCGAAGATGCGACGCATGTCCGCGATGCCAGTATCTCGTATCAGTTCTGCGATGACGACGGGTCGGCCTGCGAGTCTGGCAACACATGGAAGTATTGGGATGGATCTGTTTGGCAGACGGCAGGGGATACATCTTTGACGCATGCGAATACACCGGCTCAGCTCACGCGGACTGCGATGCAATCCTTCCCGACCGGATCCAAAAAGATTTCTTTCCGTGCGATATTCCGAAACGGAGACAGTGCCGACGTGCCCCGTATTCCTCATGTATCCATCGGGCTGACGACCGATACCGAACGGCCAGTCATGAATGCATCGGGTATCGTCATGCGACGGTCTACGAGCGGGACGACCGTCGGTGTCGCTCCGGACGATCGGACGAATAGCGCGGAGCCGTACTTCTCGTGGACTCCGGGCGCGGACGATCCGTCCGGCTCGGGCGTGCGGGGATATTGTCTCTACCTTGGTACCGACCCCTCGGGTGATCCAGCCACGAGCAAGGGTCTCTTGGGTGCGAGTCCGGCGAGTATCGCAGGTACGGATTGTCAGTTTATCGTGTCCTCGACCTCTATCGACTTCGCGTCGGCCGTGCTTCGCGGTTCGCCGTGGCTCGTTTCTTCCACCTCGTCGTATTATTTTTCGGTCAAGGTGGTCGATAATTCTGGCAACACGTTTGGCGGGGACAGTGCCTCGTTTCCGTTTCGGTATGACGGCTCGGCACCAACGAACGTGTCATATATCTCGTGTGCGTCCGGCTCATTCTCAAATGTCGTGGATATGAGCTTCTCGTGGCCGACAGATGGTTCCGCTGCTGCGACCGATGGTCATGCGGGAATTTTCGGGTGGCAATATCAGATCAATGCGACGACCGGCACATGGCGGGGCACGACGACAGAATCGGTTTTGGGTATCGGTGATTATTTTCCACTTGCCGATGTATCGTATGCGTTGACGGACGCCCAAGATAGTGGCTCGATTGTTTCTGGCAATAACATCGTGTATTTCCGCTCTGTCGATGCGGCCGGAAACCCCTCGTCCGATTCAACGATTCGGACGTGCAATCTCGCCTTTGGTGGCATCGCACCTGCCTTTGGGAGTATGGACACGGTCACGATAGCGCCATCGACGTCAACCTCGAACGAATACGCATTGTCGTGGCCGGAAGCAACCGCTTCTTCGGGTCGTGCCGTCTCGCACTATTATTACATGATCAACACACAACCTCCGGCGACGTTTGCCACCTTGCGAGGGAACGCATCGACCTATATCGACAATGGTACGAGTACATCGGTTCCCGCTTCCGCGTTGCCGAATGTCAACAAAGGAGTCAATACGGTGGTCGTCGTGGCAGTCGACGATGCGGATACACCGAACTATTCGCCCTCAAACAAGATTGAAGGGAGCTTCACGCTCGATTCGACCGACCCGGACAATGTGACCAATATCGTTGCTTCGGATTCGTCTATCAAATCACTCTCCCAGTGGAATGTGACCCTGACCTGGGGCGCTCCCGCGTATCAGGGCGCCGGAAATCTTTCGTATCTCGTGTATCGTTCGACGGACGGCATCTCCTTCTCTTCTGTCGGTTCTACTGCCGGACTCTCGTATGTCGATACGACACCGGAGTCGCGGGAATATTATTACAAGGTGTACGTGCAAGACGGTGCGGATGCTCGAAGCTCTGGATCGAATGCGGTCACGCTTGTACCGACCGGAAAATGGACGACTCCGCCGACACTCGACAAAGGCCCAGACGTGAACGATATCACGACCGGCAAGGCGACGATTTCGTGGGGGACGAGCCGAAGTGCCGATTCAAAAATTGCGTATGGGACGAAACGGGGAAAGTATGGAGAGGATGAGATCTCCAATTCGGACCAGACCGGAAGTCATTCGGTCAATCTGACCAATCTCGATGCCGGTACCTCGTATTATTACCGGGCCAAATGGACCGATGAGGACGGCAATACCGGTGAGAGCGAGGAGCAGAGTTTCCAAACTGCCGATGCCCCGACCGTGAAAGATGTTTCCGTACGAAATATCGGACTGGATTCTGCGCTCGTCCGGTTCACGTCCAAAGGCGCATCCGAAGTGAAGATCTTCTATGGTCCGACGACGGGCTTCGGTGGGAGCAAAACTATTTCGACTTCATCATCGGAAACGACGTATACAGCTGAACTACCCGGACTGCAAGATGGCACGAAATATTATTACAAGATAAACACCTTTGACGCCGATGGGAAGGAATACGAAGGGACTGTGCTCGACTTCGCTACGCTTCCGAGGCCGAAAATTTCAAATGTCCGTATCCAACAAGTCGCCAATACGGCGCAGTCCACCATACTCGTCACGTGGATTACGAACACTGAGATTTCTTCCATCGTCTCGTATGCGCCAGAAGGAAAGCCGGACGCATCGCGCGATGAGGTCTCTGTGGCCTTGACGACTGGCGAACACAAAATGATCATTCGCGGGTTGCTTCCACAAACCGGCTACGTGCTTACCGTGCGCGGTCGGGACAAGGCTGGCAATGAGGCGGTATCCGATAGCCAGCGATTGACGACCGCCACCGACACCCGACCACCGCAGATGTCCGGTATTTCCATAAAGACAGCCATCGTTCCCTCGGTGACATCATCGTCTCAAGAGTCTATGGCACAAGCAGTCGTATCGTGGAATACAGACGAGCCCGCGACGAGTCAGGTAGAGTTCGGTGAAGGGACGGGTACGGCGTATGCTCAAAAAACCCAGGAGGACGGTAACCTTACGACAAACCATCTTGTGATCGTGTCCGGGTTGTCGCCGTCGAAGGTGTATCACTTGCGGACCATTTCCGCGGATGCGGCTGGAAATATCGGTCATTCGATCGATACGGTCACCATCACTCCGAAAACGATAGATAATGCGCTCGATCTGGTAATCTCCAACCTCAGAGAGGCCTTCCGGTTCCTTGGCTCATTTGGGGGAGGAAGGTGAGATGAAGGGACTGGGGAGGGGGTCTTTCGGTCTTTGCGAAGGAATGAATATGAATATTCATGACCGAGGCAAACCAGTCACGTCGTTCGCGAGCTACAGGACCAGTCATGTCGTTCGCGAATGACGGTGATCAGGGGAACAAAGACGGAGAGGGAACGGGAGCAGAAACCTGGATTGCCACGCCCCGCAGACGGGACTCGCAAAGACAGAGAGGAAGGGAACGGTACACAACGAACTTCAGATGTACGAGAGACAAAAAGAACTGATATCGATATGACACAGCGGGTACTTCGTGTGCAAAACATCTATAAATCTTTTCATGTCGGCGAGAACGACGTGCAGATTCTTCGCGGTATCGATTTTGACGTTTCTGAAGGTGATTTTCTCGTGTTGTTTGGGCCCTCTGGTTGTGGTAAATCGACTTTATTACATACTATTCTTGGTTTAGAATCACCCACCAGTGGCGCAATATCTTATTCTGACAGCGTTACTTTCTCAAAAATGGGTGAAGATGATAGGTCAGATTTTAGGAAGCGACAAATTGGTATGATATATCAGCAATCGAATTGGATCCGTTCGTTGTCGGTTCTGGATAACGTGGCGTTTCCCTTGACGATGCTTGGCGAATCAGATCGTAAGGCGTCTCTACTTGCACGACAAGCATTAGGCCTTGTCGGTATGCTTCAATGGGAGGCCTATATTCCGATGGAACTTTCTTCGGGCCAACAGCAACGGGTCGCATTGGCACGCGCAGTTGCCACTGATCCAAACTTTATAATCGCGGATGAGCCAACCGGAAATTTGGACTTCGAATCTGGTCAAGAACTGATGCATCTTCTCAAATTTATGAACGAAAAAAAAGGGAAAACCATACTGATGGTGACGCATGACTTGGAATATATCGGCTTTGCCAAGTCGGCAATAAGAATGTGTGATGGTCAAATTGTGGGGAAGTACACCGAAGGAGACCGAGAGGCACTCATGCATCGGATTATTGGAAAGCGCGGAGTTGAGATATCATAAAAAACTGATTTTGTTAAACATGACAGTATTTTTCAATAAAGTATCTGACATCTTTTCCACCGTCATAAGCATGGTGTCGTTTTTGGCACTGCTCGTCTTATACTTGACTGTCGAAGCCCTGAAGTGGTTTTTTGCATGGCGCTTTTTCCCACGGCCTTTTGTCGCATGGTTATCGCGCCCCTTGGCCGCTTCATATTTTTTTGGGGCACGTATATTTGGCGCGCATCGGAAGGGATCTATTTCGAGAATCGCTCTTATGAAGCTTTCCATACGGAATATGCAGGCTAAGCGGACACGAACGATTATTACAGTCGGTGGTATGACAATCGGTATCGGCGTGATTGTGTTTCTGGTGTCTATCGGATACGGTTTGCAGCAGTTGGTCATTAGTCGGGTAGCGCGATTAGAGGAAATGCGTCAGTTTGATGTGTCTCCGCAGATTGAGGGAAAGGTGACGATCGATGATAAGACCTTATCGGATATGAAAGACATCGTTTCGATTGAATCAGCCATGCCTCTTATTTCAGTCGTTGGAAGGGTGAATTATAACAATGCCGTTTCCGATATGGTTGCATATGGAGTTACATCCGAATATCTGAAACAATCCGCTATACAGCCTGTCCGGGGTGCTATTTTCGAAAGCGATGTGATTTCTTTTGATCGATCTGTCGCGCCGAACCGAACCGAAGGATCTGTCGATGCCGGTTCAATTATGGCATTCAATGAAAAAATACGTGACGCAGACTTTTCGATTGGTGCATCGGCATGGGTTAGAGTTAGAGAAGCACCGCAATTGAATTCGAAATTAATCGGGTACACCAAAGGTATCGGACAAGGGGGAGAATACTGGGGCGACTCGTATGATTCGACAGATGGCGCTGGAACAGCCGGAACAGCGGAAGACGGAACTGAGTTGGGGAAATGGATGAAGGCTGATGTGCTGCTGTGGGAAGAGAAGTTGTGCGATACGGCCACACAAGGGGATTGTGAAGGTGGAAAACATATGGTGCTTCGCGACGAGCAAGGCGAACAGACTCGTAGCGTTGGATATTTTGCCGAGATTGGAATGGATGTCTCTGTTTCGGGGGACATGCAAACGACGGTACGTGAAGGATATGCGGATGCGATGCATTTGAATTCGGATTGGGTAACCCTCAATTCGGAATCCGATGTTGATGTTTCACATGGTACTGTCGCAGTCGAACTTGCTACTGAAGCAAGACGGCAGGCTGTTGTGAATCGCTCAGCGCTCAAGATCTTGGGTGTGGAAGAACGAGATGCCGTCGGAAAGTCTTTCTCCGTTTCATTCATTGTTGTCGGTGAACTTTTATCGAGCCCGGAACAAAAGATAGAATCCGTTCCAGCTGAATATGTTATAGTCGGAGTCACGCCAGATGAGGGGTCTCCTTCGTTTTATGTTCCTTTTATTGATCTTCGCTCGCTTGGTATCATGAATTATTCGCAGATAAAAGCGGTAGCGCGGGACCAAACTTCGTTACCAGATGCACGAAAAAATGTTGAAGCAATGGGGTATGTGACTCGTTCTGTGGCAGATACAGTCGCTCAGATCAATTCTTTGTTTGCTACAGTAAGAACGGCGCTTGTGGTTTTGGGGATGATGGCTCTTGCGATATCCGCACTCGGTATGTTCAATACGTTGACAGTTTCACTTCTTGAACGAACTCGTGAAGTTGGGCTCATGAAAGCGATGGGTATGAAATCCTTCGAAGTGAGGGAGTTGTTTCTGACGGAATCCTTGATTATGGGTATCTTTGGTGGTATCTTCGGCTTATTGAGCGGGTATCTTCTTGGAAAAATAGTCGGTTTCACGCTTTCTCTTCTTAGTATGTTTTCTGGACTCGGATATATAGAAGTGTCCTTCATTCCATTTACGTTTGCATGCGCCATCATGATCCTCTCGTTTTTCGTTGGCTTTGTTACTGGCATATATCCGGCAAAGCGATCAACTCGGATTTCCGCCCTTGACGCGTTGCGATACGAGTGATCAAGAATTTCAAATTTTGTCCGCCTGCAACGCTATGCTTTAGTATTCGGGCAGGAATTTTGAAATGGAGGAGGGTTCCTTTGGTTTTTGCGAGGGAATTTTTGACCAAAGCAATCCAAAAAAAACAGACGAGGAAAGAAAAAATGGGGTGGATTGCCGCGGGCGAGTCCGCCCTCGCAAAGACGGACGGGATGCAAGGACGAATGAGGGGGCGTGGGGATGGGGGCGGAGTTTTCTCCCGTGATTTGGAGTGTACTATTTCTTTGACGCGTCCTCGTGGATCATCCTGAACGCTTCCTGTACCGTGGTCATGAACTGGGCCGGGAAGATGATCGTGGAATTCTTCTCGACGCTGATTTCCGCCATCGTCTGCAGGGTGCGGAGCTGGAGCGCGACGGGATGGGTCGAGATGATGTCGGCGGCCTCGCCAAGCTTGATGGCTGCCTGGAATTCGCCGTCGGCCGCGATGATCTTGGCGCGCTTTTCGCGTTCCGCCTCGGCCTCCTTGGCCATCGCACGCTGCATGTTGTCCGGAAGCGCGATATCCTTGATTTCCACCGCGGTCACCTGCGCGCCCCACGGCTCCGTATGCTGGTCGATGACGTTCTTGATCTGCGCGTTGATGTCCACGGTCTGCGAGAGCAGCTGATCGAGATTGAACTGTCCGACGACGTTTCGGACCGTCGTCTGCGAGATCTGGTTCACCGCCTTGTACACGTCTTCGATCGCGATGACCGACTTCATCGGGTCGATGATGTGATAGTACGCCACGGCCGCTATGTCGATCGAGACATTGTCCTTGGTGATGATCTTTTGCGAGGGGATGTCCATGGTCACGGTACGGAGGACGACACGCGTCATTCTCTCGAAGACTGGTATCAGGATGATGAGTCCCGGCCCGCGGACGCCCGTGCATTTTCCAAGGAAAAAGATGACACCGCGCTCATACTCGTTCAGGACGCGCAGCGACGAGGCGAGAAGAACGACGATGAGAAGAATCAGCGGAAACAGCAAGCCGATCATAGTGATTGCGATTAAGGATGACACCGTAATTCTACTCCGAGTGCGGTTTTCATCAAAATTCGACACGAGAAAATGGCTTATAAGAGGTATATTTGACAGAGTTTTTTCACGATATATACTACTCTATGTAAGATGAGTAAACAGAGATATATGGAACTGCTCACGCCGAAACAACAGATCGTCCTGCAGGCGATCAAGGACTTCTTTTCCGAGAAGGGGGAGATGCCGACGGTCCGCGAACTGCAGGAACGGACGGGTACCCTCGGACTTAAATTGAAGAGTCTTCGGAGTTTCTTTCTCTATCTCAACGAGCTTGAGCGCAAGGGGTTCATCGAACGTACCGCAGAAAATCGCGGCATCCGCCTCAAGGAAGTGACGGGTAAGACGTTCCTTGACGTTCCGGTGTTCGGCATGGCGAACGCGGGTGCGGCGACGATGTTCGCCGATCAGTTCGTGGAAGGATACATAAAGGTTTCCAAACGGATCGTGCGTGATTCCCGGAACGTGTTCGCGATACAGGTATCAGGTACGTCCATGAACCGTGCCAAAGTGAACGGCAAGACGATACGCGACGGCGACTTCATCCTGGTCGATTCCACCTGGAAGCACTACGACAACGGCGACAAGGTGCTCGTCGTCATCGACGGGCTGGCCACGGTCAAGACCTTCCGAAGCGTCGACGGTCGAAATATCGCGCTTCTGCCGGAGTCGTCGGACAAGAAACACAAGCCGATTTTCCTCACCGACGAGGACAACTTCGTTATCAACGGCAAGGTCATCGATGTCCTGCGGGTGAACGGTTAATGTGAAACATATGATGGCAAGCGTCCAAGGAAATGTCGGATTTCGGCCGTCTCCCGCAGCGACGGAAATGATTGCCACCGATCGCGGGGAAATTTGCGATATCCTTTCCGGGAAAGACGGACGATTGTTGGTTATCGTCGGTCCGTGTTCGGCGTGGCCGGAAGATGCCGTTCTTGCCTATGCCGAAAAACTTCGCGCCGTTTCGGGGGCCGTCTCGGACCGTCTGAAAATCGTCATGCGGGTCTATACGCAGAAACCGAGGACCGTGGACGGGTGGAATGGTCTTCTCGTGCAACCGGATCCGTTTTCCCCGCCGGACATGGATGAGGGACTTCGACGTGCCGCGGCACTCATGGAGCGTATCGTTCTCATGGGGCTTCCCATCGCGGACGAGGCATTGTTCCTTTCGCCGTCACTCGTATTGTCACAGTGGCTTTCGTGGACGGCCATCGGGGCGCGGAGTTCCGAGGATCAGGAGCATCGGGCGTATGCTTCCGGTATCGGAATTCCTGTCGGCATAAAGAATCCCGGAAGCGGTTCCGTTGCGGTCGGGATAAACGGCGTGGCGGCATCGCGGTCACCGCAGTTCTCACCTCTGTTTTCCATGAGTGCGTTCACGGAGGGAAATCGTTTCGTACATCTCGTCTTGCGCGGCGGCGAGACGGGTCCGAATTACGATGCGGAACATATCGCATCGGCGGTGTCGGCATTTCGCGAGCGCGGCATTGCCGATCCGGCGGTCATCGTGGACGCGAGTCATGATAACGCTCGGATCGACGGCGCGAAAAACCCCTCGCGACAGATTGTCGTGACGCGCGAGATTCTTGCGTCGCTCCCGTCGAATCGTGAAGCACGGGAGGGGTTTCGTGGGTTCATGTTGGAAAGTTTCCTGAAACCTGGAAATCAGGATATTCGAAAAACGGGTACCGATGGAATAGATACGGACGGGCTCTCCATTACCGATCCGTGTCTTTCCTGGGAAGAGACCGAAAGCCTGCTGCGGGAAATGGCGGACACATGTGGTGAAAGGGCGGAAGTATCCGCAGGAGAAAGCCATCAAATGGGATAAATTTCGTGATACTTGACACGAGCGGTTCTTGGATGTACAATACAGGGCTTTCAAGGGGGAAAGCATGTCGGAACGCGGATCGCGGTCGGGACCAACCCGTAACCCCGCGCGTATGGTGAAGAGACTCACCGCTACGAAGGAACTGCTCCACATGTCCGTCATGGGCGTCCAGTTCATGATAGGTGTACGGTTCATGATGGGCGTCTTCGATTCCGACGAGACTGCCCGGAACGTGTGGGACTCGATCTCCGGAACGTTCGGCGAGATGGGCGGAGTATTGTCCGGATCTTCAGGAATGGGAACGAGCTCATCCGGTCCGCCGGGAGCGCTGATCCTCGTACTCGGATTCATGTGTTTCGGGTACATCCTTTTTACGGCAGTTCCGGGAACGGCCGCGAAGATGGAGAAGGGGAGAAACCTGTTCATCGATGATTGATGCAGAGCCCGGTTTCTTATGGCATGCGTACCGCTTCGGCGGATTTTTTTTATGTCTGATGGCTTATGATCCGTTGATGACGATGACAGATTTTTGTCGTTTGGAAGGCGAGGGTATGGGCGGGTGCGTCGTTCCCGAAGGATATGCCCAGAGCGACTCAAAAAAAATATCTTCTGTGTAACGATAGTTTTCTCCACGGCGTGTTCCGGGATCGTTGACGATGAATTCCTTTGTCGACTTATCGTAGCCGGTTAGGACGAGCATGTGTGTGATCGGTCCTGGCGACTTGAAGTTCGGGTTCCGCAGGGCCTGTCCGAACGTCGGCGCAAGCACTATGTTCCCGTCCGAAAGTTCTTGCCTGATGTCGGAGAGGGTTACATCCTCAAGAAGCATCGCTTGGTCATACGTAAAATATTCTCGTAGTATGGAAACGATTTCCGGGAGACTGATGTCTTGATGGTATCCGAATCGTTTCATCTCAAAATTCGCGAGTGTGGTAATATCGTTCGCGGCGACGGTGGCGGTGACGGATTCCGTATCGTGGACCCAACCGATTGCCATGAGCATCGACGCTTCCTCACACCCGTCTTGGAATATCGCATTGTCCCACTTCGCTCCCGGTGCCTGGAGAACGAACGGGACCCGATGCTCCACGGCCGAGTCCGACGGTATCGCTTCTTTCGGAGTTTCCGTTGCCGGTTCCGGAGACGGCGGTTCGATGGCAGGACCCGTCGTAGCCCGTTCATCGATTGGTGAAACGGGCTTCGCCGCGGGATTTGTGAGGATGTTCGTGCCGAAATATGCGCCTATCGCGATGAGTATCGCGGCAATCGACACGGATAAGGGCAGGGATTTTTTCATACGGACAGTATAACACTATCGGTTTGCGATATCGGCAAAAGATGGTAGTATCTTGTTGATGATTTCATCAGTAACGGAAACCTATGAAATGACGCGGCTCGTCGGGCCGAACTACAACTGAATATGCTTATCCAGAGTGCGGGGAGAGTACTGGCTCGACGATCCGCCGGCAACCATTCGGAACATCCGTTACGGTGCCAATTCCAGCCCCTTGGGGAAGATAATCATTGTTTTCCTGCCCGAGGGCAGGTTTTTCGTTTTATGGCGACACATACAAGGACGGCGGAATTCGTGAGTCCCGGACACCCGGACAAGATCTGCGATTTCATCGCCGATTCCCTTCTCGATACGTATCGTGCCGGGGACCCGGAATCGCGCGTCGCGGTGGAAGTCATGGGCGGGCACGGACTGGTGACGATAAACGGGGAAGTCACGTCACGTACAGAAATAGACGCGGAGCGCATCATTCGTGACATCGTCGGAAGCGATTTCCGTATCATAGCCAATATCGTGGAACAGAGTCCCGAGATCTCGCAGGGTGTGGACACGGGCGGGGCGGGCGATCAGGGAATCATGAAGGGGTATGCGACTTCCGAAGCTGAAAGCCTGATGCCGCTCGAGTACGAACTCGCGCGCACGGTATGCCGGGAGTTGTACGGGATCTATCCGTACGACGGGAAGACGCAGGTGACGATAGCGGACGGAAAGGTGAAGACCGTACTTGCGAGCTTCCAGCACAGCAAAAACGGGGAGCTCCTCTCAAACCTCCGAAACATCATCGATGCGGACGAATATCTGGTGAATCCGGCCGGCGAGTGGGACCGGGGCGGCTTCGACGCCGATACCGGATTGTCCGGTCGCAAGCTGATAGTGGATAATTACGGCCCGGAGGTCGCTATCGGCGGCGGCTCGTTTTCCGGGAAGGACTATACGAAAGTGGACCGTTCCGGTGCCTATATGGCACGCAAGGTCGCCGTGGACTATCTGAAAAAATTCGGTGCGTGCGAGGTCGTGACGAAACTCGCGTATGCCATCGGGAAGCCCGATCCGGTAATGGCGGTCGCGTTTGTCGATGGGAGGGAATATCCGATCGAGGGATATGATCTGACGCCGGAAGGGCTTCGCAGGACGCTTGGCCTTGATAACGTACGCTTCGCCGACACGGCGGTTTGGGGACACTTCGGTCGCGGATTCTCGTGGGACGGGTAGCTCCATCAGGGGCGAGAGAATGGGACTCATTTATGAGGTATGATTGAATAGTTGACCCATATGCTTTACTGCGATAAAGTATTGGCATGTATGAAGATATGCGAAAATTGAACGGAGATGAGCCCGGACCGACGAGTATCGTGCTTGCGGGAGTACACGGCGATGAGCGTTGTTGTGTTGACGCGCTGCTTTCGGTGATGGCTGATGTGGGAAACATCCGTGGCCGTGTTTTCTATGGGTTCGGTAATCCGCGGGCTATCAGGTCGGGGGTTCGATATGTGGAGGCAAACCTGAATCGGCTGTTCCGCGACCCGGCGTCGCTGACTTACGGGGAGAGCCGAAGCTACGAATACAGTCGATCAACGTTTTTGAAAAAGTATCTTGATCAAGCTGACGCGTTACTCGATTTGCACGCAAGTTTTACCGAGAATAGCTCGCCGTTTCTCATTTGCGAGGCGAACTCGAAGGGAATCACGGAATACCTGCCGATCAGCATGGTCGTCTCCGGGTTTGATTCGGTGGAGCCGGGCGGAACCGACTATTATATGAACAGCATCGGAAAGATCGGAATCTGTGCCGAATGCGGGTATCTTGGAGATCCCGATTCGGAGAAGGTCGCGCGCCGGACCATTATGGCTTTCCTTAGGGCTCGCGGCCACATTACTGCGCCCGTCGTAACGCGAAGCCAAAAACATATCAGAATGCGTTCCTTATACCTGACTCGCACAGATCATTTCGTTCTTAGCAAAACATTCGCTGATTTCGAGGAAATTCGGAACAGCGAAATCATCGGGACCGATGGAGACACGGCAATCCGTGCCGGGAGGGATAGCGTCATCCTGTTCGCCAGAAACCGAAACGCTGTCGGCGAGGAGGCTTTTCTCCTCGGGGAAATAACGAACAGCCTCACATGATTCGATGTGAGGCTGCTTTTGTTTCATGGACGTGAGAGGAGGCGCATGATAACCCTTTCGTCCGAGATGTGCCGGATCGTTCTGCCACCTTCCTTTTCCGTGAGATGAAACATCGGCGATCGGTCCTTTGTACGTAGAATCACGCGGTCTTCGGTTCGTCTGTCGAGGATCTCCCGGAGAAGTGTCTTTCCTATTCCCTTCCCTTGGAAGTCTGGATCGACCGCACATTCGTCGAGATAAAAATACCGACCACAAAGCGATTCGTGCAGTCCCGGAGCGTCGAGGTGCATATCGAGATCCGGCCCGGAGAAAACGGCATAGCCCCAGGCAAAACCGATGACATGCCCCTCTGATCGCGCGATGACGCATACCGAGTCCGATTTCGTCATCTCATGATAGAAATCCGAGATGACGCGGCCGATAGGCCAGTGCTCAACCAGGAGAATCGAATTCGATCGTTCTGCGCAGGCGGGGCATAGGTCTTCTTTCGCGGAAAGAGGATATGTTCGCCCGCAGGCGGGGCAAAGGTAGCCTTCGTTCCACGGTGATCCACCGAATGATTTCCGATAGACGTCGGCGATTTCCCGTACGGTATCGGGCGATTCGAACGGTTTGACGGTGAGAATATCCATGGTATTTGAATGGTAAGGAACGTTGTGCCCTGCATTTTTCGGGTAGCAAGACGAAACCCCCTCCGATGGCGGAGGGGGTCGGTTTCATGTCCGGGATGAACGAGCATCAAGACAACCCTCTCCGTGATCGTGGGGTGTCATGATGAAGTCTTCCGATGACCAGTCGATAGCCGCCTTCTTTCCCGTTGAGCCACTTGGCGACGCGGGCGACCGTCGTCGAGCTGAGTCCGGTCTCGACCTCGATCTCCTTGTAGGAAATCTTCTCCGAGAGCATCTCTGCCGCGCGGAGACGGTTCGAAAATTCACGAAGCTCGCCTTCGGTCATCAGGTCGCGCAGAAAACAGGCGGCCTCCTTTTCGGTTCGGAGCGAGAGGATGGCCTGCGACAGGCGGACGAACGTTTTCGATTTCGTATTCATGTCGGTACTTTATTATAATAAAGCATTCGTGTCAAGTTTCGGAGGCGAAACAAAAAAAGCCCGATTCGACGGGCTGAATATCGGGAGATAGGAATCGTTCGTTTCCTCCTGCCAACCTCGTTTCACTCAGTGTGCCCGGCTGTGCCGCGTGACAATCCGCTAGGAAGCGGAGTGTTTTACGCGGCAGGACTCTCCCTCGCCTCTCATCGCGCCGTCGCGCGAATCGGGCTGGGCACCGCCTCGCCGTTTTGTCTGCTGACAAAATCTGCTCCGGCGTTCTCGCCCTGACGGAAGCGAAACCGTTCGCTTCCTCCGGTCACCCGTCACTTCGTTTGTGTGCCCGGCAGGACTCTCCTTCGACTCGTTTCCCGCCGTCGCGGAAAACGGTCTAGGCACCGTCTCGGATATTTTCCTGCTGGGGAATATCCTCCGACGTTCGAGTCCTGACGCGAGTGAAATCGTTCACTCGCTTCGGTCTCCTTCGTTTCACTCAGTGTGCCCGGCAGGACTCGAACCTGCAGCCTTTTGGTTCGAAGCCAAACGCTCTATCCTTTGAGCTACGGGCACAAACACACGCTGGTATATGGAATTACCGCTCCTCTAGTTGTATCCCAAAATAGCCTCGGCGTCAACTGGGCGTAATGTTTCAATACCTTTGCATCACCTGCTAGACTGACCTGTTTAATGCAAAGATATGGCATACACCTCGAATCCGAATATCCCGAAGGTGCGCTGGCAAGCCGTGAAGATGCTCAGATCAGGAA